>NZ_JBFBAX010000017.1:0-148053 GCF_040682395.1 Streptomyces sp. NPDC051207 | reverse complement strand
GCGCCCCCCTCCCGCGCGCGCCCGCCGGCGGGGGCCGCCCCCGCCCCCCCCCCCGCCCCCGCGCGGGCCGGCCCCCCCCCCCCCCCCCCCCGCGCTCCTCTTCCGGCCCGGTGTCCGGACCGGTACCGGATCAGCCCAGGCCGAGCGTGTCCATCGTCTGCTCGGCCATCCGCGCCTCACCGAGCGCGTTGGGGTGGACCGGCACGACGTTCCGCCCGAACAGCAGCGGCTCGATCCACCGGGTGCCGCTCGGCTTGCACGCGTCGTGGCCGTCCGACGTACGGGAGAAGTCCACGTAGGTGGCGCCGGTCTCGGTGGCGGCGCGTTCGACCACGGCGTTGAGGTGCGCCTGGATCGCCCGCACGTACGGCACGTCCCCGGAGGCGATCGGCATCTTCGCGAAGCAGGACGGGTCGGCGGCGGCCGGCATGATCCACGGATAACCCAGCACGGCCACGCGGGCGTTGGGCGACTTCGCCCGGACCTTCTCCAGGGCGGCCTTCAGCGCCGGATACGTACTGGAGTCGATCTTGTCGTCGAAGGAGCTGCCGTACCGGTCCTTGCACGGGCTGCCGTGGCCCGCGGTGAGGAGCCCGGCGGTGCCGCAGGCGAGCATGGCGCCGATGAAGGTGTTGTTGTCGTTGCCGCCGATCGTGAGCGTCACCAGGTCGGTGTCCTGGCGGAGCGCCTCGATCTGCGGCGGCACGCCCGGGTACTGCGCCTCGGTGAAGTCCTTGGTCTGCGCGGCACCGCAGGTGACGTCGGTGAGCCGGGCGCCGGTGCGCGAGGCGACGACCTTGGGGTAGTTCGCCTTCGAGCGCAGGCACAGCGGCGAGGTCAGGTCGACGGGCAGGACGCCCGAGCCCGCGCTGTAGCTGTCGCCGAGGGCGACGTAGTCGAGGGTCGTGGTGGCGTGCGCGGCGGGTCCGGCGAGCGCGAGGGCGGCCACGGAGGCCACCGCCGTTGTTGTCGCGGTCATGACATGGCGGAGTGCGGGCATCGGCGTCTGCTCTCTGTTGTCGGCCGCGGCGCAGCGTGAGCGGGCACGGCGGTGCCCCGGCCCGGTGCGCCGGGTGCGGGAAACGGGCGGCTCAAGCGGTCGGAAGGGTCGGCTCGGGCGGTCGAGCCGTGGGCTCGGACAGCGCAGAACGGGCGGCTCCGGCGAACCGCACGCGGGGTTACCGCTTGGTTCTACCGATAGGTAATGTGCGGCCGTCCCGCCCCGGAGTCAACTATGTTGACCAATCTTCTTGATTTCCACACGCCCGGAGCCGCCGGCGCCCCGGCCCCACACGCGATCCCCCCTCGGCCCACCGGCCGCACGCGCCGTCCCGGCTCCTATCCTGGCGGCATGCCGCAGACCGGAACCGGTGCCACCACCCGTGAAGCCATCCGCGCAGCAGCGACCCGGCTCTTCCGGGAACAGGGGTTCGCCAGGACCACCGTCCGCCAGATCGCGGCAGCCGCCGGGGCGGACCCGGCGCTGGTGATCCGCCACTTCCGCAGCAAGGAACTGCTGTTCCTGGAGACGATGCACCTGACCATCGACGACGAGCCCCTCCTCGACGTACCGCTGGAGCACCTCGGGGAGAAGCTCGTGGAACTGCTGGTCGACCTCGACGGCTCCGCCCGCGACATCTTCCTCGCCCTCGTGCGCGGCAGCGGCGAGCCGCAGATCGCCGAGCGCCTCAAAGCCGGCCACGAGACCACATTCGTACGGCCGTTGCGCGCCCGGCTGTCCGGACCCGACGCCGACGTCCGCTCCCGGCTCGCCGGCGCGATGGCCGCCGGGCTGCTCTACGCGCTGTGGCTGGCCGGCGACGAGGCGCTGCTGCGTGCCGACCGGAGGGAACTCGTGTGCCGCTACGGACCGTTGCTCCAGGAGGTGCTCACCCCACGGGCGTAATCGCGCCACGACCCGCCCGGCGACCGCCAAAAGCCCTGTGCCGGGGGCCCGCCAGGTAGAGACCAGTCCGAGACCTGTCGATAGCGGCGAGCCCTGCCCTTACTATCGGGTGATCTCGTGGGGGAGGTCGACATGGGCAGCAGACAGCGCCCGGGCACACCGACGCTGGAGGAGGTGGCCGCTCTCGCGGGAGTCGGCCGGGGGACCGTCTCCCGCGTCATCAACAACGCGGCCGGAGTGCGCGACACGACGCGCCGCGCCGTGGAGCGCGCCATCGCGGAACTGGGCTACGTGCCCAACCTCGCCGCCCGCTCCCTGGCCGGGCGGCGTGCGGACGCCGTCGCGCTGGTGATGACGGAGCCGGACTGGCGGCAGTTCGGCGAGCCGTTCTTCTCGGCGGTCGTCGGCGCGGTCGGCGACGCGCTGACCGACACGGGCGTGCAACTGCTGCTCACCCTGGTCCGTACGGACATCGAACGGCAGCGGTTCGTGGAGTACGCGCGCGGCGGCCGGGTCGACGGCGTGCTGCTGATGTCCGTGCACGCCAAGGACCAGCTGCCCGACATGCTCGCCGAGGCCGGCCTGCCCACCGTCATGCTCGGCCGGCGCTCGGGCGACGAGAGCGTGACCTACGTCGACGCGGACAACGCCGGCGGGGCCCGCAGCGCGGTCACCCACCTGCTGAGCACCGGGCGCAAGGCCATCGGGACCGTCACCGGGCCGCTCGACATGTACGTCGCCCAGTGCAGGCTGCGCGGCTACCGCGAGGCCCTGGAGCGCGCGGGCGTGGAGATCAGGCCGTCCCGGATCGTGGAGGGCGACTTCACCGAGCGCAGCGGGCGCCTGGCGACCGCCGAACTCATCGCGCGCGACCCCAAGATCGACGCCGTGCTCGCCGCGTCGGACACCATGGCCGCGGGCGCGCTCAGCGCGCTGCGCGCGGCCGGACGCCGGGTGCCCCAGGACGTCGCGGTGATCGGCTTCGACGACTTCGAGCTGGCCGAGCACACCGAGCCGCAGCTGACGACGGTCCGTCAGCCGGTGGAGGAGATCGGCCGGACGATGGTGCGGCTGCTGCTGGAGGAGATGGAGGATTCGGCGGTCGCCTGGCGGCACGTCATCCTCCGCACGGAGCTGGTGCGCCGCGCCTCGGCGTGACCGAATCTTTCGGGAGCGCTCCCAATCACGCCGAGTGCGTTGTGGATCACCCCCGGTGACCTGCGGCTTCGAAATTGGTTCGATGCAATTGGTGCGCATGGGGTTGTCAGGGACATGGGCGCCTTCTACAGTCCCGTCCGAGCCGGGAAATGGGAGCGCTCCCATCAGTGGGGAGATGGGAGCGCTGCCACCCGGTGTGCCACCCGCAACCTCCCGGAGAGGTCCCCCGCATGCGACCGTTACCGCGTCAGACCCGCGCCCTGCGCGGACTGCTGGCCACGATCCTCACCGCTCTCGCCTCCGTCGCGGCCCTGGTGACCGCGACGGCGCCCGCCCAGGCGGACACCACCATCTGCGAGCAGTTCGGATCGACCACCATCCAGGGACGCTACGTCGTCCAGAACAACCGCTGGGGCACCAGCGAGACCCAGTGCGTCACCGCGACCGACACCGGCTTCCGACTCACGCAGGCCGACGGCTCGGTGCCCACCAACGGCGCCCCGAAGTCGTACCCGTCGATCTTCAACGGCTGCCACTACACCAACTGCTCGCCGGGGACCAACCTCCCCGTGCAGATCAGCAGCATCTCCAGCGCACCCTCCAGCATCTCCTACGGCTACGTCAGCAACGCCGTCTACAACGCCTCGTACGACATCTGGCTGGACCCGACGCCCAAGACCGACGGCGTGAACCGGACCGAGATCATGATCTGGTTCAACAGGGTCGGCCCGATCCAGCCCATCGGTTCGCAGGTCGGCACCGCCACCGTCGGCGGACGCACCTGGCAGGTGTGGTCGGGCAGCAACGGCTCCAACGACGTGCTGTCCTTCGTCGCTCCCTCGGCCATCACCAGCTGGAGCTTCGACGTGAAGGACTTCATCAACGCGACCGTCGCCCGGGGCATGGCCCAGAACAACTGGTACCTGACGAGCGTCCAGGCCGGCTTCGAGCCCTGGCAGGGCGGCGCGGGCCTCGCCGTGAACTCCTTCTCGTCCACCGTCAACACCGGCGGGACCGGCCCGGGCGGCCCCGGCACCCCGGCGGCCTGTGAGGTGGGCTACGCGACGAACGTCTGGTCGGGCGGCTACACGGCCAACGTCACCGTCAAGAACAACGGCACGGCGCCGATCGACGGCTGGAAGCTCGCCTTCACGCTGCCCTCGGGTCAGCGCGTCACCAGCGCCTGGAATGCCACCGTGACGCCGTCCTCGGGTGCGGTCACGGCGACCCCGGTGTCCCACACCGCCCGGATCGCCGCAGGCGGCACCCAGACGTTCGGCTTCCAGGGCACGTACAGCGGCACCTTCGCGAAGCCGAGCGGCTTCAGCCTCAACGGCACCGCCTGCACCAGCGTGTGACCCAGGCGGCGGGACCGTCACCCGCCGCCTCCCCACCGCTTCGGGACCCGCTCTCTTCCCCTCGCGCCGACAGAGCGGGTCCCGGAGTACCACCGACGTGGACCGCCTCGGAAAGGCCGTTCCCCATGAGTCTCACGCCGTCCGTCCGCCGCCCGGCCGCCGTGGCCGCGCTGTGCGCCGCGGCCCTCGCCCTGACCGGGCTGACCGCCGCCGCGCCGTCCGCCGAACGTGCCGCCGTCCACCCCTACCAGAACGCGTCCCTGCCGGTGGCCGACCGCGTCAACGACCTGTTGGGCCGCATGACGCTGGACGACAAGCTCGGCCAGATGACGCAGATCGAGAAGGACGCGCTGGTCCCGCAGTCCGACCTCGCCACCTACCGCATCGGCTCGGTGCTGTCCGGCGGTGACTCGACGGTCAGCCCGAACAACGCGCAGACCTGGGCCGACACCTACGACTCGCTCCAGCGGACCGCGCTCGGCACCCCGCTGGGCATCCCCATGATCTACGGCATCGACGCCGTGCACGGCCACAACGCGGTACGCGGCGCCACGCTCTTCCCGCACAACATCGGCCTCGGCGCCACCCGCGACCCGGCGCTCGTCCAGCGCATCGGGCGCGCGGTCGCCGAGGAGATCGCCGGCACCGGCATCGACTGGGACTTCGCGCCCTGCCTGTGCGTGGCGCGCAACGACCGGTGGGGCCGCACCTACGAGTCGTTCGGCGAGAAGCCCGAACTGCCCACCTCGATGACCACGTTCGTCACCGGCATGCAGGGCGCGACCCTGGGCGCCGACCCCGCCTCCGTGCTCACCACCGCCAAGCACTACCTCGGCGACGGCGGCACCACCGGGGGAGTGGACCAGGGCAACACCGAACTGTCCGAGGCGGACCTGCGCGCGATCCACCTGCCGCCCTTCCGGGAGGCCGTGCGGCGGGGCGCCGGCTCGGTGATGCTCTCCTACAGCAGCTGGAACGGTGTGCGCTCGCACGCCCACAAGTACCTGGTCACCGACGTGCTCAAGGGGGAGCTGGGCTTCTCCGGGTTCGTGGTGTCCGACTGGGCGGCCGTCGACCAGCTCGACGGGCAGAGCGGCTTCACCGGCGCCGAGATCAGGACCGCCGTCAACGCGGGCGTCGACATGGTGATGGTCCCGCACGACTACAAGAAGTTCCTCTCCCTGCTGCGCGGCGAGGTGGACGCGGGCCGGATCAGCACCGCGCGCGTCGACGACGCCAACCGGCGCATCCTCACCAAGAAGTTCCAGCTCGGCCTGTTCGAACGGCCGTTGACGGACCGCTCGTACACCTCCACGGTCGGCTCCGCCGAGCACCGGGCGCTCGCCCGGCAGGCCGTGCGCGCCTCGCAGGTGCTGCTGAAGAACGACGGCGGCATCCTGCCGCTGGCGAAGAACGCGAAGCTGTTCGTCGCCGGCAAGTCGGCCGACGACATCGGCAACCAGAGCGGCGGCTGGACGCTGGGCTGGCAGGGCCGCAGCGGGCCCGTCACCGAGGGCACCACCGTCCTGCGGGGCATCCGCTCCACCGTCACCGACCCCTCCCGCGTCACCTACGACCGGTACGGCAACGGCATCGACGGCAGCTACACCGCCGCCGTGGCCGTCGTCGGCGAGACACCGTACGCCGAGATGCGCGGCGACCGCCCCGGCAGCATGGGCCTCGACCAGGAGGACCTGGCGACGCTGGCCAAGCTGAAGGCGAGCGGCGTGCCCGTCGTCGTGGTCCTGGTGTCCGGCCGCCCGCTGGACATCGCCGCCCAGCTGCCCGACTGGAAGGCCCTGCTGGCGGCCTGGCTGCCGGGCACCGAGGGCAACGGCGTGTCCGACGTGCTGTTCGGCGATTACGCCCCGACCGGCAAGCTGCCGGTGACGTGGATGCGCAGCGCCTCCCAGCAGCCCATCAACGACGGCGACGGCAAGACCCCGCTGTTCCCGTTCGGCCACGGCCTGACCTACGGAGCGCAGCCCGACCCGGACCCGGACCCCGGTCCCACGCCGGGCGAGAAGGCCTGCACCGCCCAGTTCAAGACCACCTCGTCCTGGTCCGGCGGGTTCCAGGCCGAGGTGACCGTCAAGAACACCGGCACCGGCCCGCTCACCGGCTGGTCCGTCGGCTGGGACCTGGGCGGCGCCACGATCACCAACCTCTGGAACGGCTCCCTGACCGTGTCGCAGGGCCGCGCCACCGTCCGCAACACCTCCTTCAACGGCTCGCTCGCGCCGGGCGCCGTCACATCGTTCGGCTTCACCGCGAACGGCACCGCAGGCACACCGGCCCCGGGCTGCACCGGCTCCTGACCGGGCCACCGGCATCCGTCCGCCCACACCCCCCATACACCCCCGTCCGTCCGGTGGGAGCCGCCCCGGACGGGCGGGGGCTCCAACGCCTTCGCCCGCGGCCACCGGCCGCGGGACGGGAGGGCACGCGCACCACGGAACCGCAGAACTGATCCATTCGGGACAGGAGAGCCCATGTCACTACGCACGAAGCTCATCTCCTTGGCGGCGGTGCTGGCCACACTGCTCGGCGCGGTCGGACTGACCCTGCTCGGCCAGGGCAAGGCCGAGGCGCACGGGGTGGCGATGATGCCCGGCTCGCGCACCTACCTGTGCCAGTTGGACGCCATCACCAGCACCGGCGCCGTGAACCCGACCAACCCGGCGTGCCGGGACGCCGTCAACCAGAGCGGCGCCACGGCGCTCTACAACTGGTTCGCCGTCCTGGACTCCAACGCGGGCGGACGCGGTGCCGGTTATGTGCCGGACGGCAAGCTGTGCAGCGCCGGTGACCGGTCGCCGTACGACTTCCGTGCCTACAACATGGCCCGCTCCGACTGGCCGCGGACCCATCTGACGTCCGGCGCGACCATGAAGGTGAAGTACAGCAACTGGGCGGCGCACCCCGGTTCCTTCCGGGTGTACGTCTCCAAGCCGGGCTACTCGCCGAGCACCGAGCTGGGCTGGGACGACCTGGAGCTCATCCAGACCGTCACCAACCCGGCCCAGTCGGGCTCGCCCGGCACCGACGGCGGCCACTACCTCTGGGACCTGAAGCTGCCCTCGGGCCGCTCCGGGGACGCCGTGATCTTCATCCAGTGGGTGCGCTCGGACAGCCAGGAGAACTTCTTCTCCTGCTCCGACGTCGTCTTCGACGGCGGAAACGGCGAGGTCACGGGCATCCGCAACGGCGGCACCACGCCGAGCCCGACCCCGACGACGCCCGCCCCGGACCCGACGCACACCGGGTCCTGCATGGCCGTCTACAAGATCGTGAACACCTGGGGCGGCGGCTTCCAGGGCGCCGTCGAGGTCATGAACCACGGCACGCAGCCGCTGAACGGCTGGGCCGTGCAGTGGAAGCCGGGCAGTGGCACGAAGATCAACAGTGTCTGGAACGGCTCACTGTCCACCGCCTCGGACGGCACGGTCACCGTCAGGAACGCGGATCACAACCGGACCGTCGCCGCCGACGGCACGACAACCTTCGGCTTCACCGCCACCTCGACGGGCAACAACCTGCCCGCCGGCACGGTCGGCTGTGTGACGCCGTAGTCCGCACGGCACGTCCGGGGAGCGCCGCGCGGGCCACGCGCGGCGCTCCCCTCGCCGTCCCCGGGGGCCGGGCGGGTCAGCCCTGCGGCTGCGAGATGTTGACCATCCACGGGACACCGAACCGGTCGGTGCACATGCCGAACACGTCGCCCCACATCTGCTTCTCCAGCGGCACGGACACCGAGCCGCCCTCGGACAGCTTCGCCCAGTAGCCGCGCAGTTCGGCGTCGTCCTCGCCGCTGAGACTCACCGCATGGTTGGTGCCCTTCACCAGCTCCATGCCCGGTGGGTTGTCGGAGCCCATCAGCGTGAAGCCGGCGGGTGTCTCCAGCATGGCGTGCATGATCTTGTCGGCGTCGGGCGTGTCCGCCTGGCCGAAGTCCCCGAACCTGTTGAGGTCCAGCGTGCCGCCGAAGACCTCCTGGTAGAACTCCATCGCCTGCCGGGCGTCGCCGTCGAAGGTGAGGTACGGGTTGAGGCGCGAGGCCATGGGAACCTCCTGGTGATCGGGTGGTTTTCGTGCACCGTAACGCGGGGGACCGACAACGGCGCGGCGCGCGGGGTGGACTGTTCGTCCAGTGGGCTGGACGCGTAGTCTGGAGTGCGTGGGGGCGGGTGACAGGGGGGCGGACGTGGACGGGAAACGGGCTCCGGACGGTGAGCGGGACGCGATCCTGGCCGCGTTGCGTCCCGTCGTGGACGGGCTCGCGGCGACCTTCGGCCCCGTCTGCGAAGTCGTCCTGCACGACTACCGCCGGCCCGAGCAGTCCGTGGTCGCCGTCGCCGGCTCGGTCACCGGGCGGACCGTGGGCGGCGCGATGAGCGAGATCGGCATGCGGGTGGCGGCCCACGGCGACGACGCGGGCGACGAGCTGAACCACCTGACCCGCACGCAGGACGGCACCCCGGTGAAGTCGTCCACGATGCTCCTGCGGGACTCGACGGGCACCACCTTCGGCGCCCTCTGCGTCAATCTGGACATCGGTGCCGTCACCCGCGCCCACGACCTGCTCGGCGCGCTCGCGGGTGTCGCCGCCGCCCCCGCCGATCCGCCGACCACCACCTTCGGCAACGACATCGACGCCGTGGTCGACGCCGTCGTGGACACCCACCGGGCACGCCAGGACAAGAGCTGGGCGGAGCTCGACCGGGCACAGCGCCTGGAGCTGTTCCGCTCCCTGGACGCGCGCGGTGTCTTCGCCGTGCGCCGCTCCGTCGAGCAGGTCGCCGCCCGGCTCGGCATCTCCCGCGCCTCCGCCTACACCTACCTGTCCCGGGCGCGGGCGACGGAGCGGGAAGCCGGCCCGGAGACCGCCGAGCGACCTGCCGAGCACTCCGCCCAGCATCCCGCCAAGGAAAGCGACACCACCATCACCGCCGGAGGACCCGCGTGACGACCACGCCCCCGCCCGTCACCCTCGACGACGTCCGTGACGCCGCCGCACGGCTCAAGGGCGTCGCACACCGCACCCCCGTCCTGCGCTCCCGCACCCTGGACGCGCTCGTGGGCGCCGAAGTCCACCTCAAGTGCGAGAACTTCCAGCGCGTGGGCGCGTTCAAGTTCCGCGGCGCCTACCACGCGGCCTCCCGGCTGACCTACCGGCAGCTGGCCAGGGGCATCGCCGCCTACTCGTCCGGCAACCACGCCCAGGCCGTCGCGCTGGCCGCCCGCGAACTCGGCAGCACCGCCGTCATCGTCATGCCCGACGACGCCCCGCCGTCCAAGCGGGACGCCACCGCCGGGTACGGCGCCAAGATCGTCACCTACGACCGCTACACCGGAGACCGCGTCGCCATCGCCGAGGCGCTCGCCGCCGAACGCGGCCTGACCCTCATCCCGCCCTACGAACACCCGCACGTCATCGCCGGACAGGGCACGGCCGCGTTCGAACTCCTCGAAGAAGCGGGGGAGTTGGACGCCCTGGTCGCGCCGGTCGGCGGTGGCGGACTGATCGCCGGGAGCGCCACGGCGGCGAAAGGGCTGCACCCCGGCATCCGCGTGATCGGCGTCGAGCCGGAGGCCGGCGACGACACCAAGCGGTCGCTGGAGGCGGGCCACCGCGTCAGCATCCCCGTCCCGCACACGATCGCCGACGGTCAGGCCCTGCACACCCCCGGCGAGCTGACGTTCTCCCTCAACCGGCGGCTCGTCGACGCCATCGCCCTCGTGACCGACGACGAGATCCGCGATGCCATGCGGTTCGCCTTCGAACGCCTGAAGATCGTGCTGGAGCCGAGTGGTGCCACCCCGCTGGCCGCGCTGCTCAGCCGCCGCGCGGGCAGCCTGCCGCGCCGGATCGGCGTGATCCTGTCCGGTGGCAACATCGACGCGGAACGCTTCGCGCGGCTCTGCGCCCCGGGCGCGTGACGCTGACCTGTCTCGTCGGTCCGGGCCCGCTCCCGTCCCCCGGATGGCGGTCCCGGCTTGACGGGCGGAGGATGAAGTGGCGGGGCAGGCCTGCCGCCGGGCCGCTCCAGGCAGACGGCGACCGGCCCCGGCCGTTACGGAACACGGCCGGAAAGGAGAGGCGTCATGTTCGAGGTGAAGACGCTCGACAAGCCGGACGAGCGGCGGGACTTCCCCAACGGCCACCTGGAGGCCGTCCACATGTCGGGGCTCGACTTCGCGGTGGCCACCTTCGAGCCGGGCTGGCGCTGGTCGGAGTCCGTGGGACCGATCGCGGGCACCGAGAGCTGCCAGGTCCACCACAACGGCTACGTCGTCCAGGGCCGCCTCTACATCCGCATGGACGACGGCGTCGAGGGCGAAGTGGGCCCCGGTGACGTGTTCGTGTGCGCGCCCGGGCACGACGCGTGGGTCGTCGGCGACGAGCAGGTGGTCGTGTACGACTTCGCGGGCGGCATGGCACAGGAGTACGCGAAGGCGAAGTGACCCGGCGGAACACGACCGGGGGTGACCGGAGCCCGCTGTCGACGGGAGCCCGCCGTCAAACCCGAGCCCGCCGCGGCCGTACCCGGCCGTGGCCGGAGGCTGAACGTGTCCCGGCCCCGTCACACCGGCAGCAACCGCGAGACCAACCCCCCGAGCTGGTGCACATTGCGGCACTCGTGCATCTCCACCAGCCCGGCGTAGTCCGGCGCGGCGGAGTCGCCCGTGCCCCACAGGGAGACCGGCTCGGGGTTCAGCCAGTAGACGCGGCGGGCCTGTTCGGCGATGCGCCGGACGGCCGGGAGGTTCGGGTCGCCGTGGTTGGTGCGGGCGTCGCCCAGCACGAACACCGTGGTGCGCGGCCCGACGGCATCGCCGTACCGCTCGGCGAACTCGCCCAGGGCCACGCCGTAGTCGCTGCTCCCGTGCCAGCCCGTCAGGGTGGCCCCGGCCCGGATGCGGGCGCCGAGTCCCTCCGGGTCCGCCGCGCCGTGCACGAGGAGACCGGTCACCTCGTCGATCCGGTTGACGAAGGCGAACACCCGCACCTTGCTGAACTGGTCGTGCAGCGCCTGCACCAGCAGCATCGTGAAGTCGGAGAAGCCGGACACCGAGCCGGACACGTCGCACAGCAGCACCAGTTCGGGCCGGGCCGGGCGCCGCCTGCGCAGCACCGGACGCATCGGCACGCCGCCCGTCGACAGCGATCCGCGCAGGGTGCGCCGCAGGTCGATCGAGCCGCGCGACGCCCGCCGCCGGCGTGCCGCGAGCCGGGTGGCGAGCTTGCGGGCCAGCGGCCGGACCGTCCTGCGCAATGCGGCCAGCTGGGCCTTCCCGGCGAGAAGGAAGTCGACCCGGTCGGGCGTCGGCGCGACCGCGCGCCGGGCGATCTCGTCGCGGCCCCGCCGTTCCGCGACCCGTCGGCGGGCCTCCGCGCCGACCATCCGCCGGAACCCCTCGATGCGCTGCCGGATCTCGTCCTCCAGCAGCCGGTCGGCGAACCCGGCGCCGGGGCTGCCCGCCCGGACCGTGTCGCGGACGCGGGCCAGCAGCGTCTGCGGACGGATCCGGTCCAGCGTCTGCCGCGACGACCAGCCGTCCGAGCCCGGCGAGGAGCCGTACCCGCCGAAGCCGTCGACCGCCTCGGCGGCCAGCCGCGCCAGCAGCGCCCGGTCGTCGCCGGCGAGGGCCGCGGCGAGCCGGTCGCGCAGGTCCTCGCGGTCCGCCGGTTCGCCGTCCGGGCCGCCGACGCCGCGCGGGAAGTACAGATCGAAGACCGGGTCGAACACCCGCCGCTGGTCCGGGGCGTGCAGCAGCGTCGCGGCCAGCCCTTCCCGCAGCAGCTCGCGGTCCGAAAGGCCCAGCGCCGTCACCGCGCGCGCCGCGTCCACCGTCTCGCCGGTGCCGACGCGCACGCCGTGCGCGCGCAGCGCCCCGACGAGCGACGTCAGCCGCTCGGCGACATCGCCCGGCGCGGTCACACGGCGTCCAGGTCGAGTGCGGCGGCGGCCTTCACCATGTCGTCCTGGTGCTTGAGGATCACGCCGAGGCTGTCACGCACCACGGACTCGTCGAGCCGGCCGGCGCCGAGGGCGAGCAGTGTGCGCGCCCAGTCGATGGTCTCGGCGACCGACGGCACCTTGCGCAGGTCCATGGCCCGCAGCGCGCCGATCACCCGCACGACGGACGCGGCCAGCGTCTCGTCCAGGTCCGGCACCTTCAGCCGGACGATGCTGCGCTCCAGCTCCTCGTCCGGGAAACCGATGTGGAGGAACAGGCAGCGGCGGCGCAGCGCCTCCGACAGTTCACGGCTCGCGTTGGAGGTCAGCACGACGAACGGCCGGCGCGCCGCGGTGATCGTGCCGAGTTCGGGGACGGTGACCTGGAAGTCGCTGAGCACCTCCAGCAGCAGGCCCTCGACCTCGACGTCCGCCTTGTCGGTCTCGTCGATGAGGAGGACCTTCGGGTCGTCGCCGCGGATGGCGGTCAGCAGGGGACGGGCGAGCAGGAACTCCTCGCTGAAGACGTCCGTGCGCGCCTCGTCCCACGTCTCGTCGCGACCCGCGCTGATGCGCAGCAGCTGCTTGGCGTGGTTCCACTCGTAGAGCGCGCGGGACTCGTCCACGCCCTCGTAACACTGGAGCCGTACCAGGCGTGCGCCGGCGACCTGGGCGACGGCCTTGGCGAGTTCCGTCTTGCCGACCCCGGCGGGGCCCTCCACCAGCAGGGGCTTGCCGAGACGGTCGGCCAGGAAGACGGTCGTGGCGACGGCGGGCGACGCCAGATAGCCGGTCTCCGAAAGGCGCGCGGAGACGTCGTCGACGGAAGTGAACAGCACCAGGGCCTCCAGGTCGGCGCGATACCCGGAGGCCCATCCAAGCGCTTGTTCACCTGCTCTGTCACGGGGAATCCGCCGTCTTTCGTGCCCGCCGGGCTCCCGGACGGCACGGCGACGTACCGTTGCCCGGCTGCGGCCGGGGCACTACGAAGCGACGTCCGCGCTCGTCCGGCCGCTCACCAGCACCACCTCCAGGGTGCGCGGGCCGTGCACCCCCTCGACCCGGTCCAGCTCGATGTCGCTGGTGGCGGACGGTCCCGAGATCCAGGTCAGCGGGCGGGCCGGATCGAGGCGTTCGAGGGCGTGGGGGACGGCCGGGACGACCTGGTCGGGGACGCGCACCACGCAGATGTGGTGGTCCGGCACGAGCGTGATGCGGCGGCGGCCCTGGTCCGGGCCGCCGTCCAGCACGATGGTGCCGGTCTCGGCGATCGCCACCGCGCACCCGGTGACCACGCTGTCCACGCCGTCCAGTTCGCGCGGCGTGCTCTCCGCCCGGTCCGGGACCCGCTCGGTGTCGGTCGCCGCCAGCCACGCCGGGTCGAGGCCCGGCGGGACGAGGACCGTCCTCGCGGCGCGCGCCGCCAGCAGCCCCGCGATCGTCGCGGGCAGGCCGTCCGCCGTGCAGCGGTGCACGAGGGCCCGGTAGTCCGCCAGGTTCCCGGCGAGCAGATCCACCGTCTGCGCCACCGTGCGCTCGCCGTGCTCGCGGAGGTAACCGCGGTGCACGTCCCGCTCGTACGCGGGATCCCGCCGCTCGGGTACCGCGGCAGGCACGTCCGCGAGCGCGCGCCGCACCCGGCCCACGATGCGTTCCCTGCTGCTCACTTCACGTCCTTCTTTCCGCCGTCCGTCCGCTGCCACCAGTCCCGGAACGGCTCCGCGGGCAGCGCCGGAACATCCCGTGAGCCGGTCCACGCCCGGCCCGGACCGGGCAGAGTGCGCGGCACGAGCCGGCGGCCCCGGGAGGCGAGGCGCTGACCGGCGCGCAACGCACCCGGCCGGGTGAGTGTCCAGCGCGCCGCCCTGATCGCGGCCCGCTCCGCCGCGTGCCCCTTGGCGGGCTTCAGCACGACCCTGTTGCCGTCGCGCGTGACCGGGCCGCCCTGCGCGATCCGCTCCCGCAGGTGCACCAGCACCTCGGGGATGTCGATGGCGACCGGGCACACCTCGTAGCAGGCGCCGCACAGCGACGAGGCGTACGGCAGCGAGGCGTCGATCTCGCTCTGCGTGCCCCGCAGCTGAGGGCTGAGGATCGCGCCGATGGGGCCCGGGTAGACCGAGCCGTAGGCGTGCCCGCCCGCCCGCTCGTACACCGGGCAGACGTTGAGGCAGGCCGAGCAGCGGATGCAGCGCAGGGCCTGGCGGCCGACCTCGTCGGCGAGGGTGTCGGTGCGGCCGTTGTCCAGCAGCACCAGGTGGAAGACGCGCGGGCCGTCCCCGTCGGTGGTGCCGGTCCACGTCGACGTGTACGGGTTCATGCGCTCGGCCGTGGACGAGCGCGGGAGGGTCTGCAGGAACACCTCCAGGTCCCGCCAGGTCGGCACGGTCTTCTCGATGCCGACGACGGAGATCAGCGTCTCGGGCAGCGTCAGGCACATGCGGCCGTTGCCCTCGGACTCCACGACGACCAGCGTGCCGGTCTCGGCGACCATGAAGTTGGCGCCGGAGATGCCGACCTTGGCGCGCAGGAACTTCTCCCGCAGGTGCAGGCGGGCCGCCTCGGCGAGTTCGGCGGGCGTGTCCGTCAGGCCCTCGGGGGCGGCGCGGCCCCACGCGCCCATCTCGGTGCGGAAGATGTCGCGGATCTCGCCGCGGTTGCGGTGGATCGCCGGGACCAGGATGTGCGAGGGCCGGTCCCTGCCCAGCTGCACGATCAGCTCGGCGAGGTCGGTCTCGTAGGCGCGGATGCCCTCGGCCTCCAGCGCCTCGTTCAGGCCGATCTCCTGCGTCGCCATCGACTTGACCTTGACGACCTCCGACTCGCCGGTCTCCTTGACGAGGCGGGTGACGATCCGGTTGGCCTCGTCGGCGTCGGCGGCCCAGTGGACGATGCCGCCGGCCGCCGTCACCGCCTCCTCCAGCCGCACCAGGTAGTGGTCGAGGTGACGGAGCGTGTGGTCCTTGATCTGCTTGCCGGCCTCCCGCAGCGCCGCCCAGTCGGACAGTTCCGCGACCGCCGCCGCCCGCTTGGCGCGGATCGTGTGCGTCGCGTGCCGCAGGTTGCCGCGGAGCGTCGCGTCGTGGACGGCCTCGTGCGCGGCCTGCGGGAACGCCGGCATGCCGACGAACGTTCCGCTCATGCCGGGTCCTCCTTGGTGCTCGCCAGGATCTCCGCCAGGTGCACCGGCCGCATGCCGGTCCCGAGCCGGGTCATCGTGCCGCCGATGTGCATGAGGCACGAGTTGTCGGCGGCGCACAGCACGTCGGCGCCGGTCGACTCGGCGTTGCGCACCTTGTCGGTGCCCATCGCCGCCGACACGTCCGCGTTCTTCAGGGCGAAGGTGCCGCCGAACCCGCAGCACTCCTCGGCGCCCGGCAGCTCCACCAGCTCCAGCCCTTCCACCGCCTCCAGCAGCCGCCGCGGACGCTCGCCCAGACCGAGGGAGCGCAGCCCGTGACAGGTCGGGTGGTAGGTCACCGTGTGCGGGTAGTGGGCCCCGACGTCGGTCACTCCCAGCACGTCCACCAGGAACTCCGTCAGCTCGTACGTCTTCGGCACCACCGGCGCCAGCGTCGCCGCCAGGACGTCCCCGCGGCCCTCGGCCCGGGCCCGCTCACCCATCCGCGGATACAGCTCCCGCACCATCGCCCCGCAGGAGCCGGACGGCGTCACGATCGCCTCGTAGCCGCCGAACACCTCGGCGAAGTGCCGGGCCATCGGCTCGGTCTCGTGCCGGTAGCCGGTGTTGTAGTGGGCCTGACCGCAGCAGGTCTGCGCCATCGGGAAGTCGACCTCGACGCCCAGCCGGGTCAGCAGCTTCACCACGGCGCGCCCGGTGTCCGGATAGAGCGTGTCGTTGACGCAGGTCAGGAACAGGGCGACACGCATCGCGGCTCCTCCGTCGTTGATCATCGGATGTGTTGCAGGTTAGTCCCGGGCCGGGGGCGCCGGGGAGGGCCCGTCACGCCCCGGCGAGCCGGGCCTGCGCGGCCCGCCACCGCGCGGTGCCGCCGCGCGGCTCGTACCGGGTGAGCGGCTGGGTCCGGCTGAGCAGGTCCCGCATCCCGGCCAGGTCGCCGACCAGGCCGTCGGCCCGCGCCTGCACCAGCACGTTGCCCAGCGCGGCGGCCTCCGCCGGGCCCGCCACCACGGGCAGCCCGCAGGCGTCGGCGGTGAGCTGGCACAGCAGCGCGTTGCGCGTACCGCCGCCCACCACGTGCACCACGTCGACCTCCCGCCCGGCGAGCCGCTGCGCGTCCTCGACCGCCCCGCGGTGCGCGAGCGCGAGCGAGTCGAGGATGCAGCGGGTGACCTCGGCGGGGGAGCGCGGCACCGGCTGCCCGGAGGCCCGGCAGGCCTGGGCGATCCGCTCCGGCATGCGGCCCGGTGCGAGGAACGCCGCGTCGCCCGCGTCCACCACCGACCGCAGCGCCGGCACCTTCGCGGCGTCCCGCAGCAGCGCCCCGAGATCCGGATCGCCCCAGGCCCGTACGCACTCCTGGAGCAGCCACAGGCCCATGATGTTGCGCAGATGACGGACCGTGCCGTCCAGGCCCAGTTCGTTGGTGAAGTTGGCGGCCCGGCTCTCCTCCGTGAGCACCGGCGCGTCCAGCTCCAGGCCGGCCAGCGACCAGGTGCCCGTGCAGATGTACGCGAACCGCTCGCGCACGGCCGGCACGGCGGCCACCGCCGACGCCGTGTCGTGCGAGCCGACCGCCGTCACCGGCACGGGACCGGTCAGCCCCGTCTCCTCCAGCACCTGCGGCCGCAGCTCGCCCGCCGGATCGCCGGGCTGCCTGAGCGGCGCGAACAGGCCGAGGTCGATCCCGAGCCGCTCGGCGACGTCCCGCGCCCAGTCCCGGGTGCGCGGGTCGACCAGCTGTGTCGTGGAGGCGTTGGTCAGCTCGGTGCCCTGCTCGCCGGTCAGCCAGTACGTCAGCAGGTCCGGCATCAGCAACAGCCGCCGCGCCTGCGCGAGCTGAGCGGTGGAACGGGCCGCGACGAGCTGGTAGAGGGTGTTGAACGGCGCGTACTGCAGACCGGTCGCCGCGTACAGCTCCCGCGCGGGCACGGTCGTCCACACCTTCTCCGCGACGCCCTCGGTGCGGTCGTCGCGGTAGTGCACCGGGTTGCCGAGCAGCGCCCCGTCCGCGTCCAGCAGCCCGTAGTCCACGGCCCAGCTGTCGATGCCGACCGAGTCGAGCCGCCCGCCGCACAGCG
Source organism: Streptomyces sp. NPDC051207 (assembly GCF_040682395.1). Taxonomy (NCBI): domain Bacteria; kingdom Bacillati; phylum Actinomycetota; class Actinomycetes; order Kitasatosporales; family Streptomycetaceae; genus Streptomyces; species Streptomyces sp. NPDC051207. The sequence goes on along the minus strand of NZ_JBFBAX010000017.1, from coordinate 130,447 downwards.
CACCGGCCGCCCGCAGCCCGTCGAGGACCCCCGCGTACAGCCCGAGGACGTCCCAGCGCAGCCCTTCGGGCAACCGGACGGGCCGGTTCGTGAAGCGGTGGGCCTCGGACAGCTCCAGCGAGTCGGGGCCGACGCGGCCGACCATGACACGCCCGCTGGACGCGCCGAGGTCGACCGCGGCGTACGACTTCACGCCCGTCACCGCAGGAACGCGGCGGCGACGCCGGCGTCGACCGGGACGTGCAGGCCGGTGGTGTGCGACAGTTCGCCGCCGGTCAGCGCGAACACGGCGTTCGCCACGTGCTCCGGCAGCACCTCGCGCTTGAGCAGGGTCCGCTGCGCGTAGAACTCGCCCAGCTTCTCCTCCGGCACCCCGTACACTGCGGCGCGCTGCGCGCCCCAGCCGCCCGCGAAGATCCCGGAGCCGCGCACCACGCCGTCCGGGTTGACGCCGTTGACGCGGATGCCGTGCTCGCCCAGCTCGGCGGCCAGCAGCCGCACCTGGTGCGCCTGGTCGGCCTTGGTCGCGGAGTACGCGATGTTGTTCGGGCCGGCGAAGACGGCGTTCTTGGAGGCGATGTAGACGATGTCGCCGCCCAGCCCCTGCGCGATCATCACCCGCGCGGCCTCGCGCGAGACGAGGAAGGAGCCGCGCGCCATGATGTCGTGCTGGAGGTCCCAGTCCTTCGCCGAGGTCTCCAGCAGCGGCTTGGAGATGGAGATGCCGGCGTTGTTCACCACCAGGTCCACACCGCCGAACGCCAGCACGCCCGCCCGGAACGCCTCGGCGATCTGCTCCTCCGAGGTGACGTCCACGGTCACGGCGACCGCCTTGTCCGGGCCGCCCAGCTCCTCGGCCACGGCAGCCGCGTTCTCGCCGTTGAGGTCGGCGACGACGACGCACGCGCCCTCCGCCACCAGCCGCTGCGCGACGGCCCTGCCGATCCCGCTGCCCGCGCCGGTCACCAGCGCGACGCGCGTCGCCAGCGGCCTGGGCTGCGGCATCCGCCGCAGCTTGGCCTCCTCCAGTGCCCAGTACTCGATGCGGAACTTCTCCGCCTCCTCGATCGGCGCGTAGGTGGACACCGCCTCGGCGCCCCGCATCACGTTGATCGCGTTGACGTAGAACTCGCCGGCCACCCGAGCGGTCTGCTTGTCCTTGCCGAAGCTGAACATGCCCACGCCCGGGACCAGCACGATCGCCGGGTCGGCACCGCGCATCGCGGGGGAGTCCGGCTCGGCGTGCCGCTCGTAGTAGGCGGCGTACTCCTCGCGGTAGGCGGCGTGCAGCTCCTTCAGGCGGGCGACGGCCTCGTCCAGCGGCGCCGTCGGCGGCAGGTCCAGCACCAGCGGGCGCACCTTGGTCCGCAGGAAGTGGTCCGGGCAGGACGTGCCGAGCGCGGCCAGGCGTGGGTGCTCGGCGCGCGCCACGAAGTCCAGGACCACCTCGGCGTCGGTGAAGTGCCCGACCTGCGGCCGGTCCTGCGAGGCGACGGCCCGCACGTACGGCGCCAGCGCCGCGGCCCGCTCCCGGCGCTCGGCCTCGGGCAGCGGCTCGTAGCCCTCGATCACCGGCCCGAACGGCTCCGGCCTGCCGCGCTCGGCGAGGAACCGCTCGGCGGTGCGGATGATGTGCAGCGAGTTGCGCTCGCACTCCTCGGAGGTGTCGCCCCAGGCGGTGATGCCGTGCCCGCCCAGGACGCAGCCGACGGCCTGCGGGTTGGCCTCCTTCACCGCGGCGATGTCCAGGCCCAGCTGGAAGCCGGGCCGCCGCCACGGCACCCACACCACCGCGTCCCCGAAGCACTCGGCGGTCAGCTTCTCGCCGTCGGCCGCGCAGGCCAGCGCGATCCCGGAGTCGGGGTGCAGGTGGTCGACGTGCGCCGCCTCGACCAGTCCGTGCATGGCGGTGTCGATGGACGGCGCCGCACCGCCCTTGCCGTGCAGGCAGTAGTCGAACGCGGCGACCATCTCGTCCTCGCGCTCCACACCGGGGTACACGCCCTTGAGCGCCCGCAGCCGGTCCAGCCGCAGCACGGCCAGCCCCGCCTCGGTCAGCGTCCCGAGGTCGCCCCCGGACCCCTTGACCCACATCAGCTCGACCTCGCCGCCGGTGACGGGATCGGTCGTGCTGCCCTTGGCGGAGGCGTTCCCGCCGGCGTAGTTGGTGTTGCGGGGATCGGAGCCGAGCCGATGGGAGCGCGCGAGCAGAGCGGCGGCTTCGGGGTGGGGTGCCATGTGCGTTCAGTCCTTTTCCGACGAGGGTCCTGGAGAGCGCCGCTGAAGGGCGCGGGGAAGTGCGTGATCAGCCACGGGCGGCGGGAGCGCCGCCGCGCGGCAGAACCGGGCGGACGCTCACGCCCCCCAGCCGGCCTGCTGCCCGCCGACGCGCTCGGCGACGATCTTCTCGGCCCACCCGGACGCCTTGTAGGCCGCGACGGGCTCGGGGTCCAGCCCCATCTCCTCGCGCACCTCGCGCAGCAGCGGACGGACGTCCGTGTTGTACGCGTCCATCAGGACCGCGTTCGCCTCCAGCACGTCCCCCGAGGCCTGCGCGGCGGCCAGCGCGTCGCCGTCGACGAGCAGCGCCTTCGCCGTCGCCTCCTGCACGTTCATCACCGAGCGGATGATCGCCGGGATCTTCGCCTCGATGTTGTGGCACTGGTCGAGCATGAACGCGACCTCCGGCGAGAACCCGCCGCCGCGCACCACCTCGTACATGATCCGGAACAGCTGGAACGGGTCGGCCGCGCCGACCATCAGGTCGTCGTCGGCGTAGAAGCGCGAGTTGAAGTCGAACCCGCCGAGCCTGCCCTCGCGCAGCAGCGTGGCCACGATGAACTCGATGTTCGTGCCGGGCGCGTGGTGCCCGGTGTCCACGACGACCTGTGCCTTCGGCCCCAGCTTCAGGCAGTGCGCGTACGCCGTGCCCCAGTCCGGGACGTCGGTGGAGTAGAACGCCGGCTCGAAGAACTTGTACTCCAGCAGCATCCGCTGCCCGTCGCCGAGCCGCTCGTACACCTCCGCCAGGCCCTCGGCGAGCCGGTCCTGCCGGGCGCGGATGTCGTCCTGGCCGGGGTAGTTGGTTCCGTCCGCGAACCACAGCTTCAGGTCCTTCGAACCGGTCGCGTCCATGATGTCGACGCACTCCAGCAGATGGCGTACGGCCTTGCGGCGCACCGCCGCGTCCGGGTGGCAGATGCTGCCCAGCCGGTAGTCGTCGTCCTGGAAGGTGTTGGAGTTGATCGCCCCGAGCCTCAGGCCGTGTTCCTCGGCGTACTTGGCGAGCGCCGCGTAGTCGTCCACCTTGTCCCACGGGATGTGCAGGGCGACCGTCGGGGCGACACCCGTGAACTCGTGCACCTTCGCCGCGTCCGCCAGCTTTTCGAAGGGGTCGCGGGGCACGCCCTGCTGCGCGAACACCTTGAAGCGGGTCCCCGAGTTCCCGTAGGCCCACGACGGCGTCTCTACTGCCTGGGTTGTGAGAGCGGCCTTCACCGCGCTGAGCTCGGTCACTGCGGGGCTCCTGTGACGTCGGGCCGGGACGACGGGTCGCCGCGACCAAGAGTGAAACGATTCAGACAGCGAAACTATGAGGCGCCCAAGGGGGTGTCAAGCCTTCTGGTCAAGACCGGTCGTCGTGGCCGGATGAGACCTTCGGCTATCGAAAGTTTTTCGACACGCACCCATTGACGTGGCACAGCCCTGCTGCCTAACGTCCCGGCAACCGAGTTGAAACCTTTCACGACGCCGTGGCGGCAGCCCCGGACGGCGTCGTCGAGGAGCCCCCATGACCCACCCGTCCGACACGGGTCCGGCCCCGGTCCTGGCGCTCAGGGACGTCTCCAAGTCCTTCGGCGCGGTCCGCGCCCTGCGGGACGTCTCCCTGGAGCTGTCCGCCGGGGAGGTGCACGCCCTGGCAGGGGAGAACGGCGCCGGCAAGTCGACCCTCATCAAGACCCTCGCCGGGGTGCACAGGCCGGACACCGGCCAGGTGCTGCTCGACGGCGAGCCGGTCGCCTTCCACGGCCCCGGCGACGCACGCGACGCCGGTATCGCCGTCATCTACCAGGAGCCGACGCTCTTCCCCGACCTGTCGATCGCCGAGAACATCTTCATGGGCCGCCGGCCCCGGCGCGCCCTCGGCCGCATCGACCACCGGGCCACCCACGAGGCCACCCTCACCCTGATGAAGCGGCTCGGAGTCGAACTCGACCCCGACCGCCCCGCGCGCGGCCTGTCCATCGCCGACCAGCAGATCGTGGAGATCGCCAAGGCGCTCTCCTTCGACGCCCGTGTCCTGATCATGGACGAGCCGACCGCCGCCCTCACCGGCAGCGAGGTGGCCCGCCTCTTCGGCGTCGTCCGGGCGCTGCGCGACCAGGGCGCCGCGGTGCTGTTCATCTCCCACCGCCTGGAGGAGATCTTCGCCATCTGCGGACGCGTCACCACCCTGCGCGACGGAGCCCTCATCGCCGACGAACCCCTCGACGGCATGACCGAGGACGACCTCGTACGCCGCATGGTCGGCCGCGACCTCGCCGAGCTGTACCCGAAGCAGCAGGTCAGCCCCGGCGAAGTCGCTCTCAGCGTGCGCCGCCTGACCCGCGAGGGGGTGTTCACCGACGTCTCCTTCGACGTGCGGCGCGGCGAGATCGTCGGCCTCGCCGGACTCGTCGGCGCCGGCCGCACCGAGGTCGCCCGCGCCGTGTTCGGCATCGACCGCCCGGACGCCGGCGAGGTCCTGGTGGACGGCAGGGCCCTGGTCAACGGCGCCCCGTCCAGCGCGATGGCCGCCGGGCTCGCCCTGGTTCCCGAGGACCGGCGCGCCCAGGGCCTGGTGATGGACATGTCCATCGAGCGCAACATCGGCCTCACCGGGCTGCGCAGCACCGTGCGGGCCGGGCTGATGGACCGCGCCGCCGAACGCAGCCGCTCCCTCGACTGGGCCGTCAAGCTGCACGTCAAGTACGCCCGGATCGCCGACGCCGTGTCCACGCTGTCCGGCGGCAACCAGCAGAAGGTCGTCCTCGCCAAGTGGCTCGCGACCCGCCCCAAGGTGCTGATCGTGGACGAGCCGACCCGGGGCATCGACGTCGGCACCAAGGCCGAGGTGCACCGGCTGCTGAGCGGGCTCGCCGCCGACGGCGTGGCCGTCCTGATGATCTCCTCCGACCTGCCCGAGATCCTCGGCATGGCCGACCGCGTGCTCGTCATGCACGAGGGCCGGCTGACCGCCGAGATCCCGCGCTCCGCGGCCACCGAGGAAACGGTGATGGCCGCAGCCACCGGGAGGGCCGCCGCATGACCGTGACCGCCCCCAACCCCGCCCCCGCCGCCAAGGTCCGCCGCTCCAGCGGCACCCGGCTCGCCGACCGCGTCTTCCGGATGCGCGAACTCGCCATCGGCGTCGTGTTCCTGGTCATGATCGCCGTCACCCAGGCGGGCAACAGCGAGTTCCTGTCCGAGCAGGGCATCAAGGACCTGCTGCTCAACGCCACGATCCTGGTCCTGGTCGCCACCGGCCAGTCCCTGGTCGTCATCACCCGCAACGTCGACCTGTCGGTCGGCTCCACGCTCGGCATCAGCGCCTTCGCCGCCGGCACCCACCTCCAGGGCGGCGGCCACCCCGTCGTGGCCGTCTCCCTCGCCGTCCTCACGGGCGTCGGCTTCGGCCTCCTCAACGGCCTGCTGGTCAGCCTCGGCCAGGTGCCCGCGCTCGTCGTCACCCTCGGCACGCTCTACATCATCCGCGGCATCGACTCCATCTGGGTCGGCTCCCGCCAGATCACCGCGGCCGACCTGCCCGGCGGATTCGTGGACTTCGGCTCCGGCGGCCTCTCGGCCGTGCCGTGGCTGGCGATGATCGCCCTCGCCGTGCTGGTGGCGACCGCCTACTACCTCAAGCACTTCGGCGGCGGCCGGGAACTGTACGCGCTCGGCTCCCACCCCGAGGCCGCCCGGCTCGCCGGCATCCCCGTCCGCAAGCGGATCCTCGCCGCCTACACCTTCTGCGGCGCCCTCGCCGGACTCGCCGGCGCCATGTACCTGGCCCGGTTCGGCAACGTCGACTCCGGCACTGGCAGCGGCTACGAACTCACCGTCGTCAGCGCGGTCGTGGTCGGCGGTGTCGTCTTCACCGGCGGCTCCGGCAGCGTCTACGGCGCCGCGCTCGGCGCGCTGCTGCTCACGTCCGTCAACAGCGTGCTGCCCGCACTCGGCGTCAGCTCGGTGTGGGTGCTCGCCATCAACGGCATCCTGCTCATCCTCGCCATCGCGGTCGACCGGCTCGTCGCGGTGCGCGTGGCCGCCGCCCTGAAGAAGAGGAACGCCCGCCATGGCTGACTCCGCCCTCGCGCGCACCGCCCGCCGGTCCGCCTCGCTGAGGTGGGACGGGGCCGTCGGCGCCCTGCTCGTCGTGGTCCTGCTGTTCTCCTTCGGCTTCGTGGACGGCTTCGGCAACGCGCTCAACCTGTCGTTCCTGATCGGCAACACCCTGCCGATCGCGCTCGTCGCGCTGCCCATGACGATGCTCGTGGTGTCCGGGGAGATCGACCTGTCGGTGGCGTCCACGGCCGGTCTGTCGGGCGCCGTCATGGGAGCCCTGTGGAACCAGGGCATGGCCATCGAGACGATCATCCCCGTCTGCCTGCTGCTCGGTGTGGTGTGCGGCCTGGTCAACGGGCTGCTGGTGACCCGGCTCGGACTGCCGTCCCTCGCCGTCACCATCGGCACCCTCGCCGCCTACCGGGGCATCGCGCAGATCGTGCTCGGCTCCGACGCGGTCACCGACTTCCCCACCCCCTACCTGGAGTTCGCGTCCGGACGCCTCGGCGACACCTTCGTCCCGTACGCCTTCCTGCCCTTCCTGGTACTGCTCGCGATCGCCGTCGTCGCCCTGCACGCCACCCCGTTCGGGCGGTCGCTGTTCGCGATCGGCGCGAACGAGGAGGCGGCGCGGTTCGCCGGCATCCGCGTCAAGCGGCAGAAGCTGCTGCTGTTCACTCTGACCGGCCTGATGGCGTCCCTCACGGGCGTCTTCTGGGCGCTGCACTACGCCAGCGCCCGCTACGACAACGCCACCGGCCTCGAACTGTCCGTCGTGGCAGCCGTGCTGCTCGGCGGCATCGACTTCGACGGGGGCAAGGGCACGCTCGGCGGTGCCGTCGCCGGGGTGTTCCTGCTGGGAGCGCTGCAGAACGTGATGAGCCTCCAGGACGTCTCCGCCCAGTCGCAGATCCTCGTCACCGGGGTGCTGCTCGTGCTGTCCGTGCTCGGACCGCGGGTCGCACGGCAGATCGCCGTCGCCCGGGCGCAAAGGCCGACCTAGCGGGGCTGGTCCGAGCCGCGGTCCCGCTGTGCCCACGCGGCGAAGCCGCACACCGACACCCGCCCCGCGCCCTGACCGGGCGCCTCCACCCCGTCCCGCCCCACCGCACCCCGCCTCGCCGAAAAGGAACCCCGTCATGCGCAAAGCACCCCTGCGCCGCACCTGTGCCGCCCTCGCCGCCGTCACCTCCCTCGCCCTCGCCGCGACCGCCTGCGGCGGCACCACCAAGGAGGACGTGGGCAAGGAGGGCGCCGCGAACGCCTCGGGCGGCAAGGCCGACCCGAACGCCGAGCTGAAGAAGGGCCTGACCGTCGGCTTCCTGCCCAAGCAGGTCAACAACCCGTACTTCACCACCGCCGACAAGGGCGGCGAGAAGGCGCTGAAGGAACTCGGCTCCGGCTTCAAGGAGGTCGGCCCGTCCAGCGGCACCGACACCTCCGGCCAGGTGTCCTACGTCAACACGCTCACCCAGCAGCAGGTCGACGCGATGGCCGTCTCCGCGCAGGACCCCGGCGCCCTCTGCACCGCGCTGAAGCAGGCGATGAGCAACGACATCAAGGTCGTCACCTACGACTCCGACACCAGGCCGGAGTGCCGCGACGCCTTCGTGTCGCAGGCCTCGTCGGAGGACCTGGGGCGCACCCAGGTGCAGCTGCTCGCCGAGCAGATCGGTTTCCGGGGCGAGATCGCGATCCTGTCCGCCGCGCAGACCGCGACGAACCAGAACGCCTGGATCGAGTTCATGAAGGACGAGCTGAAGGACCCCAAGTACAAGGACGTCAAGCTCGTCAAGGTGGCCTACGGCGACGACGACGCCCAGAAGTCGTTCCAGCAGACCCAGGGCCTGCTCCAGGAACACCCGAAGCTGAAGGGGATCATCTCCCCGACCACCGTCGGCATCAAGGCCGCCGCCCAGTACCTGTCCGGCTCGAAGTACAAGGGCAAGGTCAAGCTGACCGGCCTCGGCACCCCGAACGACATGCGCAAGTACGTCAAGAACGGCACTGTCGAGGCGTTCGAGCTGTGGGACCCGGCCAAGCTCGGCGAACTGGCCGCGCGCACCGCCGTCGCGCTGGTCTCCGGGCAGATCACCGGCAAGGAGGGCGAGACCTTCACGGCGGGCGGCATGGGCGAGTACACCATCGGCAAGGACGGCGTGATCAGCCTCGGCAAGCCGACCGTGTTCGACGCCGAGAACATCGACCGCTTCGACTTCTGACCGTCCCACCGGACTTCCGACCGGCCCGGACCCGGGCATCCGACCGATGTGCACCGGGTCCCCGTCCGGCCCCTGTCCCCGACTTCCCGCGAAGGAGCGGCACGTCATGCAGCGCGTCTGTTTCCTGCTCAAGGTCCGTGCGGACCGGATCGACGAGTACCGCGCACGGCACGCCGCCGTGTGGCCGGAGATGCGCGAGGCGCTCTCCGCGACCGGCTGGCACAACTACTCGCTGTTCCTGCGCGAGGACGGCCTCCTCGTCGGCTATCTGGAGACCGAGGACTTCGAGGCCGCGAAGGCCGGCATGGAGGCCACCGAGGTCAACGCCCGCTGGCAGGCCGAGATGGCGCCGTTCTTCGAGGCCCTCGACGGCACCCGCCCGGACGAGGCCATGAAACCGCTCACCGAAGTGTTCCATCTCGCCTGAGACTCGCCCGGGAGGGCTCCGATGAGACGACGCACACTCCTGGCCGGCACGCTCCTCACCGCCCTCGCCGGCACCGGCACCGCCCGGGCCGCCGACCCCGGCCCCTCGGTCACCCGCACCGGGCGCACCACCCTCGACACGCAGGCGATCTACTTCGTGTCGTACGACGGGCTGGTCAACAACAACTCCTTCCAGAAGAACGGCCTGCTGACCCACAAGGGCCACCAGTACGCCGCCTGGTACACGGCGGACCGCAACGCCGTCGTCGCCCGCCGGGCCCTGGGCGCGAGCACCTGGCAGACCGTCAGGGTCGGGCACACGCTGCGCTACAACGACTCGCACAACGTCATCTCCATGGGCGTCTCGCGGTCCGACGGCCGCCTGCACCTGAACATGGACTCGCACAGCGACGGCTTCACCTACGTCAAGTCCGTCGCCGGGCTCCTGGACAACCCCACCGGGCTGAGCTGGACCGCGAGCCGCTTCGGCGCCCCGCAGTCCACCCTCGACGGCCTCGCGCTCACCTCGCAGTTCACGTATCCGCAGTTCGTCGCCACCCCCGAGGGACGCCTGCAACTGAGCTACCGGGCGGGCGTGTCCGGCAACGGCCGCAACGCGCTCGCCGAGTACGACGGCACCCGGTGGACGGCGCTGGGGGAGTGGAGCGGTTCCACCGGCACGTACACCAGCGAGCACGGCTCCTCGACGGCCCGCAACATGTACCTGCACGGCATCGACTACGACCGCGCCGGCCGGCTGCACGCCTTCTTCACCTGGCGAGAGCAGAACGCCGCCGTCATGTGCAGCGGCGGCGGCATCACCAACCACGACACCGGCTACGTGTACTCCGACGACCGGGGCCGCACCTGGCGCAACGCCGCCGGGACCGTCGTCGGGGTCACGGGCGGCTCCGACAAGGTGTCCGTCACCGACCCGGGGCTCGTGGCCGACCCGCTGAACCCGGACCACTCCCTGATGAACCAGGAGAGCCAGTCCACCGACTCCGCCGGCCGGCCCCACGCGATCATCAGCTACGTCCCGGGCCGCTTCGGGCAGTGCACCACGAACTACGTGGCCGACCGCACCGCGAACGGCCGCGCCTTCCACCTCCGCCGCACCGCCTCGGGCGGCTGGCAGAAGACGGAGATCCCGGTCCCGCTCAACTCCAGCCAGCGCACCAGACTGGTCCTGGACCGCTACGACAACGCCTACGCGGTCTTCCCGTACGGCCGCATCGCCGGAGCGTCCAGGGCGTCCGGGTACGGCGACTGGCGGCTGCTGTACGACGGCGCCGGCCTGAACGCGTTCGGCGAGGTCGTGGTGGACGAGACCCGCGTCGCCCAGGACGGCGTGCTGTCGGTGATGTACCAGGAGCGCTCCAGCGGCACCACCCCCTCGCCGCTGCACGTCGTGGACTTCCGGCTGCCCGCCTGACCGTGCCGTTCCGGGGCGGCATGACGGTACTGTGAAGGCCTTCCCGCCGCCCCTCCCGCTTCCCCGTCCGACCTGGAGGTCCCTGCCCGATGGCCCATTCGGTGGGTATCAAGGACGTCGCCCGCGCCGCCGGAGTCTCCGTGGGCACGGTCTCCAACGTCATCAACCGCCCGGACACCGTGGCCACCGAGACCCGGGCGCGCGTGCTGTCCGCGATCGACCGGCTGGGCTACGTCCGCAGCGAGTCCGCGCGGCAGCTCCGCGCGGGCCGCAGCCGGATCATGGGGCTGCTCGTCCTCGACATGGGCAACCCGTTCTTCGTGGACGTCGCGCGCGGCGCCGAGCGGGCCGCGCGGGAGGCCGGGCTCGGCGTGATGGTCTGCAACAGCGCCCAGAACGCGAGCGAGGAGGCCGAGTACCTGTCGCTCTTCGCCGAGCAGCGGGTGCGCGGCGTGCTGCTCACCCCGGCCGAGGCCACCGGCCGCAACATCGCCGCGTTCCGCCGGCACGGCATCCCGTTCGTGCTGGTGGACCGGGTCGCCGAGGGCGCCACCGAGTGCTCCGTCTCCGTCGACGACGTGGCGGGCGGTGCGCTCGCCGTCCGCCACCTGGTGGACGCCGGGCACCGCTCCATCGCGTACGTCAGCGGCCCGCCCGGACTGAACCAGGTGCGCGACCGCCGTACCGGCGCGCTGAACGCGCTCGCCGAGGCGGGGCTCGGGCCGGACGCGCTGCGCGAACTGCCCACCGAGCGCCTCGACGTCGCCGCGGGCCGGGACGCCGGCGCCCGCCTGCTCGGCCTCGCGGACCGCCCGACGGCCGTGTTCTGCGCCAACGACCTGCTCGCCCTGGGAGTGCTCCAGGCCATGTACGCGGCGGGGGTCGGCGTCCCCGACGACCTCGCCATCGTCGGCTACGACGACATCGAGTTCGCCGCCGCGGCGGCCGTCCCGCTCACCTCCGTCCGGCAGCCCGCCGTCACCATGGGCGCCATGGCCGCCGAGCTGCTGCTGGAGGAGACCGAGACGGAGGGCGCGGCCCAGCCGCACGAGCACCGCCGGGTGGTGCTCCAGCCGGAACTGGTGGTCCGCCGCTCCAGTCTGTCCGCCCGCTGAGGTCCCGGGGCCGAGGCCGATGTCCCTCGTCCCCGGGGCCCGCGGCCGCAGGTCATGTGCTGAACTGGGGCACGGTCCGCAAAAACCGTCCCTCCCGGGAGCCCCGTTGACCGACAGCTACCGTCAGCCCGGAGTCGTCCTGACCGACCGCCGGTTCACCGTGCCCCTCGACCACGACGACCCGGCCGGGGAGACGATCGAGCTGTTCGCCCGCGAGGTCGTCGCGAGCGGCGGAGCGGACCGGGACCTGCCGTGGCTGCTGTACCTCCAGGGCGGCCCGGGCTTCGGCGCGGACCGTTTCACCGGCAGGCGGGCCTGGCTCGACCGCGCCCTCGACGAGTACCGCGTCCTCCTCCTCGACCAGCGCGGCACCGGCCACTCCACGCCGGCCAACCGCCAGACGCTCCCGCTGCGCGGCGGCCCCGCCGAACAGGCCGCCTACCTCACGCAGTTCCGCGCCGACTCGATCGTCCGGGACTGCGAGCTGATCCGCCGCGAGGTGACCGGCGGCGCCCCCTGGACCGTTCTCGGCCAGAGCTTCGGCGGCTTCTGCACGGTCACCTACCTGTCGCTGGCCCCCGAGGGCCTGAGCACCGCCCTGGCAACCGGCGGCCTGCCCTCCCTCGACGCCCACGCCGACGACGTGTACCGGGCGGCGTACCCGCGCATCGAGCGCAAGGTCGCCGCGCACTACGCCCGCTACCCGCAGGACGTCGAGCGCGCCCGGCGCATCGCCGAACACCTCCTCACGAAGGACGTGGTCCTGCCGAACGGCCACCGGCTCACCGCCGAGGCCTTCCAGTCCCTCGGCGCCCTGCTCGGCACCGGCGACGGCACCCACCGCCTGCACCACCTGCTGGAGGGCGCCTTCGTCCGCACCCCCTCCGGCCCGGCCCTCTCCGACGCCTTCCGGGAAAACGTCCAGGCGCAGCTGTCGTACGCGGGCCACCCCCTGTACGCGCTCGTCCACGAGGCGATCTACGCCCAGGACGAGCGGCCCACCGCGTGGGCGGCCGAACGGGTCCGCGCCGAGTTCCCGCAGTTCGACGCCGCCGAGGCCCTCGCGGGCGACGGGCCGCTGCTGTTCACCGGCGAGAGCGTGCACCCCTGGATGTTCGACTGCGACCCGGCGCTGCGCCCGCTGCGCGAGGCCGCGGACCTCCTCGCCGCCCGCACCGACTGGCGGCCCCTGTACGACCCCGCCCGGCTCGCCGCCAACGAGGTGCCGGTCGCGGCGGCCGTCTACCACGACGACATGTACGTCGACGCCGCCCACTCCCTCGCCACCGCCCGCACGATCCGTGGCCTGCGCACCTGGGTCACCGACGAGTTCGAACACGACGCCCTGCGCACGGACGGCCCCCGCGTCCTCGACCGCCTCCTGTCCCTGGCCCGGAACGAGCTGTGAGGGGGCGGGCCGGCCGCGGTCCTTCCTGCGCGACGGGTCCGACGGTCTCGCTGCGCGTTCACCGGGGCTTTCCGGTGCTCGGTGCGTCGTCCGACGACCGGGCCGGGGAACGGCGTTCGGGGTGCAGGCGCAGTCCCCCGGGTATCAGGGTGAGGCGTTCGGTGACCCGCAGGCGGTAGGACGGGTCGGGGCGCAGGTCGTAGCGGCGCAGCAGGAGGCCGAGGACCAGGGTGGCCTCGTGCAGGGCGAACTGCCGGCCGATGCAGGCACGCGTGCCCGTCCCGAACGGCTTGTAGGTGTGCGGGGGCCGCGAGCGCACGGCGCCGGCCTCGAAGCGGTCCGGGTCGAACGCCTCGGCGTCCGCGCCCCACACCCCGGGGTCCCGGTGCAGCATCGGCGTCAGCACCAGTGTCCACGCGCCGCGCCGCATGGGGTGCTCGCCCGCCAGCACGGTGTCCTCGCGCGCCTCCCGGGCGAAGCCGGGCGCGGTCGGCCACAGCCGCAGCGACTCGTCCAGCACCCGGCGCACGTACCGCAGCTTGGCGACCTGCTCGTAGCCCGGTTCCGGGGTGGCGCCCCAGACGCGGTCGACCTCGGCGCGGGCGCGGGCCGCGGCCCCGGGGTGCCGGGAGAGGTGGTGCAGCGCGAAGGACAGCGCGCCGGAGGTGGTCTCGTGGCCCGCGACCAGGAAGGTGATGACCTGTCGGCGCACGTTCTGCGCCGACAGCCGCTCGCCGGTCCCGGGGTGGGCGGTCGCCAGCATCCGGTCGAGCAGGTCGCCCTTCCCGCCGCCGTGGGCGCGCCGCTCGCGGACCAGGTCGTCCACCGTGCGGTTGAGGCGGTCGATGTCGGCGGCGTTGCGGCGGCTCGCGCGCCGCAGCAGCAGCGGGGCCAGCGGCGACGGCACGGTGTTGAGGCGCTGCGCGTGGCGCAGGGTGCCCACCATGGCGGTGACGAAGGGGTGCGGCCGGGCCCGTTCGAAGGAGCCGAAGTCGTGCCCGAAGCCGGTGCGGGCGATGGTCTCCAGGGTCAGCTTCGTCATGTCGCCCGGCACGTCCACCGAGCGGCCCGCCGCCGCTGCCCGGTCCCAGTGGTCCATGAGCCGCCCGGCGACGGACAGCATCATCGGGTGGTAGCCGGCCATGGCCTCCCGGCTGAACGCCGGTGCCAGGATGTCGTGCGCGAGCTGCCAGTTGGGCTCGTGGTTGTACGCCGTGAACAGGCCGTCCCCGGCGACCGGCCGCAGGTTGGCGATGCCGAGCCCGACGTGCTTGGCGAACCGTGCCTCGTCCGCGAGGTCCGCGACCAGATCCGCGCCCCAGACGAACACGAACTCCTTGCCGAAGGCGCTGCGCCGGAAGATCGGCCCCAGCTGCCGCGCGAACCGCACGGAGTCCTGCACGGGAGTGCGCCCGCTCGCGCCCACCACGTCACCGAGCAGCGGCAGCCGGTGCGGCGGGTGCGGGATGCGGTGCAGCTCGGGCCAGCCCTGCCGGGCGTCCCGGAACCCCTTGGGCAGTCCGGCCCCGGTCGTCTGCGCCATGACGCGATCTCCCTCGATCCAGCGGCACGTCGATGCCCCACAGGCGTGTTGTACGCGGGTTCAACAACGTGCCTCAGTCTTGTCCGGCTGTTGAACCGGCGTCAAGTAAAGTGCGGGCATGGCCGCGAACCAGGGGGAGCGCACGCGCCGCCGGCTGAGCACGGGGGAGCGCCGGGAACAGCTGCTGTCGGTCGGGGCCAGGCTGTTCTCGGAGAACCCCTACGACGAGGTCTGGATCGAGCAGGTCGCCGAGATCGCCGGCGTCTCCCGGGGACTGCTGTACCACTACTTCCCGACGAAGCGGGACTTCTTCGCGGGGGTCGTGGAGCGGGAGAGCGAGCGGATGCTGCGGCTGACCGCCGCCGTGCCCGGCGTCCCGGTGCGTGAGCAGCTCACCGCCGGACTGGACGCGTACCTGGAGTACGTCGAGGCCCACGCGCACGGCTACCGCGCCTTCCACCGCGCCGACGCGGCGGGCGACCAGGCGGTGCGCCGGGTCTACCGGCGGGCGCTGGCCGCGCAGGAGCGGCAGATCCTCGCGGCGCTGGCCGCCGACCCGGGGTTCGGCCCGGTGCACGGGGAGCGGCCCGACGTACGGCTGGCGGTGCGCGGCTGGCTGGCGTTCACCACGGCGGTCTGCCTGGAGTGGCTGCGCGGCTCGGAGCTGACCCGGCGCCAGGTGCGCGACCTGTGCGCCCGCGCCCTGTTGGGCGTCGTCTCCGTCTGACGGGCCGGGCCGGCTCGCCGTGCCCGGTTGGCCCGCGCCCGGATGTCCGCTAGGTTAGGCAAGGCTTACCTAAGGAGGTTTCGATGGGTGACAGCCCCACCTGGACGGCCGCGCCTACCGCCGCCGAACAGGCCCGCTCGGTGCTCGCGACGGCATGGTCCTGCGCGGTGACCGCGGAAGGCGGCCGGGAGGAACTCGTCGGCGCGCACACCATGGCCGACGACGGCCGGGTGCTGCTGCGCGTGTCCGACGACAGCACCCTGCTCGCGGCGGCGATCTGCGCGCCGCGCGGCGAGCCGTCCGCCGTGCTGGAGTTCGCGGACGTCGCGCCCGTCCCGGTCCGCCACCGCATCCGCGCCCGGCTGTGGCTGGCGGGCCGGTGCGCCCTGGAGGAGGACCACCTCGCCTTCCGGCCGGCGCGCGTGGTGCTGCGCCGGCCCACCGGCGCCGAGGTGGTCGGCCTCGGCGACTTCGCCGCCGCCGCGCCCGATCCGCTGGCCGGGGCCGAGGCCCGGCTGCTCACCCACCTCGCCGACTGCCACGCCGACGTCGTGGAGAAGCTCACCCGGCTCGTGGACCGCGGCAGCCTGTACGGCGCGGTGCGCGTGCGGCCGCTCGCCGTGGACCGGTACGGACTCACGCTGCGCGTCGAACGGGCCCGCGCCCACGGCGACGTACGGCTGCCGTTCCACCGGCCGGCGGACGACGTCGCGCAGCTCACGGAGCGCGTGCACACGCTGCTGTCGCGGGCGAGTGCCGCCTCCTGCCCGCGCGCCCTACAGCGGCAGCGCGCAGACGGCGACGGGTGACGCGAACGGCTTGCCCGCGAGTTCCAGCCGGCCGCCGGCCGCGTCCACGCGGAACACGCTGACCGTGCCGGACTTCTGGTTCGCCGCGAACAGCAGCCGCCCGTCGGGGGAGAGGGCGATCTGCCGCGGGAAGTCACCGGCGACGGGCACCGTGTCCAGCAGCCGGAGCCGGGCGCCGTCCCGCTCGACGGCGTACCGCGCGAGGCTGTTGTGCCCGCGGTTGGCCAGATACGCGTACGCCCCGTCGGGCGTGACGGCGATCTGCGCCGGGTAGTTGGTGCCCGGCCCGCTGCCCGTGGGCTGCGCGTCGCCGACCGTCAGCCGGCCGCTGTCCGCGTCGTAGGTACACACCGCGACCGTGTTGTCGAGCTCGTTGGCCAGATAGGCGTGCCGCCCGCCCGGATGGAAGGTGAGGTGACGCGGCCCCGCGCCGGGCCGGGCCCGCGCCCGTGACACCTCGCGGAGCGTGCCCTTCCGCTCATCGAGCCGGTAGCTGTACACGGTGTCCGTGCCCAGGTCGACGGCGAGGACGTGCCCGCCGTCGGGACTGGTCACGATCTGGTGGGCGTGCGGACCCTGCTGTCCCGGGCCCGGCGCCGGACTGGAGTGCGTCACCAGGTCCGTGCGCTGCCCGAGCGCCCCCGACGCGCCGACCGGGTGCACGGCCACGCTGCCGGTGCCGTAGTTGGCGCTGAACAGCCAGCGGCCACTGGGATGCACCGACAGATGACACGGGGCCGACCCGCCCGTACCGCGGCTGCCGAGGACCGTGCGGTCGGACAGCCGCACGGCGGTCACGGCACCGTCCTCGCGCTCGTTCACCGCGTACAGCGTCCGGCCGTCGGGATGCACCGCGAGGTACGACGGGTCACCGACCCCGGACAGCGTCCCGCCGCCGGTCACCCGGCCCGTGGCGGCGTCGTACGTGGCGAGCCCGACGCCCTTGCCGCCGCCCTCGGCCGACGTGTAGGTGCCGATGTAGAGCGGGCGGGGGCCGGAGGGCCCGCGGGCCTTGCCCGGGCCGCTCGTGCTCGCCGCGAGGGCCGGCGAATCGGCCGGCGCGTCCGCCGGCTGCGGGGAGTCCGAGCAGCCCGTCACCGCCGGGAGCGCCGCCGCGGCGGCCGATCCCGTGAGCGTGCCGACAAACCGGCGCCTGCTCCAGCCACCATCAACCATGTCCGCCCCTCGGGTCGTCACTCGTCCGGCCGTGACAGCCACCTTGTCGCGGAACGCCCACCCGACGCAAACACCTGCACGGACATCGGCCATGCCGACAGCTCCGCTGTCCGAGCCGCCCGCTCGCGCTACCAGTCCCCGTCCCCGACCACCTTGCCCGGCGCGTCCCCCAGCGGCTCGATCTGCTGCGGGACCGGCGGCTGCCACGGCTCGTGGTCGTCCCCGAGCCAGTCCCCGACCGGCCGCACCCCCCGCAGGGTGACGGTCGGGTCGACGTCCTCGGCGTCCTCGTCGTAGTAGTCGAACCAGGGCAGCCCCGCGCGCGTGTACGTGGCGCGGTCCACCGGCGACGGCGGCGGTGCCTCGCCCGTGATGCGGCGCCACTCGGGCGGCGTCACCAGGTGCACGAACACCCGGCCCGCGGGCCGCTCGGCCCAGTCGCCCGGCCCGCGGTCGTCCTTGTACACCTCCTGCCGCATCGAACCGCCGACGCCGAGGCCCATCGCCGCACCGCCGCGCGGGGCGGCTGCCGGGGCCGCCGCGTACGCCGGAGCGGCGGCGGGCACCGCGGGCATCGCGGCGCCGTAGCCGGGCTGCGGCATCGATCGGGCCCGCACGGCGCGGAGCCGCTCCTCCTGCGCGCGCTGCGCGCGCCACGTGGCGAGTTCCCGGTCGTTCAGCGGAAACGTCTGGAGCTGCACCCCGCCCCACGTCTCCTCGCCGGTGACCTGGCCCTCGACGCTCGCCCCGAGGCCCAGCGGCACCGCCACGAACTGGCGGACCGTGCCCTTGCCGGACTTGATGCCGTCCAGCCAGGGCTGGCGGGGCAGCACGACGTAGTTCTGCGGCCGGTCCGAGAGCCGGTCGCTCCACGGGCGGCCCGAGACCGCGCACACCTTGCCGACGCCGACCTGGAGCGCGGCCGGCTCCGTGGTGCCGGCGAAGCTCAGCCACATCGCCTCGCGCAGGTACACCGGCAGCATCACCCCGCCGCGCGCCAGCCACTGCGGCGGCACCGTGCCGGGGAAGTCGCCGACGCGGCGGACCGGGAACTCGCCCAGCCCGGGCGGCAGCGGATGCGTACCGGTCTCCGGAAGGCGCAGCGTGCGGATGAACCGCACCGCCACGCCCCCCGGCAGCCGCAGTGTGGTGCCGTCGATCCGCACCGTGCCGTCGGTCATCCGGACGTCCCCTCCCTCGTGTGCCGCGGACCCGTGCGCGTCGCCCGCCGGTCGTCCCCGGCCGGGTCCGTCACCGGAGACGAGCGGCGGTACCCGCGCGGTTCCGGCCGAGCCGCTCGCGCAGCGCGGTGAGCCGGGGCAGCTTCTCGCGCTGCTCGCGCGCGTTGCGGTCCAGCTCCTCCAGCAGCCGCTGCGACCGGTGCTCGGTGTCCATCTCGTCGAGGATGCGGTTCACCTCGGTCAGCACCGCGCCGTGCAGCTGCCAGTGGCGGGCGTCGCGCCGCACCTCCTCCAGCAGCAGCCGGGCGAGCCTGTCGCGGGTCGCCGCGGCCTGCCGCAGCTCGGTGGCGAGGCGTTCCTCGGCGGACTCCGCGTTCGAGCTGGCGCTGGTGGTGACCAGCACCGCGAAACTCACCACCGCGTCCGCGACCTCGGAGAGCAACTGCTCCACCGCCGCGCCCGTCTCGGGCGGGAACAGCGGGTCGGGTTCGCGTTCCTTGGCGAGGTCGGTGAGGGTGCGGGCCAGCACCCGCAGGACGACCGTGCAGATCTCCAGCGTGTCCAGGCCGGTGCGCAGCACCACCCGGTGCAGCAGGCCCTCACGCACGCGTGGATTGAGCCGCAGGCTGTCCTCGGCCTGCCGGAGGGCGGCGTCCACCTCCACGATGTCGTGGTCGAGGCGGCGTGCCTCGTGCAGCCGCGCCGCCGCCCGGTCCACCGGGGTACGGCCTGCTGCCTCCTCACCCATCCGCAGCATCAGCTGCCGCAGCCGGCGCGCCAGCCCTTCGATGGACGCGCCCGCCTCCTCCACCCACACGGGCGGCGCGAGCAGCAGATTGCAGGCGAGCCCGACGAACGCGCCGATCAGCGTCTCCACCACCCGGGCCCACGCCGTGTCGCCGTGGGCGGTGACGCCGAGGACGAGCATCGCGCTGATCGCCACCTCGGGCACGAACTCGTCCACCCGCACGATCCGCCCGACGACCAGCGAGGCCACGATCAACAGCCCGAGGCTCCACCAGGTCAGACCCACCAGCAGGCTGAAGGCGATCGCCACCAGGACACCGGTGACCACCGAGTTCACGCGGCGGAAGCCGGTGGTGAGCGTGGCGTACAGGGTGACCTGGACGACCAGCAGCGCGGTCAGCGGCGCGGTCAGCGGGGCGGCCTCGGGACTGAGCCGCAGCGCGATCACGTACGAGACCGTCGCCGCGAAGGCCGACCGCAGGGTCTGGTCCACCACGGGGTCGCGACGCCGCTTCACGAACTCCAGGACGCGCGTTGTCCACTCACGTACCACTTGCATCCTGTGGGCTGTTCCCCGCCGACCGGCACGTCGAACGTATTCGGCCAGGACGGCAGCCGTCCGCGCGGGGCCTTCCCCCGGCGGGCGGGCGGAGCGGTCAGGCGGTCAGCTTGTCGAGGAACGCGCACAGGTTGCCGGTCGTGCGGGCGATTCGCTCGTCCAGGGTGAGGCTCTCCTCGAAGCGGGCGCCGGTCTCCGGGACCTTCCGGCCGCGCAGGTACAGCGAACAGGCCAGGTCGGTGCACATGTAGGCGCCGACCGAGTTGCCCTCGCGGCCGGCCGGGCCCGCCTTGCGCGCGGTCATCAGGGCGACGCCGCCGCGCGGATGGGTGGTCAGGCACAGTGAGCACATGCTGCGGTGCAGGAAGCCGCGCTGCGCCGGCTGAAAACGCATGGCCACGCCGACGAGGCGTTCGTCGCGTTCCACGACGAGGTAGCTCCGGTCGGGCGCCCCGGGGTCGCGCCAGCCGAGGAAGTCGAGGTCGTCCCAGGGCAGCTCACCGAGGTCGCGCGGCACGGCGAGACGCCTGGCCTCCCCCTTCGAGCAGTTGATGAAGGAAGTGCGGACGTCCTGCTCGGTGAGGGCTCTCACGGGGTGGCTCCTGAGGATGCGTGAAACGAAACCTAGGGGTCCTAGGTTCCCTTCAGGGTAGAGAGCCCGGACCGGGCGGGCCACTGAATTTCCCCGGCACGCGGCGGCGTGGGAGCAGGGGTCTTCCCTGCTAAGTTCACGTCGTGAATTAAGGGGGTGGAGAAAGTCGCGCCGAGGCGCCCCGCAAGGGTATGTTGCAGGTCGGGCAGGGTGGAAGGAGCCACATGGCGGGGCGGAACGGACGCACGGTACGCGACCTGAGACGGGCCAACCGCACGGTGGTGCTGCAACGGCTCTACTTCGACGGTCCCCTCAGCCGCTTCGAACTGGGCCCGGCCACCGGACTGAGCTCCGGCTCCGTCAGCAACGTCGTCGCCGACCTGGTCGCCGACGGCCTGGTCGAGGAGGCCGGCAGCGTCGACTCGGACGGCGGCCGGCCCCGCACCCTGCTGCGCGTGGCGCCCGGCAGCGGCCACATGATCGGCGTCGACGTCGGCGAGACCCGCGTCCGCGTCGAACTCTTCGACCTGGCCCTCAACGAACTCGCCCGCGCCGAACGCCCCCTCACCCCGCAGCGCTACGACGTCGAGGTCATCGTCGACCACATCCGCGCCGGCATCGCCGAGGTCCTCACCAGCGCGGACATCGCCCCCGACCGGCTCCTCGGCGTCGGCATCGGCGTACCCGGCATCGTGGAGCGCACCGCCGACCGGGGCGCCGTCGTGCACGGCCAGACCATCGGCTGGGACGCCGTGCCGCTGGAGGCGCTGCTGCGCACCGGCTCCCACCTGCCCGGCACCGTCCCGTACTTCATCGACAACGGCGCCAAGACCCTCGGCCAGGCCGAGATGTGGTTCGGCGCCGGGCGCGGCGCCCGCAACGCGCTCGTGGTCCTCTTCGGCTCCGGCGTCGGCGCCTGCCTCGTCACCCCCGAGGCGGAGTACGGCCGGGCCGTCGAATGGGGCCACCTGACGGTGCGGGTCAGGGGCCGGCGCTGCCGGTGCGGCGCGCTCGGCTGCCTGGAGGCGTACGCGGGCGCCGAGTCCCTGCTCGCCCGCTGGGGCGAGGAGGGCGGACGCCCGCCCGCCGACACCGACGAGGAGACCGCGCTCACCGCCATGCTCGCCGCCGCCTACCCGGCCGGGGGAGAGAAGGCCGACCCCGTCGCGCTCGCCGTCCTGGAGGAGACCGCCGAGTACCTCGGCGCCGGACTGTCCGACCTGATCAACCTCTTCCAGCCCGAGCGCATCCTCATAGGCGGCTGGGCGGGCCTCCAGCTCGGCACCCGCTTCCTGCCCGCCGTACGCCGCCACGCCATGTCCTACGCACTGCGGCACCCGGCCGAGAAGGTCACCATCGACCTCGGCCGGCTGGGCCCCGACGCGGTCACCGTCGGCGCCGCCGTCCTGCCGCTCGCCGACTTCTTCGCCCGGGGCGGGCGCCGCGCCGAGCCGGTCCCGGAGGGCCCGCCGCCCGCGTGGCGCACCGCGCTGGCCGAGCGCGCGCCGCAGTGAGGTTTCGCGGCCGGACGCGGCGGTACCCGCCGGTGATCGCACGACGGAAGGAGCGCGCTGTGGCCGACCGCCACGAGACGGCCGCGACCGGTGAGCCCATTCCGCGGGACATGCCGGATCAGCAGGCCGACGCCGACGAGGACCCCTGGGAGGTGCCCGCCGGGCCCCCCGGGCACACCGCCGCCGACAAGGCCGACGAGGGCGAGGAGACGTCC
The DNA here is from genome assembly GCF_040682395.1 of Streptomyces sp. NPDC051207. Taxonomy (NCBI): domain Bacteria; kingdom Bacillati; phylum Actinomycetota; class Actinomycetes; order Kitasatosporales; family Streptomycetaceae; genus Streptomyces; species Streptomyces sp. NPDC051207. The sequence goes on along the minus strand of NZ_JBFBAX010000017.1, from coordinate 108,451 downwards.
TCCGGGGACGTCCCCGACACCGACGAGGCGGGCACGGGCCGGGAGGGCACCCCGCAGCAGTCGGGAAGCAACCCGGAACAGCCCGTTCCGGACGAGCCCTCGGCCTGACCGCACCACCACTCGCCCGCCGCCCCGCCATCGCCGGGGCGGCGGGCTTCTTCCGCTGTCGCGGTCAGCCGACCTTGCGGCCCCGCAACGGTTCCGTCCGCGCACCCGCGCCCTGCCGCATACCGCGCAGGAACTCCTCCAGCACCTCGGTGGACGTGCGCACCGGACGCCAGCCGAGTTCGGCACGCGCACGCGTGCAGTCCATCAGCGGCAGTCGCAGCACCGCGTCGAACAGGTGGGGCGAGGCCGGCAGCAGATGCAGCCCCCACGCGGCGGCGATCGCCGACCGGGCCGCCGAACGCGGCAGCCGCACCCGGCGCGTGCCCAGCATCTCGCCCAGCAGCTCCGCGTCCACCGGCGGATCGGCCGCCAGATTGAACGCACCCCGCACGTCCGAGTGCACCGCCAGGCGGTACGCGTTCGCGGCGTCGTCGGTGTGCAGCGCCTGCACCCGCAGTCCCGGGATGTCCGGCAGGAACGGCAGCAGCTCGGGACGGGCCAGCGGCCCCGGCAGGAACCGGCCGCCGAAGATCCGCCGCTGCTCGCTCGCCGACTCCCGCTTGAAGAGGAACGCCGGCCGCATCCGCACCACCCGGATCTCGGGGTGCTGCCCTTCGAAGGCGTCCAGGGCACGCTCCAGATACGCCTTCTCCCGGCAGTACGCGGCGTCCGGCCAGCCGTGTGTCGGCCACGACTCGTCGACCGCGTGGTCCTTGGGCCCCGGCGAGTACGCGCCGACCGACGACGCGTGCACCAGCGCCGGCACGCCCGCCTCCGCGACCGCCTCGAACACCCGGATGGACCCGAGGACGTTGGTGCGCCAGGTCGCCGCCGGGTCGTGCGTGGGCTGGAACGCCCACGCCAGATGCACCACGGCGTCCGCGCCCGCGAACTCCGGGGTGAGATCGGCGTGCTGGGAGGAGAGGTCGACCGCCGCCCACTCCGTCTTCGGGGGCGACCAGTCGGGTATCCGCCGGGCCAGGCCCAGGACGGAGCCCACCGCCGGATCCTCCGACAGCAGCCGCACCACACTGGTGCCCACGTTGCCGGTCGCACCCGTGACCACGATCCTGCTGCCCGCTGCGCTGCTCACCTTGCGCTCCTCTCGGCCGCCGACTGCGGGGAGCTGCCCGGGTACCCGCGGGCCGGGATGTCACCCGGCGGACCGTGCGGGCCCGGTCCCGGAAAGAGCCGGTCCCGGAATGAGTCCGGCCCCGGAAAGGAGGAAGCCCCGGCCGTGACGGGGGAATCACGGCCGGGGCGGCTCAGTGGTGGACACGGATGCCGGTCACCGGTGGCGGTCACGGTACCCACGGTTTGTTCAACGTGCAATTACCGACGGGTGTTCCTGGACCTGCCACCGTGCGCGGTGATCCGTGTCACCCGACACCCGCTCGTGATCCGCCGACCCGCCTCAGCCGGGCTGACGCTCCCGCCGCCCCTCCGGCACGGCCTCCGCCCAGATGTTCTCCGCCTGGAGCAGCAGCGTCCCGAGGACGGCCGTGCGGCCGGCCCCCTGACCGGCGTGGTCGCGCAGACTGCGCTGGAGCCGCTCGTGCAGCTCGTCCATCTCCGCCACGGCCACCCGGTCGTCGGCCGGGTCGATCCACGTGTCGGGCAACTGCTCGCTCGCCAGGCGGCAGGCGTCGCCGATCAGCTCCAGCAGCCGGGCGTACGTGCGCAGCGCCTCCTCCTCGGGCGGCGCGGGCGTCCGGCTGTCGTCGGCGGCCACCGCGAGGGTCCGCACCAGTGCCCTGATGTGCCCGGTGATGTGGCTCCACCGCTCGTCCTCGGCCTCGTCCGGCAGTGATGCCGGCGCCCGGTGCACCAGGTGCAGCCAGCGCTTGGTCAGCCGCAGGCTCTCCCGGCTCCAGCCGCGTGCCGAGCGCAGCCCTTCCAGGCGGCGCTCCAGCCGGGCCGCGGCGTGCAGCCAGTCGGCCGCCGTCGACGTGTCCCACTCGCCGTGCCGCAGATCGGCGGCCACCGCGTGCAGCACGTCCCCGGCCTGCCGTGCCAGCCCCTTCAGGTTCTCCCGGACGTCGCGCAGGTGGACCGGCGGCAGCACCAGCGCGTTCACGGCCACCCCGATCACCGCGCCGAGCGCCGCCTGCCCCAGCCGGTGGGCGACCGCGGCGCCGCTCACGGTGCCCGAGGCGAGGGTGAACACGGCGGTGGTCGCGGCGTAGACGCCCTGGTCGCCGAAGCGGGGCCAGTTCGCCAGGAGCATCAGCGCCGGGACGGAGAGCGCCAGCGCGACCAGGGTGTCCCCGGTGAGCAGCTGCGCCCCCGAGGCCAGCAGTGCCCCGACGCACATCGCCGCGAACTGCTGCCCGGCCTGCCGCAGCGAGCTGTAGACGGTGGCCTGGACGAGCACCAGCGCGACCCACGGCGCCATCAGCGCCATCGGGTCGCCCAGCCACTCGTCCGCGATCACCCAGGCGAGCAGGGCCGCCCCGGCCGCCTTGAGGGACTGCACCAGCAGGTCCCGCTCCCGGCCGGGGCCGCGCAGCACGGCACGCCCCGCCTCGATCAGGGTCTCGGTCTCCCTGCGTACCGTTTCCGTCACTCGCGTCATACGGGAGCGGGTAACCGGATCACCGGCCGGCTCACGCCAGCGGGCTGTCGGCCAGGGATTCCAGCAGGTGCGCGGGATCGTCGTAGACGGCGTCGGCGCCGGCCTCCACCAGGTCGGCGCGCGGAATGCCGCCGCACAGCACGGCCACACAGCGCACCCCGGCGCGGCTGCCCGCCCGCATGTCCCACACGGTGTCGCCGACGAACACGGCCCGCTCGGCGGGCACGTCGGCCAGTTCCAGGGCATGCTCGACGGGTTCGGGAGCGGGCTTGCCCTCGGTGACGTCCTCCGCGCTCGCGGTCGCCGTGATCGCGTCGTCCGCGTCGAGGGCGCGCCGCAGCGCCGACAGCTCCGGTCCGCTCGCCGACGTGGCGAGCACGACGCGCCAGCCGTCGCCGGCCAGCCGCTTCAGCAGCCGCCCCGCGTCGTCCAGCGCGGGCAGCCGGTCGAAGTACTGCCCGTAGAGCGTCTTGTGCGCGGCGCTGATCCCGTCGTCGCGGTCCTTGTCCCGGTCCTCGCCGAGCACCCGGGCGATCAGGTCGGTGGAGGGCAGCCCGACCGCGCGGTGGACGGTGTGCATCGGCACCCGGTGCCCGGCCTGCCGGAAGGCCTCCCACCAGGCGGTGACGTGCAGGTGGTTGGTGTCGACGAGGGTGCCGTCGACGTCGAACACGGCGGCGCGTGCGTGCATGTGTTCGTTCTCCTCTCGTGGCGGGGCCGGGTACCACGTCAGGGTCCGGCCACGCCGTCCGGCAGCCGCCGCTCCCGGGCCCAGGCCAGCAGGTCGTCCGCGGACCACGTGGTCACCACGCGCCGCGGGGGCACCCCGCACTCCTCCGCCCGGGCGCATCCGAGGATCTGCCAGTCCAGCTGGCCGGGGGCGTGCGCGTCGGTGTCGACGGAGAACAGCACGCCCGCGTCCACCGCCCGCCGCAGCAGCCGGCGCGGCGGGTCCAGCCGCTCGGGCCTGCTGTTGATCTCCACGGCGGTGCCGGTCTCGGCGCACGCCGCGAACACCTCGTCCGCGTCGAACTGCGACTCGGGCCGCCCCCGCCCGGTCACCAGCCGCCCGGTGCAGTGCCCCAGCACGTCGGAGTGCGGATCGCGTACGGCGGCCACCATGCGGCGGGTCATCGCGCGGGCGTCCATGCGCAGCTTGGAGTGGACCGACACGACCACCACGTCGAGCCGGTCCAGCAGCTCGGGTTCCTGGTCGAGGGAGCCGTCGTCGAGGATGTCGCACTCGATGCCGGTCAGCAGCCGGAACGGCGCCCAGGTCCCGTTCAGCTCCGCCACCACGTCGAGCTGCTCCCGCAGCCGCTCGGCCGACAGGCCCCGGGCGACCGTCAGACGGGGGGAGTGGTCGGTGAGCACCGCCCACTCGTGGCCGAGGCGGGCCGCCGCCCGGCCCATCTCCTCGATGGGGCTGCCGCCGTCGGACCAGTCGGAGTGCAGATGGCAGTCGCCGCGCAGCAGGGCGCGCAGCCCGTCACCGGCCCGGGGGCCCTGCCCGGCCGCCTCGGCCTCCAGCTTCCGCAGGTAGCCGGGCACTTCCCCGGCCAGCGCCTCGCGCACCACCTGCGCGGTCTTCGGGCCGACGCCCTTCAGTGACTCCAGCGACCCGGCCGCGGCCCGCTCCCGGACCTGCTCCTCGCCCAGCGCGGCCAGCGTCCGGGCCGCGGTGCGGAACGCGCGGACGCGGTACGTCGGCGCCAGGGACCGCTCCAGCAGGAAGGCGATCCGGTCCAGCGCCTCCACGGGGTCCATCGCCACGCGGTCACCTCCTGGGTCCAGGGTTGCCCACCGCCTCCGGGGCCGCACGACGGACGGGCCGGTTTGCCGGGTACCCGTCCGGGTACTGCGATGCGCTGTCGCCCGCCGTCCTGCCGACAAGGAGCCCGCCATGACCGTTTCCGCCGGCCGAGTGGCCGTGATCACCGGTGCCGACTCCGGCATCGGCCGCGCCACCGCCGTACGCCTGGCCCGGGAGGGGCTGGACGTCGGCATCACCTGGCACGAGGACCTGGAGGGCGCCGAGGAGACCGCCGAGGAGATCCGTTCCCACGGCCGGCGCGCCGCCGTGGCCCGCATGGACCTCACCCGGCTGCCCGAGGCCGCCGACGCGGTCGACGAGCTGTGCGAGCAACTGGGGCGGCTGGACGTGCTGGTGAACAACGCCGGTACGGGCACCATGACGCCGTTCCTCGACCTGGAGCTGTCCACCGTCCGCGAGGTCCTGGACGTCGACCTGGTCGGACCCTTCCTGTGCGGGCAGCGGGCGGCGCGGCACATGATCCGGCAGGGCGGCGGGGGCCGCATCGTCAACGTGACGTCCGTGCACGAGCACCAGCCGCGGGTCGGCGCGGCGCCGTACTGCGCGGCCAAGGGCGGGCTCGGACTGCTCACCCAGGTCATGGCGCTGGAACTCGCCGAGCACGGCATCACCGTCAACGCGGTGGCGCCCGGCGAGATCGCCACGCCCATGACCGGCCAGGAGGACACCGACGTGCACACCGAGCGCCGTCCGGGCGTGCCGCTGGGACGTCCCGGCGACGCCCGGGAGGTGGCCGCCGTGATCGCCTTCCTCGCCGGCCCCGACGCGTCGTACGTCACGGGCGCCTCGTGGAGCGTGGACGGCGGGATGCTCCGGATGGGGCCGCAGGCCGGTTCGCACCTGACCGGCGACGAGTGGCGCCGTCCCTGACACGGCGCACGGCCCCTCCGGAGACGGACCTTCCGGAAGAATCCGGTCATTCATGGACGAAGGATGCGTTTTACCCTCTATGACATGACCGAGAGCGAGAGCCCCTACATCTCCCACCCGCGGATCATGGTGCACAGGGTGCAGCCCGGCACACCGCCGTTCCGGATCGTGGAGATCGACGGCCAGGTGGTCGGTGAGGCCAAGGCCGTCGTCGACGTCCTCCAGGCCGCCGCCGCGTTCGGGATCACGGTGCACGACCTGGACGACCCGGACGTGGTCCGCTGGGTGGGAGGCGACAAGTTCACCTGGACCCGGCGCTGAGGCCCGCCCCCGTGACGGCCGGTCCACGCCGGGTGGCCGCGCGGCAGGCGGGTCACGCGCGCTTCTCGCGCGCGTGCACGGCCCGGCTCAGCCGGCGTCCCACGAGCAGGTAACCGATCAGCGCGCCCGTGGTGTTGAGGATCACGTCGTCGATGTCGAAGGCGCGCCCGGTCACCACCGCCCCCTGCGCGAACTCGACCAGCAGCATGACGACGGCGGTCAGCAGCATGACCCGCAGCAGCCCCCGGGTGCGCGGTGCGACGACCGGCACCAGCACCCCGAAGGGCACGCCCAGCAGCACGTTTCCCCCGATCTGGCGTACGGCGTCGCGCAGTTCGGGCTGGTCCAGATAGGCGCTCAGGGACCGGCCCGGGTGCAGGTTGCTGTGCGTCAGCGCCTCCGAGGCGGGGGAGGGCTGCAGGGTCAGCCGGGCCAGCACGGCCGCGAACGCCACCATGAACGCGAACGCGCACAGCATCGCCAGCAGCCGCAGCGGCAGCGGCAGCGGGCGCCGCTCCGGCTCGGGTCCGGGCTCGGGCTTGGCGGGGCGGCGCCGTGCCAGGCCGCCCCGCAGGGACAAGGCACGCGGGCGCGCGCCTGATCGGTTCATGAATCCTCCAGTCGCTCCGTCGCTCCAGTGGCCGGCATTCCGGCGGGTCAGCTGCCGTACGTCACGCGCACCTCCTTGAAGCCGAGGGAGCGCAGCAGGCCCTGGAGCATCCTGGTGGTGTTGGTCTCGGCGCGTTCGGTCAGGCCGCTGTCCTTCGCCGCCTCGCCGATGTGCCGTACGGCGAGCTTCTGGACGGCCTGTTCGCCGTTCGGGTTGCCGGAGAACAGGTCGCCGAGCCGGTCGAGCAGCCCGCGCTGCTTGGAGACGGCGTAGGACCGGTCCGGGTCGAGGGCCGGGGTGCCGAGCGCGGCGTGCGGCAGCCTGATCGTCGCCGAGGTGCGGTCGTCGTCGACCCTCACGTCGCCCTTGCGGATCTTCCCGAGGTCGACATGGGCGTCGACGGTGCCGGCCCCGACGTACAGGGTGCGGGTGCCGCGGACCGCGTCGGGCAGATAGGCGGCGTCCTTCTCCAGGTCCACGACGACCTGGAAGTTCCCGGAGGCGGCCTCGTAGCGGCTCATGTCCCGGATGGACTCGAGCAGCGCGGGGCCGGAGCGGTCGTGGGTCTCGGTGCCGAACAGGTCCTTCAGTCCCGGCAGTACGGTCAGCCGGAGCCCGGCGAACAGCACGGCGAGCACGACGACGACCGCGCCCAGCACCTTCGCCCAGCCGGGCACGCGTCCGATGGATGTCGTCATGGCGGCGGCCCTCCCTCCTCCTCTCCGGGTGCCCGCCGCTTGCCTTGCCAGACAGGGAAGTTGATTTCCCTTGCGAGACAGGGAAGTTGGCGGGAATGCGCCGCACGGGAGCGGTCGGGGAGCCCAGAGGGGGGGAGAGGGGGGCCGTCACACCGAGCCGGACGTGGCCTCCGGGCAGGCGAGGGCGGCCTCCAGGGTGGGCTGCGGGGGAAGCAGGCGGGACATGCCTGTGACGCGCAGCACGCGCAGGGTCAGCGGGTGGGCGCAGACGAGCAGCAGATGCCCGTGCCGGTCCACGACCCGCCGCCGGGCCCGGTACAGCAGCCGCAGCCCGGAGCAGTCGAAGAACTCCACCCGGCTGAGGTCGATCACGACGCGAGGCGTGGCGCCGCCGGTCACCTCGTCCAGGTGCGGGGCGATCTCCGCCGCCGCGGCGATGTCGATCTCGCCCCGGAACTCCAGCACCGTGTGGCCCCGGTCCTGATGGACGCGCAGATACCGGGTGAACGGCGCAGGCTCCTGCTGCACGACGACACCGCCTCCAACTCTCCGAGCGCCGGCAGGGAAGCGGCCCAACACCGCCTCCCTGCCCGCAAGTTACCCCCGAACGATGGAATTGGAGCATGTTCGATTGACATATGTCTTCGAATTGCGGCCGAGTTCTTTCGCTGCACGTTCAGGCGCACGTGCAGCGGCACGTTCGAGGGTTTTCGGCGGGTCGTCCGGGCCTGCCGGAGGCCTGTCGGCCGAGGTCAGTCGGCCAGCAGGACCAGCTTCCCGGTGGTGCGGCCGGTGCCGCCGAGCGCGTGCGCCCGAGCCGCCTCGGCCAGCGGGAAGGTCCGCTCGATCTCCGGACGCAGCCGGCCCGCCTCGACCAGCTCCGCGACGGCGCGCATCCCGCTGTGGGACGCGTCCACGAGCATCCGCACCGCGCGCATGCCGAGCCGTTCGGCCTCCCGCGGGAACTCGTCCGAGCCGCCCGGCAGGATCGACACCACGATCCCGCCGGGGCGCAGCACCCGCAGCGAACGGACGGGCGTGTCCTCACCGAGGGTGTCCAGGACCACGTCCACGTCCTTCACCGCCGAGGCGAAGTCCGTCGTCCGGTAGTCGATCGCCTCGTCCACGCCGATGCCGCGCAGGAAGTCGTGCTTGCCCGCGCTCGCGGTGCCGATCACGTGGGCGCCGCGCGCCTTGGCGATCTGCACGGCCACGTGCCCGACGCCGCCGGCCGCCGCGTGGATCAGCACCCGCTGCCCCTCGCGCACGTCCGCCGTCTCGACCAGCGCCTGCCAGGCCGTCAGGGACACCAGCGGGAGCGCGCCCGCCTGCGCGTGGTCGATCGAGGCGGGCTTGTGCGCGAAGGCGCGGGCCGGGCCGGTCACGTACTCGGCGTGCGAGCCGTGCCCGAACGGGTAGGGCAGCATCCCGAACACCTCGTCGCCCACCTGGAACCGGGCGACGCCGACACCCACGGCCTCCACCACGCCGGACACGTCCCAGCCCAGCACGAAGGGCGGCTCGCCCAGGAAGCCGCCGTGTTCGCGGTGCTTCCAGTCGGTCGGGTTGACGCCGGCCGCCCTGACCCGGACCAGTACCTCGTTCGGCCGCGGCGCGGGCCGTTCCACCTCCACCGTCTTGAGGACCTCGGGTCCGCCGAGGACGTCCTGGCTGATGGCCTTCATCGTGTTCACAGTGCTCATGGTGAACCAGCCTGCCGGTCGCCGCCCGGCAGGGAAATGGCATGATGGCCAACATTCGACACGATCGTGCCAACGAGGGCGTAGAGTCGTGGCCATGCGGCACACCAAGCGCCCGGAACGCGTCGTCGTCCTCGCCCTGGACGGCGTCTACCCCTTCGAACTGGGCATCCCGAGCCGGATCCTCGGCGCGGCCGACGACCGGTACGAGGTCCTGACCTGCACCGTCGACGGCCGACCGGTGCGCACCAACGCGGACTTCGGCATCACCGTCGAGCACGGCCCCGAGGCGCTCGCCACCGCCGGCACGGTGGTGATCGCGCCCGTCGCGCCCGCCCTGATCACCCCCGAACTCCCCGCCGACGTGGCGGACGCCCTCGCCCTGATCCCGCCCGACGCGCGGATCGTCTCCATCTGCACCGGCGCCTTCGTACTCGCCGCCGCCGGACTCCTCGACGGCCGCCGCGCCACCACGCACTGGCGGCTCGCCGACCACTTCCGCCGGCTGTTCCCGCACGTCGGCCTCGACCCGGACGTGCTCTTCGTCCACGACGGCCGGATCCTCACCTCCGCGGGCGCCGCCTCCGGCGTCGACGTCTGCCTGCACCTCCTCCGCGAGGACCACGGCAGCGAACTCGCCAACACCGTCGCCCGCCGCTGCGTGGTCCCGCCGTTCCGCGACGGCGGCCAGGCCCAGTACATCGAGCAGCCGGTCCCCGAGCAGGGCGCCGCCGGCACGGCGGCCACCCGGGCGTGGGCCCTGGAACACCTCGACCGGCCCCTGTCCCTGGCCGACCTCGCCGCGCACGCCCGGATGAGCCGGCGCACCTTCGTCCGCCGCTTCAACGAGGAGGTCGGCCTCAGCCCGGGCCGCTGGCTCATCCAGCAGCGCGTCGCCCGCGCCCGGCACCTGCTGGAGTCCAGCGACCTGTCCGTGGACCAGATCGCCGGCCGGGTCGGCTTCGCCACCGGCGCCTCACTGCGCCAGCACCTGCACGCGGCCATCGGGGTGTCGCCGCAGACCTACCGGCGCACGTTCCAGACGACCCGCTGACCCTCTCGCCGGACCACGCGACGGACCCGGCGCCCCGCGTCCCCATGGGCCCGGCCCGCCCATGACGTCCGGTCAGAACGGCGCGCGGCCGAAAACGGGCGGCTGCTCGTGTCCGGACGACCGCGGACCGTGGCCGGCGGCCGACTGAATCCGGCGGGCCGGGATAACCGCAAAGGACCGGGCGCGGTGCCGCACCGCGCCCCGGAACCAACGGAGGAAACATGGCACTGGTCAACGCGGGCGTCGTGGTGCTCGACTGCTCCGAGCCCGAGAAACTCGCCGTCTTCTACCGGGAGTTCCTGGACGCCGAGGACACGGACGTGGCCGCCAACCGGGTGGAGATCCGCAGCCCCGACGGCACCCGGCTGGCGTTCCGGCGCGACGCGAACGCCACCCCGCCGAGCTGGCCGCGCCCGGAGAACGCGCTCCAGGCCCACCTGGAGTTCATGGTGGACGACCTGGACGCCGCCGAGCGCAAGGTGGTCGAACTCGGCGGACGGCCCCTGGAGGCGAAGGACGCGCACGGCCCCTACGAGGAGCGCGGCTTCGCCGATCCGGCGGGCCACTCCTTCACCCTGCGCCGTGTCGCGCCCCTCGCCCCCAAACGCGGCTGACGGACCGCACCCCACCGGGGTGACGGTCCGTCAGTCCCACCCGTCAGTCCCGGCCGCTCTTGTCCGAGGCCGGCCACACCCCCGTACGGCGCTCGATGGCCTTCGCGCCGGCGCGGTCCACCGCGCTGCGCACCGCGGCGAAGATGGCGCCCTGGATCGCGGAGGCCAGCAGGATCTCGCCCCAGCGGCGGTCCGGGTCGAGTGCGTCGGGCGCGTCGTCCTCCTTCCGGATGGCCTTCCACACCTGGCGGAAGGCCATCCCCGCGAGCGCGCCGCCGGCCCAGCTCAGCGCGAACCCCACCGGCTTGTAGGCGGCGGGAAGCCTCTTCTTCATCTTGCTGCTGCTCTTGGCCACGTGGGTCCTCTCAGTTCTCCGACGGCTCCCGGTGTCGTCGGCGCTGTCGGTCTCGTCGTTGTCGTCGGTCTCGTTCGGTGTGGATCCGGGGTGCTCGCGCCCCGGTCGTGTCAGGGCCGTCCTGCCGCCGGCACCTCCTCGCCCGAGGGCACCGGCCCCGGCGGCGTCCCGTCGCCGAACGGCCGCCCGCCCAGCTCCTCACGGTGGTGCGGGGTGAGCCAGCCGGACAGGTCCGGGCCGATCGGCACGATGCCGACCGGGTTGATGCCGGTGTGCACCCGGTAGTAATGGCGCTTGATGTGGTCGAAGTCCACCGTGTCGCCGAACCCGGGCGTCTGGTACAGATCGCGGGCGTACGCCCACAGCACCGGGTGCTCCGCCAGCTTCCACCGGTTGCACTTGAAGTGGCCGTGGTAAACGCCGTCGAACCGCACCAGCGTCGTGAACAGCCGGATGTCCGCCTCGGTGATCGTGTCCCCGACGAGATAGCGCTGCCGCTCCAGCCGCCCCGCCACCAGCTCCAGACGGCGGAACACACCCGCGCACGCGGCCTCGTACTCCTCCTGCCCGGTGGCGAAACCCGCCCGGTACACGCCGTTGTTGACGTCCTCGTAGACGTCCTCCATCACCTCGTCGATCTCGTCCCGCAGCGCCTCGGGGTACAGGTCCGGCGCGCCGTCGCGGTGCAGGGCCGTCCACTCGGTCGCGAAGTCCAGGGTGATCTGCTGGTAGTCGTTGGTGACCAGCTTGCCGCTGGGCACGTCCACCACCGCCGGCACGCTCACCCCGCCCGGATGGCCGCTCTCCCGCCGGTCGTAGGCCTCGCTGAGGAAGCGGATGCCGAGGACCGGGTCGCGGCCGTCCGGGTCGAGGGTGAACCGCCAGCCGCGGTCGTCCTGGATCGGGTCGGCGACGGCCAGCGACACGGCGTCCTCCAGGCCCAGCAGCCGCCGGGAGACCAGCGCGCGGCTCGCCCACGGGCAGGCCCGGCTGACCACCAGCCGGTAGCGGCCGGACTCGACGGGCCAGCCGTCCCGGCCGTCGGCGGTGATCCGGTCCGCGAAGTGCGCCTTGGACCGCTTGAACGCCTTCCTGCCGTACGCGCTGTTGCCGTCCGGGCCGGCGTCTGCGTCCTGCCCGGCTCCGCGGTCGCCGCTCATGGCCGCTCTCCTCACGTCCGTATGCGTTGCCGTACGCACTGGCGTACGTCCTGCCGTAACTGCCGTATCCACTGCCGGGTCGCGTATGCCCCCACACACGCGTTCCCCGAAATCGGCCGACGGCACGGTGTGAGCTGGGCCGACCGGGGCAATCGGCGAACGTGGACGCGAGAGCGACGGAGCACAGGTGAGCAAGACACCCCCGGAGAGCAGAACGGAACGAAGGACCCGCGTCACCGTCCTGGTGGCGCTCGCGGCCAACCTGGTGATCGCGGTGGCCAAGGCCGTCGGCGGGCTCGTGGCGGGCTCGCCCGCGCTGCTGTCGGAGGCCGCGCACTCCGTGGCGGACAGCCTGAACGAGGTCTTCCTGCTGGCCGCGCTGCGCCGCAGCAGGCGCCCCCCGGACCGGCGTCACCCGTTCGGCTACGGCAAGGAGCGGTACTTCTGGTCGCTGCTGGCCGCCGTCGGCATCTTCGTGATGGGCGGCTGCTTCTCCTTCTTCCAGGGCTTCGAGGCCCTGAGCGGCGACGCCGAGGAGAAGTTCTCCGGATACGTCGCCGGTCTCGTCGTGCTGGTCGTCGCCCTCCTCGCCGAGGCCGCCTCACTGATGCGCGCCCTGTACCAGGTGCGCCGGCAGGGCGGCGGAGTGGACGGGCTGCGCGACCCGGCGCTGCGCACGGTGGTCGCCGAGGACGGCACGGCGGTGCTCGGCGTCAGCCTCGCCATCACCGGAATGGCCCTGCACATGGTCACCGGGCAGGCCGTGTGGGAGGCGTCGGCGTCGCTCGCGATCGGCGCCCTGCTCGTGTTCGTCGCCTACCGGCTCGGCCGCGAGGCCCGCGACCAGCTCATAGGGGAGGCCGCCGACCCGCGGGCGAGCGGCCGCATCCGTGCGCTGCTGGAGGCACAGCCCGAGATCGACAGCGTGGAGGCGCTGCTCACCATGAAGACGGGCCTGGACTCGGCCCTGGTGGCCGCCCGCGTGGACCTGGTGCCCGGCCTGGACAGCGAACGGGTCGAGGAGGTCGCCGTGCGCATCAAGCGGTCGATCTACAGCACCGTCCCGGAGGCCACCGAGGTGTTCCTCGACGTGACCGACCGGCTCGCGCGCCGGGCACATGAAAGCCCCGCCGCGACGGGGGAACGCGGCGGGGCCTGACACACGGGTGCCCGGCCGTCACCGGAACATGCGCGTCCGGTGAAACTTTTTTCCGGGAGGTCAGTTCCCGTCCACGGGGTCCAGGACGAACACCGGAATCTCACGGTCCGTCTTCTGCTGGTACTCGGCGTACGGCGGGAACGCCGCGACGGCGCGCTCCCACCACTCGGCCTTCTCCGCGCCGGTGACCTCACGGGCCGTCATGTCCCGCTTCACCGGCCCGTCCTGGAGTTCCACACGCGGGTGGGTCTTGAGGTTGTAGTACCAGACGGGGTGCTTCGGGGCCCCGCCGAGGGAGGCGACCACGGCGTACCGGCCCCCGTGCTCGACGCGCATCACCGGCGTCTTGCGCAGCTTGCCGGACCTGGCGCCCCGGCTCGTCAGCACGACCACCGGCAGGCCCGTGTCCCGCAGGGTCGTCCCCTGCGTGCCGCCGGAACTCTCGTACAGCTCCACCTGCTCGCGCACCCACTGCTCCGGACTCGGTTCGTACTCGCCCTCCAGAGGCATGGCATCCGTCCCATCGTCACGTTCGGCTCTGTTTGTCCGAGTCCAACATCCACACGGACAAGATTCAACCGCGACGGCGCGTCCGCTCCCATGCCGGGCCGTCCCCTGCGGGCAGCGGCGGCGGCGCCCCGTCCGGCCGGTGCCCGGTCCCGGCCTTCGAGCGCGCACGAAGACGTACGCTCGCCTCTGGTACCCCCGATCAGACACCCCCGGTCCGGCGTCCTCCGAAGGCAGGAGCAGCAACGATGCAGTACGTGAAGCTCGGTTCGACGGGTCTCGACGTGTCGCGGATCTGTCTGGGCTGCATGACCTACGGACTTCCCGACCGCGGCGTGCACGAGTGGACCCTCGACGAGGCGGCCTCACGCCCGCTGATCCGGCAGGCGCTGGACGCCGGCATCACCTTCTTCGACACCGCGAACGTCTACTCCGACGGCACCAGTGAGGAGATCGTCGGCCGGGCGCTGCGCGACTTCGCGCGCCGCGACGAGATCGTGCTCGCCACGAAGGTGCACGGCCGGATGCGGCCCGGGCCGAACGGCGGCGGCCTGTCCCGCAAGGCGATCATGACCGAGATCGACCACAGCCTCGACCGCCTCGGCACCGACTACGTCGACCTCTACCAGATCCACCGCTGGGACCCGCACACGCCCGTCGAGGAGACGATGGAGGCCCTGCACGACCTGGTGAAGGTGGGCAAGGTGCGCTACCTCGGGGCGAGTTCGATGTACGCGTGGCAGTTCTCCAAGGCCCAGTACACCGCCCGCATGAACGGCTGGACGCCCTTCGTGTCCATGCAGAACCACTACAACCTCATGTACCGCGAGGAGGAGCGCGAGATGCTGCCGCTCTGCGCGGACCAGGGCGTCGGCGTCCTGCCCTGGAGCCCGCTGGCCCGGGGCAGGCTCACCCGGGACTGGGACACCACCACCGAGCGCAGCGCCACCGACCGGTTCGGCAGCACCCTCTACCAGGAGGGCGACCGCGCCGTCGTCGAGGCCGTCGCCCGCATCGCCGGTGAGCGGGGCGTGCCGCGCGCCCGGGTCGCCCTGGCCTGGTTGCTGCACCAGGACACGGTGACCGCCCCGGTTGTCGGCGCGGCGAAGCCGCAGCACATCGAGGACGCGGTGGCCGCGGTCGGCCTCGAACTCACGGACAAGGAGATCGAGGAACTGGAGCAGCCCTACGTTCCGCACCCGATCGCCGGCCACTGAGAGCACCCCGTGAAGGGGCGCGGGGAACCGCGCGACAAGCCACGGCGAACCCACGCCCGGCAAGGACGCGAACGCCTAGTGCGGCTCCCGCGGGGCGAACTCCGTGCCGCAGGGCCCCGCCCCCTCACTCCCCGGCAGCGCGACCCGTTCGCCGTCCATCGTCAGCGTCCGGTAGAAGTCGCCGATCCGTTCGGCCGAACGGCCCACGTAGTGCCCGATGAACGACCTGCGGAACCGGCCGGCGCTGCGGTTGGGCCCCGAGCCGTGCACCAGGCTGCCGTTGAAGAACAGGACGTCCCCCGGCGCCATGTCGACCGGCACGGCCCGCAGACCGGGCGGCGGCGGCACGTACTCCCGCGCGAACGACACCTCGGCGTCCGCCTCCTGAGGGCAGAACAGGTCCATGCGGTGCGTGCCCGGCACCACCTCCAGGCCGCCGTTGTCCCGGTCGACGGCGTCGCAGGCCAGCCACGCCGCCACACAGGTGCCCGGCTCCACCCGCAGATAGAAGTTGTCCTGGTGCAGCGCCTGCCCCCGGGCGCCGGGCGGCTTGAAGTAGAACATGCTCTGCGCGGCCAGCACCTCCTCCCCGAACAGCGCCTCCAGCACCGCCCGCAGCCGCGCGTCCAGCAGCACGCTCCGCGCCACGCCGCTGATCTCGTGCGGATGCATCACGCGGGGATACGCGTCCAGCGGATCGCCGCCGGGCCCGGCGGCACGGGGCGTGAAATGCCCGGGGACCGGCCCGGCCGCGTGCAGCGCCGCGAACTCGGCGCACAACCGGTCCACCTCGTGCGCCCCGAACAGCCCGCGCACCACCGTGAAGCCGTCCTCCCGGTACCGCCGCAGCCCGTCCGGGGTGAGGATGGACATACCGGCCGCGCCCTTGCCCGTGACTGTCATGGGACCTCTCCTCCTCCGACCGCCCCCGCCCCGTCACGCTAGGCCGCCCGCCGCCGAGGGAGGATGCCCGTGCGTGCTGACGGACTGCCCGCGACTGCTGCGGCGGGCGACCCCGCCCCGCCACCGGGCCTGGTGGTCGTCGGCCGGTTCGACCAGCGGGCCGGCTACCGCGTCAGCCGGCCGCGCGGCGCCGACAGCTGGCTGTTCACCTGGACGACCGGCGGCCACGGCCGGCTGCGCCAGGGCACGTCCGGCGTCCTGGCGGGCCCCGGCCACCTGGTCGTCCTCGCCCCCGGCACCCCGCACGGCTACGGCGTCGCGCCCGGCGCCCCGCACTGGCGGTTCTGGTGGGCGCACTGCCAGGCCAGGCCCTCCTGGTCGCCCTGGCTGCGCCCGTACGGCACCGGCGACGGCATGTACGTCGTCGGCCCGGCGCCCGCCGCCCTGCACGGCCCCGTCGAGGCGGCGTTCCGCCGGATGCGGGCCGCCGCCCGCTGGACCGGAACCGGGACACCGCCCGTCGGCACCGCCGAGGACGACCGGGTCGCGGTCGCCCACGGCAGCGCCGCCCGTGAACTCGCCCTGTGCGCGCTGGAGGAGGCCGTCCTGCTCACCGCCGCGAACACCGGAAACCCGGGAGCGGGGCCCGGCGTCGACGCCCGGATCCGCCGGGCCGAGGCGCTCATCGCCGCCGACCCGGGCGCCCCGCACACCGTGCGCTCACTCGCCGCGGGCGTGGCACTGTCGCCGTCCCGGTTCGCGCACCTGTTCACCGAGCAGCTCGGCCGGTCACCGATGCGGGCGCTGCGTGAGGCCCGGCTGCGGCACGCCGCCCGGCTGCTGGAGAGCACCGACCTGTCCGTGGACCGCGTCGCCGCCGCGTCGGGCTTCGCCAGCCCGTTCCACTTCCACCGCGTCTTCCGCGAGCGCTACGGCACGCCGCCGGGCGCCTACCGCGCGGAGTACGGGGCCGGGGGAGCGGCGGCGCCGGGGAACTGATGCCACGTCGGACGGACCGGTGCGCGGGCACGGGGACCCGCCTCCGGACGGACCGACGCGCCCGGCAGCCCTGTCCTCCCACGCGGCAGCGTCAGGCCCCGCTGCCCGCGCCGAACACCGTGAGGAACACCGACGACGAGTTGCCGCCCACCGGCACCGCACCGGCCGTCCACGGCACCTTCAGGGAGGTCCGCTCGTCCGGCGGTGTCACCAGCAGCGCCGCCGGTGTGGCCGTCCGCGCGCCGCTGGTCTCCGGCGAGGCGAAGGACAGCCCCGCCCAGGCGGTGCCGCCCGGGGCCAGCGTCACGGTCGTGGGCCTGAAGCCGGGGCTGCGCTTCGGGTCGGGCCCGAGCTGCCTGCCGTCGGCGTCCACGAACGCGGCGCCCGGATAGCCGTACACCGTGCACGTGCGGGACGAGGTGTTCGTCAGGACGATCGGGAAGTTGCGCTGCCCGGCGCCCGGTTCGACGCGGCCGACGGAGGCGCGCAGCTCACTGGTGTGGCAGCGGCTTCTGCCGGCGCTGTCAGCGGCCCCGGGCGCGGACTTGGACGTGGGCCGGGACGCGGGCCCGGACGGGGACGCCGACTTCGCCGACGAGGCGGTCGTGTCGCCCGGTGCGGTCCTGGACGGGGTGCCGTTCGTGGGATGCGCGTCGGTACCGCTCGCGGCGGGCATGCGCTGGGGCGCTGTCGTGGTGCCGTCGGAGCCGCCGCAGGCGGTCAGCGTACCCAGCAGTGCCAGCGCACCGGCCAGCAGGGCGGCCCGGGAGACGGACGAGGACGTGTTCGCCATGGTTCTCCATTCCTGGAGGTTCCCTTACGCCGAGTGTCCCCCGTATGACGGGATCGACGCCCGACGGGTTCCCGGCAAGCGGAAGTTGGCGCTCACACGTCGTCGAACAGGCTCAGCTCCGCCCAGATCGTCTTGCCCTCCGGGGTGTGCCTGCTGCCCCAGCGCTGGGTGAGCTGCGCGACCAGCAGCAGCCCGCGGCCGCCCTCGTCCCACGTCTTGGCGCGGCGCAGGTGCGGCGCCGTCGGGCTGGTGTCGGACACCTCGCAGATCAGCGTCGTCGCGTCGTGGATCAGCCGCAGCCGGATCGGCGGGGCGCCGTACCGGATCGCGTTGGTGACCAGTTCGCTCACGACGAGTTCCGTGGTGAACGACGCCCCGTCCAGCTGCCAGACGGCGAGCTGGTCGAGGACCTGCTTGCGCACGGGCGCGACCAGCGACGGGTCGGCGGGAATGTCCCACGTGGCGACCTGCGAGGCGGGCAGGCCCCGGGTGCGGGCCAGCAGCAGCGCCACGTCGTCGGCGGCGCCGCCCGCCGGGAGAAGGGCGTGCAGCACCCGGTCGCACGCCTCCTCCAGGGAGCCGGAGGGCGACGCCAGGGACGCGCACAGGACGTCCCGGCCGGCGTCGGCGTCCCGGTCGCGGTGCTCGAGCAGCCCGTCGGTGTAGAACGCCAGCACGCTGCCCTCGCGCAGGCTCAGTACCGCCGACTCGAACGGCAGCCCGCCCAGGCCGAGCGGGGGACCGGCGGGCAGGTCGACCGGCCGGGGCGACCCGTCCGGCGGGATCAGGATCGGCGCCGGGTGCCCGGCCCGGGCCATCGTGCAGCGCCGCGACACCGGGTCGTACACCGCGTACAGGCAGGTCGCGCCGACCTCGCCGGTGCTGTCGTCGCCGCCGGACTCCGCGGACAGCCTGACGACCAGGTCGTCGAGGTGGGTGAGCAGCTCGTCCGGGGCCAGGTCGATGTCGGCGAGCGTACGCACGGCGGTCCGCAGCCGGCCCATGGTGGCCGAGGCCTGGATGCCGTGACCGACCACGTCGCCGACGACCATGGCGACCCGCAGCCCGGACAGCGGGATCACGTCGAACCAGTCGCCGCCCACCTCGGCGCGCGCGGCCGGCAGATAGCGGGACGCCGCCTGCACGGCGACGGTGCGCGGCAGCCACCGGGGCAGCAGGCTGCGCTGGAGGGTGAGGGTCGTCTCGCGCTCGCGGGAGTAGCGGCGGGCGTTGTCGATGCAGACGGCGGCGCGCGCCGTGACCTCCTCGGCGAGGAGGACGTCGTCGCCGGTGAACGGATCGGGGCGGCGGTGGCGGGTGAAGACGGCGACACCGAGGGTCGCGCCGCGCGCCTGGAGCGGCACCGACATCGTCGAGTGGACGCCCCGCTGCCGGAACCCCTCCGGCCGTTCCGCGTCCCGGGCCGGCCACGGGCCGAGGTCCCCGGACGGCACGGCAGCCACGACCGTACGGCCCCCGGTGAGGGAGTCGGCCTGCGGGGAGCCGGCCGGACAGACGTTCACCTGCCCCGGCTCGGACAGCGCGTCGGGGCCGTCCGGGTCGACCGACCGGTGGGCCGTCCGGCGCAGCCGGACCGGCGCCGTCAGCGGACCGGCGGGCTCGGCGCCGTCCGGCGTGTCGAGCAGGTCGACGCTGACGGAGTCGGCCAGCGCGGGCACGCACACGCCCGCCAGCTCCCGGGCGGTGCGGGCCACGTCCAGGGTGGTGCCGATCCGGACGCTCGCCTCGTTGACGAGTTGGAGCCGCTCCCGGGCGCGGAACTGCTCGGTGAAGTCGTGCGCGGTCACGCACACGCCCCGCACCCGGCCCCCGGCGTCGGTGAGGGGTGCGATCCGGGCCAGCCAGGCGTGCGCGCGCCTCTCCGAGCCGGCCTTGAGATGCGTGTGCATGTCGTAGCGGCGGCCGGTGGCGAGCACCTGGCGCATGTGGCGTTCGAGTTCGACGCTCTGCGGCCGGTCGTTGATGTCGGTGGCGCGCAGGCCCCGGATGCGGGCGGCGGGCAGGCCGATCAGTTCCGTCATGGCGTCATTGGCGCCGCGCAGCCGCAGCCGCTCGTCGTAGATCATCGTGGCGCACGGCGACTGCGTGAGGGCCGCTCTGACCAGCGGATCGTCCCCCCGTCCGGGGCTCGCGTCGGGCAGCGGGGCGACCGCGAACCAGTGTCCCGGACCGCCGTCCTCCGGGATGCGGTGGTGCGCCAGGACCCACACGGGCACGCTGTGGCCGTCGCGGTGCCGCAGCACCAGGGTGCCGTTCCAGCGGGCCTGGCCGGGGCCGGGCGGTGCGGGTGCCGCGCCGTCGGCGAGCAGGTCGGCGGCGGGGCGTCCGACCACGTCGGCGGCCGGATGGCCGAGCAGCAGGCGGGCGCCCTCGTTCCACTCCCGCAGGGTGCCGGTCGCGTCGGCGACGGCCCGTGCCGCGTCGGCATCGTCGAACGGGTTGACCGGACTCATCGTCGCCACTCCATCGCGGACACTCACAGTGAACAGGCGGCGTCACCTGGGTGCCAGCCTAGTGCGTGGACGCCCCGCGCGGCTCCGGACGAGCGCCGCCGGGGCAACCCCGGGGGGCGGCCCCGGACCGGGAAAGCGGGGCTTTCCGAAACGCTTCGAGGAGTCACCGAGACGCTTTTCGAGGGGGCGCCGGAACGATGTGCGAAGGTCGCCGGAACGTGTGCCGAGAGGGGGCCGGAACGTTCTTCGCGGGCCGCCGCCGTTCGCCGTCGGGGGCGCCGCGCCGGGCGGTCCCGACGGAGTGGAGAAAAAAGTCAGTCCGGTCCTGACCGTTGACGTGGGTCACACCTGCCACAACTATGGCCTCCGACTGCCGCTGGGAGCGCTCCCACGGCGAGCGCATCCCCGCACCTCCGATGAGGAGCCCAGACGTGAACAAACGCAGAACCGCCCTGTTGTCCCTGACGGCCCTGCTGGCGACCGCGCTCACCGCGCTGCCCGCCGGGCCGGCCGGGGCCGACGAGGTCGAGCAGGTCAAGAACGGCACCTTCGACACCACGACCGCCCCCTGGTGGACCACCAGCAACCTGACCGCGGGCCTGTCCGACGGCCGGCTCTGCGCCGACGTCCCCGGCGGCACCACCAACCGCTGGGACGCCGCCGTCGGCCAGAACGACATCACCCTCGTCAAGGGCGAGTCGTACCGCTTCAGCTTCAGCGCGACCGGCTCGCCCGAGGGCCACACGGTGCGGGCGGTCGTCGGCCTGTCGGTGGCGCCCTACGACACGTACTACGAGGTCAGCCCGCAGCTGAGCGTCTCCGGGAACTCGTACACGTACACCTTCACCTCGCCCGTCGACACCGCCCAGGCGCAGGTCGGCTTCCAGGTCGGTGGCGGCGCGGACGCGTGGCGCTTCTGCATGGACGACGTGTCCCTGCTGGGCGGCGTGCCGCCGGAGGTGTACAAGCCGGACACCGGGCCGCGGGTCCGGGTCAACCAGGTCGCCTACCTGCCGAGCGGCCCGAAGAACGCCACCTTGGTCACCGACGCCACCGAGAGCCTGCCCTGGCAGCTCAAGAGCGCCGGCGGCACGGTCGTGGCGCGCGGCTCGACCGTGCCGCGCGGCGAGGACGGCTCCTCCGGGCAGAACGTCCACTCGATCGACTTCGGCGCCTACCGCACGGCGGGCCGGGGCCTCACCCTGACCGCCGACGGCCAGACCAGCCGGCCGTTCGACATCGGCACCGGCGCGTACGACAAGCTGCGCCTGGACGCCGCGAAGTACTACTACACGCAGCGCAGCGGCGTCGCCATACGCGACGACCTGCGGCCCGGGTACGGCCGCGCCGCCGGGCACGTCGACGTGGCGCCCAACCAGGGCGACGGCAAGGTGCCCTGCCAGCCGGGCGTGTGCGACTACACCCTCGACGTCACCGGCGGCTGGTACGACGCGGGCGACCACGGCAAGTACGTCGTCAACGGCGGCATCTCGACGTGGGAGCTGCTGAGCACCTACGAGCGGGAGATGTACGCGCGCACCGGCGAGGTGGAGAAGCTCGGCGACGGCTCGCTGCGCATCCCGGAGAGCGGCAACAGGGTCCCGGACATCCTGGACGAGGTCCGCTGGGAGCTGGAGTTCCTGCTGAAGATGCAGGTGCCGGACGGCAAGCCGCTGGCGGGCATGGCCCACCACAAGATCCACGACGAGCAGTGGACGGGCCTGCCGCTGATGCCGAGCGACGACCCGCAGAAGCGGGAACTGCACCCGCCGACCACCGCGGCCACGCTGAACCTGGCGGCGACCGCGGCCCAGGCGGCCCGCGTGTACCGGCCCTACGACCGGCAGTTCGCGGCGACCGCGCTCGCCGCGGCCCGCAAGGCGTGGGAGGCGGCCCTCGCCCACCCGGACGTGCTGGCGTCCGAGTCCGACGGGATCGGCGGCGGCACCTACGCCGACTCCGACGTGTCCGACGAGTTCTACTGGGCGGCCGCCCAGCTGTACCTGACCACGGGTGAGCAGAAGTTCCAGGACCACGTGCTGAAGTCGCCGGTCCACACGGCCGACATCTTCGGCCCGACCGGCTTCGACTGGGCACGGACCGCCGCCGCCGGACGCCTCGACCTGGCGCTGGTGCCCAACCGGCTGCCCGGCCGGGACAAGGTCCGCCAGTCCGTGGTCCGGGGCGCCGACCGCTACCTGGCGACGCTCAAGGCCCACCCGTACGGCCTGCCGTACGCGCCCGAGGGCAACAAGTACGACTGGGGTTCCAGCCACCAGGTGCTGAACAACGCGGTCGTCCTCGCCACCGCCTACGACATCACCGGCAGCGCCAAGTACCGCGACGGGGCCGTGCAGAGCATGGACTACATCCTCGGCCGCAACGCGCTGAACATGTCGTACGTCACCGGCTACGGCGAGGTCAACGCGCACAACCAGCACAGCCGCTGGTACGCCAAGCAGCTCGACCCGAACCTGCCGAGCCCGCCCGACGGCACGCTCTCCGGCGGTCCGAACTCGAGCATCCAGGACCCGTTCGCGCAGAGCAAACTCCAGGGCTGCGTCGGCCAGTTCTGCTTCATCGACGACATCCAGTCCTGGTCGACCAACGAGCACACCATCAACTGGAACGCCGCGCTCGCCCGCGTCGCCGCCTTCGTGGCCGGCCAGAGCTAGCGCTTCCCATCGCACCACCACCGGGCGGCTGCCGCCCCGCGACCCGCGGGGCGGCAGTCGCCCAGGGCTGTATGCCGTCCGGTGGTACCGTCCGATCGATGCGCTGACCTGCGGGTATTTACGGAACAGTACCCGAGCGGTACCGTGAGGGCATGCCAGCTCTCAACGTGGAGTTCAGCGACCGCGAGCTAGAGGACCTGCGGCAGATCGCCAAGGAACGCGGTACGTCGATGAAGGCCCTCGTACGGGAGGCCGCCGCGGCCGACATAGCGCGGCACCGGGCGCTGCAGGAAGGCGCGCAGGCGTTCCGCCGCTTCTTCGCGGCCCACGCCGACGAGTTCGCCGCCGCCTTCCCGGACGACGAACCGGCCGCCGCCAGGCGCGCGGGGCGGGGCGCCTGACCGATGGCACCGGTCGTCCACATCGACGTGCCCTGGCTCCTCCAGCGTCACGAGGAGGTGCTGCCCGACCAGCCCACGATCAACGACTTCTCCGCGCTGGTCGCCGCCGTGGCCCGGCACCGTGTCGACCCGCCCCGGCTCGGCGTGGACTCCGACCCGGCCTGGCGGGCCGCCGCGCTGCTGCACACCCTCGCTCTGCTGAAGCCGCTGCCGTCGGCCAACGCCCGCTTCGCCTGCGCGACCGCGGTGGCCTACATGTTCGTCAGCGGCGCCGGCATCGACCCGCCCTACGGCGCCCTCGTCGACCTCGCCCGCGATCTGATGTCCGGCAAGGCCGACATCTACGGCGCGGCCGACCGGCTGCGGTCCTGGCAGATCTGACGGATCCGGCGCCGGCCGCGGGTGCCCGGAGTGTCTTGTTGGGCCCGAGTGGGCTGTGCCAGAGTGAAGCCCCCGTGCGGGGGGAAGGCCGGCCGTCGTACCGGGGCCGGCCCCGGTACGACGCGCCGTCGGTGCACGCGCCTCCCGCTTCGTCGCCCAGAAGGCCGGCTCCGGCGTCCTTTCGGCGAGCTGAACTTCTGTGTCACGCGCGGGAAGGAAACAGCTCAGTGCCAGCCCTCCACCCCCCTCGTCCGCCTCGTCCGGCGCCCGGCGGCCATCCCGCGCAGTCCGACGAGGTGCTCGCCGCCCGGCGGAAGGGCCGCCTGGAGGACGAGTCCGACCGGGCCGCCGCCCTGCTGATGGCGCGGCACTGGCAGTCGGCGCACGACTACGCCGTGATCTGCCTGGCCTCACCGTCGCCCGTCGCCGCCATGGTCACCGCCGCCGCGTTCCGCCGGGCCCTGGACGGGACCGCCCCCGGCGCGGAGCCGGCCGCGCTGCGCCCCCGGCTCCTGGTGGCCGTGCGGGAGACGGTCCGCGCATGGGCCGCCGACGACCGCCTGTCCGGCGTCCTGCCCCCCTTGCGGAAACCCGCCGGCGGTCGCGGCATGCACACGGCGAAGTCGCTGACGCCGGACAACCGGGCACTGGCCGAACGGTCGTTCCAGTCCCTTCCGGCCGCCGCGCGCTGTGTGCTGTGGCACACCGAGGTCGAGGCCGAGCCCCTGTCCGTGCCGGCTGGCCTGCTGGGCATGGACACCGGCACCGCGTCGGCCGTACTCGAACAGGCCCGGGAGAAGTTCCGGGAGGGCTGTGTCCGCGCCCATCGGGAACTCGCGCCGACCAGGGACTGCCGCCTTCACAACCGGCTCCTCGACGTGCCGATCCGGCGCGGCGGTGACCTGCTGCCGGACGTCCGCGAGCATCTCGCCGAGTGCCGCCACTGCCGCTTCGCCGCCGAACAACTCAGCCGGTGCGAAAGCGGCGTGGGCCTCCTGCTCGCCGAAGCCGTGCTCGGCTGGGGCGCGCGGCGCTACCTCGACTCGCGGCCCGCCCGGACGGCATCCCGTCGCGCGCGGGGCGCCGCGCGACGCAGCCGCCGGACGCTCACCGGACGGGCCGCCCCGGGCCGCTGGACGCCGCCCCTCCCGCGCTCCCCGCGCACACTGCTCTCCGGTCTCGGAACGGTCTCGGCCGCTGTGCTGGCCACCGTCCTGATCGCCAACGTCTGGTCCTACGGCGGCGACACCGGCGCGGCGCCCTCCACCGGCGCCGCCAGGGCACCCGGGGCCGCCTCGCCCGCCCCGCCCGACTCGGCCGGGCTGCCCACGGCGCCCGGGCGGACACGGCTGCGCAGCGTCGCCGCCGGCCTGTGCCTCGACGTGCGTGGCCCGGCGGAGGCCGGGGCGGGCGTCGGCCTGGCGGCCTGCTCACCGGCGTGGACCCAGCAGTGGACGTACGAGGAGGGCCTGCTGCGCAGCGCCGCCGACCCCGGGCTGTGCCTGGACTCCCGTGCCGACGCCGGGATCGTCGTCCTCGGCACCTGCACCGAACGGCACGACCGGCGAGCCGATGACGTCCGCTACGACCTCACCGTGCGGGGCGAGCTGCTGCCGCGCTGGGAGAAGCAGCTGGCCCTGGCCGTCACCACGCCCGACGCGAACGCCGACATCGTCGTCGCAGTGCGGGACGGCTCCGGCGCCCAGCGCTGGCGCACCGATCCCGTCCCGGTGGCCGAGGGCTCCCTGTCCGCCGCGGACACGGACGCCCCGGCCGCCCGCGCGGCCGGGGCGAGCGGCGGGCGCTGGGGCCTGTCGTTGGGATCAGCCTGGCCGTGACGCGCTGTGCCTCCGGGCCGATCCGAGCGGGGTCTGGTGCGTGCAACTGCTAGGCGGAGGAGGGAGTCGACGCGATGGGGGTCCCTCCCGCGCGAGTGAAGCCGAGCGTGGGGGAGTCGGCGAGTGACGACAACGCCGCAGATGTGCGCACCAGACCCCGCGACGCCGGGGTGATCCAAACGACAGGCGCTAGGCGGACCGGAAGCCGGCGCGGGCGTCAGGCGGGGTCCGTGACCAGGTCGGCCGCGGTGAGCGTGGCCGGTGTGGCGTGTCCCGACAGGGCGAGGGTGAGGTCCAGCTCGGCGAGCAGGCAGCGGATCACGTGCTCGACGCCCGCCTGGCCGTCCAGCCCGAGCCCGTACACGTACGGCCGTCCGACGAGGACCGCCCGCGCGCCGAGCGCCAGCGCCTTGAACACGTCGTCGCCGGTACGGACACCGCTGTCGAACAGCACGGTGAGCCGGTCGCCGACCGCCTCGACCACCCCGGGCAGCGCGTCGGCCGCCGCCACGGCCCCGGCCACCTGACGGCCGCCGTGGTTGGACACGATCACGCCGTCCATCCCGGCGTCGGCGGCCAGCCGGGCGTCGTCGGGGTGCAGCACGCCCTTCAGGACGATCGGGCCGTCCCAGTTCTCCCTCAGGAAGGCGAGGTCGGGCCACGTCTTGGCAGGGTCGGCGAACATGCCGACGAAGTGCATCACGGCCGCGTTCGGGTCCTCGTGCACCGGCTTGGCCAGGCCCGCCCGGAACGCCGGGTCGGAGAAGTAGTTGGCGGTGCCCACCCCGTGCAGGAACGGCAGATACGCCTGGTCGAGGTCGCGCGGGCGCCAGGACAGCAGGGGAGTGTCCAGCGTGACGACGAGCGCGCTGCACCCGGACCGGCGCGCGCGGTTCAGGAAGCTCCGGGCGACCTCGCGGTCCTTCGGCCAGTACAGCTGGAACCAGCGCTCGCCGTCGCCCATCGCCCCGGCGACCTCCTCCATGGGGGTGCTGGACGCGGACGACAGGACGAACGGCACGCCGTGCGCGGCGGCGGCCCGCGCGGCGGCCGGCTCGGCGTCCGGATGCATGATCGACAGCACGCCGACCGGGGCCAGCGCCAGCGGGGCGGGCAGGGCGCGGCCGAGCACCTCCACCGACAGGTCGCGGTCGTGCACGTCGCGCAGCATGCGCGGCACGATCCGGCGCCGGGCGAGCGCCGCCCGGTTGGCGCGGGCCGTGCTGCCGTCGCCCGCGCTGCCCGCCACGTAGCCGACGGGGCCGGGGCCGAGGCGCTGCTCGGTGAGTTCCTCCAGCCGGGTCAGATCGGTGGGCAGCCGGGGCACCGCACCCGTCATGCCGTTGAGGTAGATCTCGTACTGGAAGTCCGCCCAGGCCCTGCCCATGAGAAGAAGTCCCGTCTCTCGTCGCTGAGAACGCGCCGCCCCAGACGATACCCACGGGTAACGGAGCGTGACCCGGCCCGTGGGGTCCGGCGCGGGTGCCGGACCGGTCCCCATCGGGATGTTTCAGGCCTATTCGAGAACGAACAAAATGCGCCAGTTGGCTGCTTCAGGCGATCAGGATGGGCGCTGTAGAAGGGCTGGAACGTTCGAACTCCGTAACTTCGCGCCACTGATTCAATACGCAAGGTTACTGAAACGCATGGGGTCGATGTGTGTTTCACCGACGGACTCGGCAGACTCGCGCTCGTCGGTCCGACACCCAACGGGCACGGTCCGGCACTCCTCGTAATCGAGCGGAAGGAAGCACACAATGCGGAACACCGCGCGCTGGGCGACGATTCTGGGTCTGACGGCCACCGCCGTCTGCGGACCCCTCGCCGGGGCCGGTCTCGCCGCCCCGAACACCGCGCCCGCCTCGCTCTACGCCCCGTCGGCCCTGGTCCTGACCGCGGGCCACGGCGAGAACCCGGCCACCGCCACCCCGGAACGTGCGGTCACCTTGAGCTGCACCCCGCGCCCCGCCGGCACGCATCCCGCCGCGCGGGAGGCCTGCGCCGAGCTGCGCCAGGCGGACGGCGACGTCAGCGCCCTCGCGGTCGAGAGCAGCGATGCGCTGTGCACGCGGGAGTACGAACCCGTCGTCGTCACGGTCGACGGCGTGTGGGAGGGCCGCCGGGTCTCCTACGAGCGCACCTTCTCCAACGAGTGCGTGAAGAGCGCCGCCACGAGCCTCTTCGCGTTCTGAGGGACCGGGATCGCGCGGTCCAGGCGCACATGAGGGACTCGTGGCTGGGGAGCGCGAGTCGCCGTGCGCGGGCCGGTGATCCCGTACCGGGGGACCGGCGGGCGGAGTGGGGCCGCCCGAGGGTCCACCGGTCGTGCCGGGGCGGGACGCCACCGTTGTGGGGACGGCGGCGCCCGCCCCGGCGTACATGTGCCGAGGCCCGGCCCCGCACCGGGGGCCGGGCCTCGCGTCGAGGGGCCGGGGCTCACACCGGGAGCCGGGGTTTCAGTCGTCCCGGTGCTCCTGAGGGGAGTCGTCGGGGCGGTCCTTCGCCTTCGCCGGGGTCCTGGCCCGGTGACTGGTGTCGCACCACGGGTAGCGGCGGCTGCGGCGGCAGGTGCACAGGGCCACCCGGAAGCGGTCGGAGGACACGGTGGTGCCGTCCTCCAGTTCCACCTCCACCGGGCCCTCCACGAGCAACGGCCCCCGGCGCTGGACGGTGATCCTGCGGGGCGGGTCAGACGGGGAGTTCGGCACGGACCACCACCAGCTCTTCCTTGTTCTCGGTCGCGTCGAGCAGACCCTGCTCCCGCAGCCAGCGTTCCCGGCCGCGCAGCACCGGGCCGAACTCCACCCGGCGCCGCCGGGTCACGGCGGCCTTGAGCCCCGCGGCGCGCAGTTGCCCGAGCGTCCGGTCGGGTGCGCTGAGCGAGGACTGCACGAGCAGCAGCACACCGCCGGGGCGCAGCATCGCGGGCGCCTCCCGGCAGATCTCGTCGAGGACGAGCCGCCCGTCGCGGCCCGCGTCCCAGGCCCGGGCCGCGCCGCGCGGGCCGTCACCGGGCGCCGGCACGTACGGCGGGTTCGCCAGCACGAGGTCGAAGGTCTCGCCCCGCACCGGCTCGAACAGGTGCCCGTGCCGGACCCGGAGCCGCACTCCGGCCAGCAGGGCGTTGACGCGGGCGGCGCACACCGCGCGCCGCGACGCGTCCACGGCGGTCACCCGCAGCCCGCGCCGCGCGGCGGCCAGGGCCAGCGCGCCGCTTCCGGTGCCGACGTCGAGGACGTCGGCACCGGGCGGGACCGGCTCGTCGTAGAGGGCCCCGGTCAGCAACCGGGTGTCGTCCTGAGGGGCGTACACGCCCGGTAGTACCAGTGGATTCACATCGCCCCGGGTACCCCGGGGTCCAGGAGATATGAGAGGTTCACGACGCGACGGGTTCCTGGAGTGGCGTACGGAGCGCCGAGCGGCCGGCCTGCCAGTCCGCCAGCAGCCGGGCGCCGAAACGGTCCTCGACGTGGCCCGTGGCGTCGATGCCGAAAGCCACGTCCGCGGCGAGGTGCGGCTCCTGCTCCAGCAGACCGCCGATGACCTCGTGCCGCACCACCTGCTCGTGCACGGCGTCGGCCTCCACGTGCTCGTCGTAGAAGTGCTCGGCGGCCGGGCCCGCACCCGTGCGGCGCATCGCCTCGGCCAGCCGCCGGGAACCCGGCGACGAGGTGATCTCGACGGCCGCGAAGTGCCCGACGAGCGCGCCGCGCAGCTCCCGGTGCAGGCCGAACAGGGACATCATGTTCACGGTGACCAGCATCTCGGCGTTCGCCGCGTCGAGATGACGCCCGTACGTGGTGTCCAGGCCGAGGTCGGTCATGAGGTCCGCGAACAGCTGGGCGTGCACCCGGTCGGCCCGGCCGCCGCCGAACTCGTCGAACTCCACCGCCGCCATCGCCGCCTTGGCCCGGCCCGACAGGCGCGGCAGCACCCAGGCGTGCGGGTCGGCCTCCTTGAGGTGGTACAGGGAGCGCAGCGCCGCGTACTCCCGCAGGTGCCACAGCTCGCCCTTGTCGCGCAGGAAGTACGAGACGCCGGTGCCGTCCACGGGCTCGACCAGGAGGTCCGCGATCGCGTCCGCCACGCTGTCGTGGACCGGCGTGTCCGCGCGCAGGGCGGTCAGGAAGCGGTCCTCCAGCGCGGCCCGGGTGCGCAGCAGGTCCGGGTCCCATTCGAGGCCGGCGGGCACGCCCGCGAAACCGCGGTAGTGCAGCTCGTAGCACAGGTAGAGGGCGAGCTGGAGGTCGTCGCCGTACGGGTCCGCGTCCGCCGCCTCCTCGGGGGCGGGCAGCGGTCCCGCACCGCGGAGGTACCGCGCGACGGCCGTGGAGAGCGGGCCCCGGGCCGTCGGCAGTCGTGGTTCTTCACTTTGGTGCGCCATGCTCTCCGGGTACCCGGAGCGGGCCCCGGCATCCGCGCGCGGGGCGCACCGGCCGAGGCAGTGGTACTCCGCCGGGCCGCTCAGTCGTCGCCCGAGGACTGCTCCTGGGCGCCCGTGTTCGGGGTGATGGCCTCCCCGGCCTCACCCCGGCGGCGCCGCTGCCGGTCGGAGTCGACGGTGCGGCGCTCGGCGTCCTCCACCTCGGCGAGGACCTCCTCGAGGGCCGTCTTCGGCTGCTCCTCGGCCTGCTTGCGGTCGTCCGTCACGGTGTCTCCTCGTTGCGTCGTTACGTCGGTCGGTCGCTCAGCGGGTCGGCGAGGCCGGTGGGCCGGCGGCTCAGTGCGTCGCCGTCGCGATCCGCAGGGGTACCGGGCCCGGGGGAGCGGGCTCCTCCGCGAGCCGGGTGACCTCCGCCCACCAGGACGGGCCGTCCTCGATGTGGCGCAGCAGGATGCCCTCGCGGATCGCCCAGGGGCACACCGTCAGCGTCCGCAGGCCGGTCAGCTTCATCGCCGTGTGGGCCACCACCGCGCCGGCCAGGCTCTGCGCGGCTCTCGGCGCGGATATCCCGGGCAGCCGGGCGCGCTCGGCTGCGGGCAGCGCGGCCAGCTGTTCGACGGCCGCCCGGAGGTCGGAGCAGTGCAGCCGGCGCTCCACGAACGGTCCGTGCCGCCCGGGCGGGGCACCGCACAGCCGGCCCAGCTGCTGGAAGGTGCGGGAGGTGGCGACCGCCGTCCGGGGGCCCTCCCAGCGGATTCTTCCGGCGACGTCTCTGAGCTGGTGCCGCACCGTGCGGCGCAGCGCCCGCACCTGCTCGGGCGCCGGGGGGTCGGCGTGCGCGAAGAACTCGTGGGTGAGCCGCCCCGCGCCCAGCAGCAGCGACGCCGCGAAGTCCGGCAGCCGGCCCCGGCCGAACGCCACCTCCAGGGAACCGCCGCCGATGTCGAGCAGGGCGAGCGGCCCGGAGCGCCAGCCCATCCAGCGCCGGGCGGCGAGGAACGTCAGCTCGGCCTCGACCTCGCCCGGCAGGGTGCACAGGGCGACGCCCGTCCGGTCCCGGACGACACGCAGCACGTCGTGGCTGTTGGGCGCGGCACGCACCACGGCGGTGGCGAAGGCCAGCGGCGCGGCGGCCCCCCACCGCTCGGCGGTCCTGGCCGCCGCGGCCACGGCGTCGACGAGCCGCTCGACGGCCTCCTCCGGCACCGGGCCGCCCGGGACCACCTGCTGCGACAGTCGCAGCCGCCACTTGGCGGTGTGCACCGGGAGCGGAACCCCGCCCTGCGCGTCCGCCACCACGAGCCGGACGGTGTTCGACCCCACATCCACGACGCTGATTCGCATGGACGACGTGTACCCGCTGACGCCCCCGAGCAACGGTCACAGGCGGGCGAAGTCCAGGAGAAGACGGAGAGAAGGCCGGAAGAAGACCTCGGGAATTTCCGGGAGATGACCACCTACGGTCGATGCGGCATATTCCTCGACGGGAATATGCCGCTGGCGCGCTCACCAGGACCCTCGCCACTGGACGACCGGACCACCGGCCGTCGCCGGCCGTCACGCCATCTGCCGCCGCACCAGCTCGTGCAGCCGCCCGCCCGTGTCGGCGAGCAGGTGTGCGGGCGGCCCCTGCTGGACGACCTTGCCGTCCTCCATGACGATCACCCGGTCCGCGTCCAGCACCGTCGACAGGCGGTGTGCGATGACGATCCGGGTGGCGTCGAGGGCTTTGGTGCTCTCGATGACCGTGCGCTGCGTCTCGTTGTCGAGGGCGCTGGTCGCCTCGTCGAAGAACAGGATGCGCGGGCGGCGGATCAGGGCCTGCGCGATCATCAGCCGCTGCCGCTGGCCGCCCGAGACGGCACCGCTGCCCGAGACGATGGTGTGCAGCCCCATCGGCATCCGCCGGACGTCCTCGGCGAGGCCCGCCATCTCGGCCGCCGCCATCGCCTCCTCCGGCGTGTAGGGCTCGCTGCCGCGGATGACGTCCAGGATCGAGCCGGTGAACGGCTGCGCGTGCTGGAGGACCACCCCGCACTGGCGGCGCACCGCCGACTGGTCGAGGGCCGCCAGGTCCTGACCGTCGTAGAGCACACTGCCCGACACCGGCCGGTCGAAGCCGATCAGCAGCCGCAGCAGCGTGGACTTGCCGCAGCCGCTGGGGCCGACGATCGCCACGAACTCGCCCGGCCGCACCGCGAACGACACGTCGTCCAGGACGAGGGGACCGTCGTCGGTGTACCGGAACGACAGCCGCCGCGCCTCGATCGCCCCGGTCAGCGGGCCCGGCCGGGTGCTCGCGGCGCGCACTTCGGGGGTCGCCTCCAGCACCGGCCGGATCTCCTCGAACAGCGGCAGCGCCGCCACCGCGGAGACGAACGCGCCGGTCAGCTGCGTGACCGAGGCGAGCAGCATCGTCACCGACGTGTGGAAGGTGAGGAACGCCGCCGCCGACATCGTGCCGCGTGCCGGGCCCGCCAGCAGCATGAACATCAGCAGCGTGCACAGCGGCAGGTACACCGCGCCGAGCACCGTCGTGAGGTTCTTGATGCGGCCGACCCGCTGCTGGAGCTCACGACTGCGCGCGAACTGCGACGCCCACGCCGCGTACGCGTAGTTCTCGGCCGCCGCGACCCGCAGCTTCGGCAGGCCGCGCAGCGTCTGGAACGCCTGGTTGTTCAGCTGGTTGGTGAGCACCACGAGCCGCCGCTGCCAGCGCACCTGCCACAGCCCGAGCCCCAGGAACACGCCCGCGATCACCACGAGCAGGACCATCGCCGCCAGTGCCATCGGCACGCTGAACCACAGCAGCAGACCCAGGTTCATCGCGCCGACCGTGACCGACTGCGCGACCGTCGGACCGACGCCCGCCAGCAGCCTGCGGATCGCGCTGATGCCCATGGCGGCGCTCGCCAGCTCGCCCGTGGACCGCTCGGTGAAGAACGCCGTCGGCAGCCGCAGCAGCCGGTCCCACACCGCCGGTTGCAGCGTCGCCTCGACCCGGCCCTCAAGGCGCAGGATCGTCAGGTTCTGCAGCAGCATGAACACCGCCGCGACCACGCTGCTGAGTATCACCGCCACGCAGACCTGCACGATGAGGTCCGTCTGCGCCCTCGGCACGAACTCGCCGAGCACCTTGCCCGTGGCGACCGGCACCAGCGCCCCGATCGCCACCGTCACCAGGCCGCTGACCAGCAGGCGGGTGAGGTCGCCGCGGGTGCCCCGCATGCAGAACCGCAGCAGCCCGGCCGGGCCCAGCCGCTTCTCCGGCAGCGGGCGGTAGAACATCACCGCGCGCGGCTCGAACTCCTCGGCGTTGGCCTCCCCGACCCGTGTCTCCCGCCCGGTCGACGGATGCACCGCCACGTATCCGCCGCGCCGCCACAGCAGCGCGACCGGCGCCCCCGACAGGGCCCGGTGCCCGACCAGCGGCCCCACGTCGTCCCGCCACCACGGCCCGTCCAGCCGTACGGCCCGGGTGCGGACCCGGGACGCCACGGCGATCCGCTCCACCGGGTCCAGCCGGTCGCCGCCCGTGCCGCCGTGCGCGGGCTCGGCCAGCGTGATCCCCGACGCGCGGGCGACCAGCCTGCACGCCGCGTACGTGGCGTCGGCGTCGGCCGCCGTGGCCCGCCGGTCCGACCGCCCGCCGATGGAGGCCAGCAGCGTGCGGTCCGCCTGGACGCGCACCGCCTCACCGGCCTCGATGCCGGCGGCCGTGCGCGTCTCGTGGGTGCGCTCCAGCTGCTCGATCCAGCGGTCCAGCGTGGTCAGCAGCCGGTACTGCTGATCGACCATGCTCTGCCACAGCGCCGGGTCCACCAGCAGGTCGGCCGCCGCCTCCGCGCCGTACAGCGAGCCGTACTGCACGCTGCCCGGCGGCACCTGCATCCAGAACACGTCGTCGTCGGCGGGCGCCGCGCCCCCGTCGCCGGCCATCGGCGCCTGGAACAGGATCGACAGGCTGCGGCCCACGCCGAGGGCGAGCGCGTACTCCAGCGGGCTCGTCGTCGGCGGCACGTACTGCGGGTTGCCGTACTCGTCGTACGACCAGGTCGGGGTCTCGGCCGTCTGGTACAGCTCGCGCAGCCCGATGCGGTGTACGACGCAGTCGCGCAGCGGGCGCGCGACCAGCGTGTGCTGGGGTCCGGCCACCGGGCCGAGCAGCAGCGAGCCCGCCTCCAGCCGGCCGAGGTGGTGCCAGTGGCCCTGCTGCCCGGCGTCCACCGCGAACAGGTCGACCGCGCCCGACGCGACCAGCCACAGCACCTGCGGCCCTTCGAGGTCGAGGCGGCCGAAACCCGCGCAGTCCAGCGGCGTGCCCAGCGCGCCGAGCGCCCCGAGCACCAGGTCGCCTTCGTGGCCGGTCGTCATCTCACCGCTCCCTGACCAGCGCCGCGTACGCCCCGCCGCGCGCCACCAGCTCGTCGTGCCGTCCGCGCTCCACGATCGTGCCGTGCTGGAGTACGACGATCTCGTCGCTGTCGCGCACCGTGCTGAGCCGGTGCGCGATCACCACGCAGGCGCAGCCCCCCTTGCGCAGGTTATCCATCACGACCAGCTCGGTCTCCGCGTCGAGCGCGCTCGTCACCTCGTCCAGCACCAGGATGCTCGGCCGCCGCACCAGCGCCCGGGCGATCTCCAGGCGCTGCCGCTGCCCGCCGGAGAAGTTCCGGCCGTCCTGCTCCACCCGGGAGTGGATCCCGCCCGGCCGGCGCACGATCACGTCGTACAGCGCGGCGTCCCGGAGCGCCTCCACGATCGCGTCGTCCGGGATCGACGGGTCCCACAGCGCCACGTTGTCGCGGACGCTGCCCTCGAACAGGAACACCTCCTGGTCCACGAAGGACACGGACGCGGCCAGCGCGCCGCGCGGGATGTCCTCGATGCGCTGCCCGTCGATGCGGATCACGCCCTCCCACGGGGTGTAGAGCCCCGCGATCAGCCGGGACACCGTGGACTTGCCGCTGCCGGACCCGCCGACCAGGGCGACCTGCTGCCCGGGCCCGACGGTCAGGTCGAAGCCGGTGAGCAGCGGCTTGTCCAGCGGGTTGTAGCCGAAGGTGATGTTCTGAAGCTCGACGTGCCCGTGCAGGCGGCGCGTGGGGTCGCCGGTGCCGGGACGGCCGTAGAGCGGGTCGGCCTTGAAGTTCTCCACGTCCTTCAGCCGTGCCACGTCCGCCGCGAAGTCCTGGATGCGGCCCGCGACGCCGTTCAGCCGGGTGAGCGGGGCGGTGAAGCGGGTGACCAGCGCCTGGAAGGCGACCAGCAGCCCGATCGAGATGTGGCCCTCGACCGCCCGCATGCCGCCGATCCACAGGATCAGCGCGCTGTTCAGCGTGGCGAGCGTCGGCGCGACCACCCCGAGCCAGGCGCTCGGCACACCGAGCCGCTGCTGCTCCTCCAGCGTGGTGGCGTGCTGCCCGGCCCACTTGCGGAAGTAGCCGTCCTCACCGCCGGTCGCCTTCAGCGTCTCGATCAGCTGAAGGCCGGTGTAGGCGGTGTTGGTCAGCCGCGCGGTGTCCGCGCGGAGCTTGGCGGTCCGGGTGGCGCGCAGCCGCACGACGACCCGCATCGCCACGACGTTCAGCAGCGCCACGCCGATCCCGACGACGGTGAGCTGCGGATCGTACGTGTACAGCAGCAGCGCGTAGAGCACCACCACCACGGCGTCCACGCCCGCCGCGGCGAGGTCGCGGGCCAGCGTCTCCGCCACGGCGTCGTTGGACTGCAGCCGCTGCACCAGGTCGGCCGGGCTGCGCTGCGAGAAGAACGTCACCGGCAGCCGCAGCAGATGCCGCAGGAAGCGGGCGCTGGACAGCGTGGAGGAGATGATGCGGCCGTGCAGCAGGTTGGCCTGCTGCAACCACGTCAGCACCACCGTCAGCAGCACGCAGGCCGCCATCGACGCGAACAGCACCCCCAGCAGCGAGGTCTGACCACCGATCAGGAACATGTCGATGTACGTGCGGCTCAGCGCCGGCACCGCGGCCCCGACCAGCACCAGCAGCAGGCTCGCCAGCACGGCGGTGGGCAGCGTGCCCGCGGTGCCGCGCAGCCGGGCCGGCATCGCGCCCAGCACGCCCGGCTTGCGGCCGCCCCGGGTGAAGCCCTCACCGGGCTCCATCACCAGCACGACGCCGGTGAAGCTGCCGTCGAAGTCCTCCATGGGGACGAACCGGCGGCCCTTGCCCGGGTCGTTGATGTGGACGCCGCGGCGGCCGAAGCGCCGGCCCATGCCGTCGTAGACGACGTAGTGGTTGAACTCCCAGAACAGGATGGCCGGAGCCGCCACCTCGGCGAGGGCCGCGGTGTCCATCTGCATGCCCTTGGCGGTCAGGCCGTAACTGCGCGCCGCCTTCAGCAGGTTGCCGGCGCGCGAGCCGTCCCGGGACACGCCGCAGGCGATGCGCAGCTCCTCCAGCGGGACGTGCCGGCCGTAGTGGCCCAGCACCATCGCCAGGGAGGCCGCGCCGCATTCCACGGCTTCCATCTGGAGCACGGTCGGCGTGCGGACCGTCTTCACCCGGCCCGTGGGGACCCTGCGTCCGGGCGGGGCGGCCCGCCGCCGCGAGCGGGTGGCCCGCGCGGCGCTCACGGCAGCAGCCAGTCGACGGGACGCTGGTCGGCCAGCTTGATGGAACCGGTGGCCAGTGTCATGGAGGTCAGGGCGAACGGCGGGCCGTCGGCGGACGACCAGGCGTACCCGCTTTTCGTATCGGGCGACGTGTGGAGGCGGACGGTCACGGCCACCGGCCTGCCCTTCTTCGTGAACTGCTCGCCGAGCTGGCTGTCACCGAGGAACGCCGCGATCTGCTGCGCCGACTGGGCGGTGCGGTCCACGGACTTCACCTCGCCGCGCAGCACGCCGTACTCCTGGCTGGGCACCGACTGCACCGTCAGGTCGACGGGGGCGCGCGCCGGGATCGAGGCGGCGTTCTCGGCGGGCACGTACACCGTCGCGTACAGCGGGTCCTTCGGGTGGGCGACCTTCTCCACGGCGGCGACGTTCGCGCCGGTCCGGATGATCTGGCCGACCGTGGCGGCGACGGCGCTGACCCGTCCGGCGTCGACCGTGCGGACGACGCTCTCGCCCTGGGGTGTACGGACCTTGAGGACGGGGGAGCCGGCGGGCAGCAGTTGCCCCTGCTCGGCGAGGACTGCGGTGACCTGGCCCGCGACGGGACTCTGCAGGAGGTAGCTGCCCCGGCCGTGGGTGAGGACAGCGGGCGCGCCGACCGTGGAGGCCACCGAGCCGGTCGTCGCCCACACGGAGGCCGCCGCCATGGCGACCAGCGTCACGGACAGCACGAGCCAGCCCTGCGGCCGGGCGAAGCGCACCGGGAGGTCGAGCTCCTCGGGCGACTGGAGCTT
This sequence comes from Streptomyces sp. NPDC051207, assembly GCF_040682395.1. Classification (NCBI taxonomy): domain Bacteria; kingdom Bacillati; phylum Actinomycetota; class Actinomycetes; order Kitasatosporales; family Streptomycetaceae; genus Streptomyces; species Streptomyces sp. NPDC051207. Next base: position 71,447 of record NZ_JBFBAX010000017.1, on the reverse strand, counting down.
GGCGAGGGCCTGTTGGCGGAACTGCACGGGCTTTTCCTCACGGCCGGGCGACAAGCCGGACTGGACGACGGCAACGGAGAATCCCGGAACCGCCGGCTGCGGCTCCGGGACTCAGACGCACAGGGGCGCGGTCAGAGACCGGCGACCAGGCCCTGGACCGGGGCGACGTTCAGGCCGGTGACACCCTCGACCGTGCCGACCACCGTGTCGACGGTCTGGGAGACCGGGGCAACGCCGTTCAGGGCACCGGTGGCGCTGTTCAGGGTGTTCACGGACAGGCCGCCGGAAACGTTGTCCAGCTCGGCGTCGGAAATCTCAACGGTCTCAACCTGGGGGGTGTTCATAACGGAACTTTCCCTTCGTATGGACATTCACAAGGGGGAGCGGCCCCCTCTGGGGACAGACGGACGGCCGCCACCGCGGGCACCGGGCACCCGTCTCCGGGAAACCCGAACGGCTCCCGCGGCGCGATGGATCAAAACACGCAGCGCGTCCGGGCTTCCAATCAAGCAAACGTCCCGGCAGGCGATGTGACGCGCCGTCGGACCGAACGGTGCAGACCCCTGCACGACGCGGCGGCGACTTCTTCACATGCCTCACGGCCTGGGTCAGCCGAACCCCTTGCGCCTCTGGTGTCGAATCCGGCACTCCCGTACCAATGGCGTGCCCCGGCTCCAGCGCGTGTGCAGATCCGCCGACCGCGGTGACCGCGTTGGGCATTCGGTGTGCAGATTTGCTGAAGCCAAGGTTCCGTTCTTGGCCGGGAACGACTGTTGCCGGTCGGTCGCGTTCCGTGTGGGTCGCGCGCCGGGACGATTCCGTGTGCCGTCCGCGCCACGGACACCGGGGCGCGCGAACGGAACTGAACGCCCCGCCCGGCCTGCGACGGCGAAGCCGGCGGCGGTCCAGGCGAGGAAGGCGGACGCGGCCGTTCGCGAGGTCGGCAACAGCACTGCCTAACTGCGGTCGGCGGCCCGGACGTTGGGGTCCCAGGCGACCGTCCCCGGCACCGCGTGGGCCGTCGACCCGCGCACCAACAGGATCCTGGTGACCGCCGACAGCACCGTCACCGGCGCCGCCTGGGACAAGGCTCACGTCCACGGTCGACGGCCTCGGCCCCGGCATGGCGACCGTCAGGAAATCCTCCGGCACCTTCAGGACCTTCGCGTCGGGCGGCGACGCCGTGTTCGGCGGCGGAGCGCGCTGCTCCCTCGGCTTCAACGTCACCGCGGGCGACGGCTCGCCCGCCTTCCTGACGGCCGGTCACCACGGCCCTGGAGGCGGTCGGCGCGACCCTCGGCGACGGCGAAGCCGGCGGCGGTCCCGAAGCCCGCGGCGATGCCGGACCCGGCAGCGAGGGCGTGGACACCAAGGAAGAACCCGCCCTTCCTCCCCACACCGCCCCAACCCGCTTCACCCCCCACCCCGGGCCCGCAGCAGCAACAAGGCGGTGTCGTCCAGCCGCTCCCCCTCCTGCCCCTCCCCACGCACGAGACTGTCGGCGAGTTCGTCCAGGGGCAGGTCCCCGGCGTCGGACAGGCGGCGGCCCAGCGCCGCGAGCGCGTCCTCGAAGTCGACGCCGGGGGACTCGACCAGCCCGTCGGTGTAGAGGGCCAGCAGACTGCCGGGGGAGAGGACGACCTCCGTCGTCGGGTACGCGGCCGACTCGTCGATGCCCAGCAGCGGGCCACCGGCCAGGTCCAGCACCCGCACCCGCCCGTCCGGGCGGCGCAGCAGCGGCGGCGGATGCCCCGCGCGGGCCATCACGGCCCGCCCCCGCCCCGGATCGAGCCGCAGGTACAGACAGCTCGCGAAGAGGTCGGAACCGAGGTCGATCAGCAGCCGGTTGGTACTGCTCATGACCTCCTGCGGGGCCTGCCCCACGGCCGTGTACGCCCGTACCGCCGTACGGAGCTGCCCCATCAGCCCCGCCGCCGTCACGTTGTGCCCCTGCACGTCCCCGATGACCGCGGCGGCCATCCCGCCCACCGGAACCACGTCGTAGAAGTCGCCCCCGATGTCCATGCCCCGCGTGGCCGGCAGATAGCGGGCCGCCGTCTCGAAGCCGGGCAGCGGTGCCAGCGAGTGCGGCAGCAGCGCCGCCTGCAGGCCGTGCGCCAACCGGTTCTTCGCGTCGTACAGCAGAGCCCGCTCCAGGGCCTGCGCGATCATGCCGCCCAGGCTCGTCAGCACCGCCCGCTCGTCCGCCGGGAACGGATGCGGCTCGGCGTACGCCAGCACCAGGGTGCCCACCGGCCGTCCGGAGGCGATCAGCGGCAGATAGGCCCACGCCGCGTTCCCGTCGGGTGTCTCGCACCGCGCCGGATACAGGCGCTCCAGCTCCTCCTGCGACTCCAGGAAGGCCGGCACGCCCGTCTTCAGAACCTGCGCGCCGGGCGTCCGCTCGGTGAGCAGCATCCCGTCGAACCGCTCCACGATCCGCGGATCGGGATACCCGCGGTGCCCCAGCACGTGCATGCGGCCCGCCCGCGAGCCGAGCACGACCAACGCCCTGCTGCCCACGGCCGGGGCGATGTCGTCCGCCACCAGCTGCACCACGTCCTGCGCGCTCACCGCCTCCGTCAGCGCGCTCGCCAGTGTCAGCACCTGCGTGATGGTGACCAGCCGGGACGGCTCGGCGCGGCGCTGCTCCGTCTGGTTCAGCTCCGTCACCGCCCGGGCCCGGCTGATGCGCACGCTGAGCCCCGTGGTGCTCGGGTACAGCCGGAACGACAGCCAGTCGCCGGGCGGCCTCAGCGCCACGAACGCCGTCGTGCGCTGGCTGAACAGCGCCGCCCGGTACCGGTCCTCGTACACCGGGTCGTTGAGCCACGGCACCGACACCCACAGATGCGTGCCGAGCAGCTCGCTGACCTCCACCCCCATCAGCTCCGCCGCCGCCGGGTTGGCGAACGACACCCGCCCGTGCAGATCCAGCGAGCACAGCCCGTACGGCAGCCGCGACACCATCCGCGCCGCCTCCACCGAGCCGAGCGTGTGGGCCGCGCCCCGCAGTGCCGGCTCGGCCGGCAGATCGGGCTCGGCGTGCACCGGGCGGTGCTCCCGCGCGGCCCGCTCCAGGCGCAGCGCGAGCCGTTCGCAGCCCGCGCGCAGATGCTTCCGCTCCCGGTCGGACAGCTCCGGCGGATGCGAACCGGGCCAGGTGAAGAACACCGAGCCGTACGCCCGGGAAGAGGTCGCCACCGGTAGCGCGGCCAGCGCGAAGGGGTAGGGCAGCACCATGGCGATGCGCGGGTAGCGGCGCGCCATCTCCTCCTCGCCGCCCACCCACACCAGCCGCCGCTCGCGCAGCGCCTCGGCGACCGGGACCGGCGCGCCCAGCCCCACCCGTTGCCACGGCGCCGCGAACACCCGGGGCAGTCCCGCCATCACGGCCATCTCCAGCACCGGCTCGTCCGGCGCCAGCAGGTACACCGCGCCCGAGTGGGCGTGCACCTCCTCCATCATCGAGGCCAGCGCGAGGGACAGCAGCGGGCGGCCGAGCGCCGCCCCCGTGTCCGCGGGGGTCCGTGCCGGTGACGGCTCGTCCGACACGCCGACCACCTCCTCGCCCGGCCACGCGACGGTCCCAGGCCTCAAATCTCCCTCTCCGCCCGCCGTCCCGCACCACGAGCGGATGGCCGCCCGCGCGGCGCCATGGGGGGCGGGGGTATGAACGCCGTCCGTGCCCTCGCGTACGCCGTGCCCGCGGCCAGAGCCGGACCCGGCCGCCGCAGACCGTCCGCAGGGGCTGCGCGGGCGCCGCTTAAGCGCTGTAATGACGGCGTGGCCAGTGAGGACGCGGCGGGACGCGGAGCGACGATGCTGCGCGCCGAGACGGCCCTCAGGACCCTCACCGCCGCCCCGGCCTCACCCGACCGGACGCGCCGCGTCCTGGAACAGGCGCTGGTCTTCGCCGGGGCCGCGTTCGCCGGCGTCTACGCGCCCGGCGAGGACCGCGAGCTGCTGTGCCTGGTGGAGTCCGTCGGCGTGCCGAGGACCCTGTACGGCATCCGCGACAGCTATCCGCTCGCCGGGCACTCGCCGGTCGCCGACGCGCACCGCGCCGGGCAGGCCGTGTGGCTGTGCCCCGCCGAACTCGCCGATTCGGCCGAATCCCGTCGGGTGCCGTCCCGGGAGTTCTTCGTGGGGGCGCTGCCCCTGCGCGGGGAGCGGGCCGGCGGCCTGCTCGCCGTCAGCGAGACCCCCGACGGGTTCGACCCCGACGAACGCAAGTGCCTGGAGCTCATCGCCGAGGCCGTCGTCTGGTCCGCCCCGGCCGCGGCGGAAGAGGGCGAGGAACTGCCGTCCAACGCCTTCAGCCTCGCCATGGACAGCGGCCGGGTCGAGGTCGGCGACGACATCCTCGACCTGTTCGGCATGGCCCGCGCCCGCTTCGACGGCCGGGTCGAGACCCTCCTCGGCCTGACCGTGCCCGAGGACCTGCCGTCGCTGATGTCGGTGGTGGAGGCCGACCACATGTCCATCGGCGAGCGCGAGCTGGAGTTCCGCGTCCTCCAGCCGGACGGCCCGCCGAGGTGGCTGCGGCTGCGCGGCCGGCTGGTGCCCGGCGGCGACGGCCGGTCGGCACGCCTCGTCGGCACCGTCGTCGACGCCTCCAAGACGCGCTCCGACGTCACCGACGTGGCCCGCGTGCAGCGCCTGGCCGCCGCGCTGGCCACCGCGGGCACCGTCCGCGACGTCAGCCAGGCCGTCGTGTCCGCGCTGCGCGGCCCGCTGAACGCCGACCGCATCGCCCTCGCCGAACTGGAGGGCGACCGGCTCGTCGTCACCGTCCTGGACCCGCCCGAACCCGAGTCGTGGCCCGAGCTGTGGCGCCTGGAGTGGCGCACCGAGTGGCCCGACGCGCCGGTGCGCGCCATGCCCACCCTCGCCGCCGCGCTGCGCGACGGCCGCGCCGCGATCTGGCCCGCGGGCACCGCCCTGGAGCCCGCCCTCGCCGAGGTCGGCCCCGGCGGCCTCGCCGTCCTGCCGCTGCCCGCCGGGGGCCGCATGGCCGGCGCCTGCCTGATCGGCTGGGACAGCCCGCACGACTTCGGCCCCGACGAGCGCGCCCTGCTCACCGCCTCCGCCGGGCTCGCCGGGCAGGCCCTGCTGCGGGCCCACGCCTTCGACGCCGAGCACGAACTGGTCGGCATGCTGCAACGCCAGCTGCTGCCGCGCCGCCTGCCCACACTCCCCGGCGCGGTCGCCGTCGCCCGCTACCTGCCCAGCACCGCGGGCCTGGAACTCGGGGGCGACTGGTACGACGTCATCCCGCTCGTCGACAACCACGTGGCCCTCGTGATCGGCGACGTGCAGGGCCACAGCGCCGCCGCGGCCACCCTGATGGGCCAGATGCGCACCGCGCTGCGCGCCTACGCCACCGAGGGCCACCCACCGGACGTGGTGGTCTCCCACGCCAACCGCCTCCTGACGGAGATGGAGACCGACCTCTTCGCCACCTGCGCCTACGTCGACATCGACCTGGAGGAGGGCACCGCCTGGTGCGTGCGCGCCGGGCACCTGCCGCCGGTACTGCGCCACCCCGGCGGCGAGACGGAGATCGCGGAGGCGGAGGGCGGCCCGCCGCTCGGCGTGACCGCGCGGGCCGACTTCCCGATGAGCCCGCTCAGGCTGCGCCGCGGCACGGTGATCGCCCTGGCCACGGACGGGCTGGTCGAGACACCCGAGACCGACATCGACAGCGGCATGGACCGGCTCGCCCACGAGCTGGCCGTCTCCGACCCCGCCCACCTCGGCCTCGTCGCCGACGCCCTGCTCGGCAACGCCGGCCGCGGCGACGACGTCGCCCTGCTCCTGGTGCGCTACGACGGCATGGCCCGCCGCCCGCTGCGCGAGAGCTGGACGGTGTGGCGTGTCCCCGAGGCCGTGCGGCACGCGCGCCGCTTCACCCGCCGCACCCTGCGCGCCTGGGGCGTGACGCGGGAGATCGACACCATCCTCCTGGTGGTCTCCGAGCTGGTCACCAACGCCCTCGCGCACACCGGCGGCCAGGTCCGCCTCGACCTCACCCTGGTGAACGGCCGGGTGCGCGTCGCCGTCGCCGACACCTCGCCCCGCACCCCGGTCAAGCCGACCAGCATCGGCTGGGAGGCGACGGGCGGACGCGGCATCCTGCTGGTGGAGGCCATGTCGGCGGCGTGGGGGACCGTGCCCGTCAGCGGCGGCAAGCAGGTGTGGAGCGAGATAGCCGTCAGATGACACCGCGCGGCGGCGGCCCGCCGAGGTGCGTACGGCACGATCCCGGGTACCCGCGTCCGTGACGGCCGCCACGGCGATCCCCCCGGTGATCGGACGGCCGGACGCGAAGCAGGACGGTGAGACACCCATGACGCAGCACGTGCGCGACATCATGACCGGCGCACCGGTGACCGTGGAACCGCAGGCGTCCGTCGCGGCGGTGGCCCGCACCATGCGCGACCAGGACCTCGGCGCCGTCCTCGTCACGGACGGCGACCGGCTGCGCGGCCTGGTCACCGACCGTGACCTGGGGGTGAGGTCCCTCGCCGAGGGCGGCGACCCGGAACGCACCAGCGTGGCGGGCGCCTGCAGCGACACCGAGCTGGTGACGGTGTCGCCGGACGACGATCTGGACCACGTGGTGGAGCTGATGCGGCGGCACACCGTGCGCCGCGTGCCCGTCGTCGAGGACGGCCGCCCGGTCGGGATCGTCTCCCTCGGCGACCTCGCCATGGAGCGCGACCCCGAGTCGGCGCTCGGCGACATCAGCGTGGCCCGGCCCAACACCTGAGGCGGGCCGCCCCGCACACCCGGGGACCCCAACACCCGCACCCCGCCCCACCAGATGACGGAAGCAGAAGGGAAGTCGAGGCGCCGTGATCGCCCAGTCGCAACCGAGGACAACCGTCGCACGCCGACCCGAGACCGGCTGGTCCAGGGCCCGCCGCCTGCGGGGCACGAACGCCCTGCGCACCTGGATTCCCGCCGTCGCCGACCGCGACACGGCACGCGGGACCGGCAGGGCCGCGGAGGGCAACATCGTGCTGGGCGAGGACTGATCCGGCGACGGCAACCAGCGCCACCAGGAATTCAGCCGAACGGTTCTCGCAGGAAACCGGCCGGCTCCCGGTACTTCACCCGGGATCGCGGCTAAGGTGAACCGAATGAAGGCTCTCGTACTGTCCGGTGGCGCCGGAACGCGATTGAGGCCGATCACGCACACGTCGGCCAAACAGCTCGTACCGGTCGCCAACAAGGCGGTGCTCTTCTACGGGCTGGAATCCATCGCCGAGGCGGGGATCACCGACGTCGGGATGATCGTCGGCGACACGGCCGCGGAGATCGAAGAAGCGGTCGGCGACGGATCGAAGTTCGGCCTGAAGATCACCTACATCCCCCAGGAACGCCCGCTCGGCCTGGCGCACGCCGTGCTGATCGCCCGTGAGTACCTGGGCGACGACGACTTCGTGATGTACCTCGGCGACAACTTCATCGTCGGCGGCATCACCGACCTCGTCGACGAGTTCCGCGCCCACCGCCCCGACGCGCAGATCCTCCTCACCCGCGTCGCCGACCCCCGTGCCTTCGGCGTCGCCGAGCTGGACGACGCCGGGCAGGTGATCGGTCTGGAGGAGAAGCCCGAGAACCCCAAGAGCGACCTCGCGCTGGTCGGCGTGTACCTGTTCACGCCCGTCATCCACGAGGCCGTGCGGGCCATCGAACCGTCCTGGCGCGGCGAACTGGAGATCACCCACGCCATCCAGCACCTGATCGACCGCAGGGCCGACGTGCGCTGCACGGTCATCCAGGGCTACTGGAAGGACACCGGCAACGTCGTCGACATGCTCGAGGTCAACCGCACGGTCCTGGAGGGCATGGACCGCCGCATCGACGGTGAGGTGGACGCCGGCTCCGAGACCATCGGACGGGTGATCGTCGAAGAGGGCGCGCGGATCGTCAACTCGCGCATCGTCGGCCCCGTCGTGATCGGCGCCGGAACCGTCGTCAGCGACTCCTACGTCGGCCCCTTCACCTCCATCGCGGAGAACTGCCGCATCACCGACAGCGAGGTGGAGTTCTCCATCGTGCTGCGGGACTCCTCGATCCACGGGGTGGGCCGGATCGAGTCCTCGCTGATCGGCCGGCACGTCGAAGTGACCCCGGCGCCCAGCGTGCCCAGCGCCCACCGTTTCGTCCTCGGCGACCACAGCAAGGTGCAGATTCACACATGAACCTCCTCGTCACCGGCGCCGCCGGCTTCATCGGCTCGCGCTACGTCCGCACCCTCCTCGACTCCGACGCGCCCGACGCGCCGCGGATCACCGTGCTGGACAAGCTCACCTACGCCGGCACCCTCGACAACCTCGAACTGGACCACCCCCGCCTGGAGTTCGTCCAGGGCGACATCCGCGACGCCGAACTGGTCGACAAGCTGATGGCGCAGGCGGACCAGGTGGTGCACTTCGCGGCCGAGTCCCACGTGGACCGCTCCATCCTCACCGCCGCCGACTTCGTCCTCACCAACGTCGTCGGCACCCAGACCCTCCTCGACGCCGCCCTGCGGCACCGCGTCGAGCCGTTCGTGCACGTCTCCACGGACGAGGTCTACGGCTCCATCGAGACCGGCTCGGCGACCGAGGAGTACCCCCTCAACCCCAGCTCCCCGTACTCCGCGTCGAAGGCCTCCTCCGACCTGTTCGCCCTGGCCTACCACCACACCCACGGCCTGGACGTGCGGGTCACCCGCTGCTCCAACAACTACGGCCCGCACCAGTTCCCCGAGAAGGTCATCCCCCTGTTCGTCACGAACCTCCTCGACGGCAAGAAGGTGCCGCTGTACGGCGACGGCTCGAACGTCCGCGACTGGCTGTACGTCGACGACCACTGCCTCGGCGTCGACCTGGTGCGCACCAAGGGCCGCCCCGGCGAGGTCTACAACATCGGCGGCGGCACCGAACTGACCAACAAGGAACTCACCGGCCTGCTCCTGGCGGCCTGCGGCGCCGACTGGGACAGCGTCGAGTACGTCACCGACCGCAAGGGCCACGACCTGCGCTACTCCGTGGACTGGAGCAAGGCCCGCGACGAACTCGGCTACCGCCCCCGGCACGACTTCGCCACCGGCCTGGAGGCGACCGTCGCCTGGTACCGCGACAACCGCGCCTGGTGGGAGCCGCTCAAGCGGCGCGTCGCCGAGGAGCGCGCATGAGGTGGCTGGTCACCGGCGCGGGCGGCATGCTCGGCCACGACGTCGTCGCCGAACTCACCGCACGCGGCGAGGACGTCACCGGCCTGGACCGCGCCGCCCTGGACATCACCCGCCCCGACGCCCTCGACGCCGCGCTCGCCGGGCACCGCCCCGATCTCGTCGTGAACTGCGCCGCGTACACCGCCGTGGACGACGCCGAGACCGACGAGGCACGGGCGCTGCTGGTCAACGGCGAGGGGCCGCGGCTGCTCGCCCGGGCCTGCGCCGCGCACGGCGCGCGGCTGATCCACGTCTCCACCGACTACGTCTTCTCCGGAGACACCCGCACCACCCCCTACCCGGAGGACCACCCGACCGCCCCGCGCACCGCCTACGGCCGCACCAAACTCGCCGGTGAACAGGCCGTCCTGGAGGAGCTGCCCGGGGCGTGCGCCGTCGTGCGCACCGCGTGGCTCTACGGCGTCCACGGCCGCAGCTTCGTCCGCACGATGATCGACCTGGAGGCCTCCCGGCCCACCGTCGACGTGGTGGACGACCAGCGCGGACAACCGACCTGGAGCGCGGACGTCGCCGCCCGCATCGCCGACCTCGGCCCCCGGCTGGACGGCGGGACGAGCGGCGTCTTCCACGCCACCAGCTCGGGCGAGGCGACCTGGTACGAACTGGCCCGGGAGGTGTTCCGCCTCATAGGCGCGGACCCGGACCGGGTGCGTCCGACCACCGGCGCGGCCTTCCCCCGGCCCGCGCCGCGCCCCGCCTACAGCGCGCTCGCGCACGGCCGCTGGCAGGAGATCGGCCTGCCCGCGCCGCGCGACTGGCGCGCCGCCCTGCATGAAGCACTGCCCAGGATCCGCAAGGAGAGTCCCCTTCGTGAAACGCCATGAGTTCCTCCGGGAACTGCACAAGGTCAGCGCCAACCGCAACTACCTGGAGATCGGCGTCAACGACGGCCGCAGCCTGCGTCTGTCCCGCGTGCCCAGCATCGCGGTCGACCCCGCCTTCAAGGTGGTGTCGGAGATCAAGTGCGACGTCCATCTGGTGAAGGCCACCAGTGACGACTTCTTCGCTCGCGACAACCCGCTGCAGCACCTCAAGGGCGGCCGTCACCCGCTGCGCAACCTGCGCCGCGGCCGCAGCCCCCTCGGACACTGGCGGCGCACCACGCTCGACCTGTCCTTCATCGACGGCATGCACCTGTTCGAGTTCGCGCTGCGCGACTTCATCAACATCGAGAAGCACTCGGACTGGGGCAGCGTCATCGTCTTCGACGACATGCTGCCGCGCAATGTCGACGAGGCGGCCCGTGACCGGCACACCGGCGCGTGGACCGGCGACGTCTACAAGATCATCGAGATTCTCTCCCGTCACCGGCCCGACCTGGTGACCGTGCAGGTCGACACCCAGCCGACCGGCCAGCTCGTGGTGTTCGGCGCCGACCCGACCAACACGGTGCTCAAGGACAAGTACGACGAGATCCTCGAGGAGTACCTCGTCCCCGACCCGCAGAAGGTGCCCGAGGCGATCCTGGAGCGGGTCGGGGCGGTGCCGCCGCAGGCGCTGCTGGAGGCGAACTTCTGGGGCCGTCTGGTGCGGGCCCGCAACATGGGCCTGCCGCGCTCCCGCGGCTGGGAGCCGCTGCGGCAGGCCCTGGAACAGGTCGGCGTCAGCCGCTGACCCGGCTGCTTCTCAGTCCTCGAGGGGCCTGCCGCGCAGGTGCGCATACCAGGTGCGGCAGGCCTCGTACGAGGGCAGCAGCCCGGTCCGCCGGGCCTCGGCCAGCGTCGGCGCCGCGGCGTCCTTCGGGGACAGCACCGGCGTGATCCCCTCGGGCCACTCGATGCCCAGCTCCGCGTCCAGCGGGTGCAGGCCGTGCTCGCGCTCGGGCGCGTAGCCGGTGGAGCACAGGTAGACCACGGTGGCGTCGTCGGTGAGCGCCAGGAACGCGTGCCCGAGCCCTTCCGCGAGGAACACCGCGTGCCGTGTGTGGTCGTCCAGCCGCACGGCCTCCCACCGCCCGAAGTCCGGGGAGCCGACCCGGATGTCGATCACCACGTCCAGCACGGCCCCGCGTACGCACGTGACGTACTTGGCCTGCCCGGGCGGCACGTCGGCGAAGTGCACCCCGCGCAGCACGCCACGGCGGGACACCGAGCAGTTGGCCTGCATCAGGCCCAGGTCGTATCCGGTGGCCTCGCGGAACTCCTCGCCCCGGTACCACTCGTGGAAGCTGCCCCGGTCGTCGGGGAAGACCTTCGGCTCCAGGACCCAGGCGCCTTCGATCCCCAGCGGTCGCATGTCACACCCTCCCGGCCTTGACGCGGGCCACCATTCTGCCGCGCGCGGCACGCAGCACGCGCCGTGCCTTGCGCGCCAGCCGCAGCAGCAGGCCGGGGCGCGGCGGCGCCACCGTCTCGACCCCTCCGGGCCCGACACGCACGGCGAGCGGCAGCCGGTGGTAGCGGCGCTGGGCGGCGTCCGGGGCGAGACACACCGCGATCCGCCACAGCGCCCCGCCCGCCAGCTCGTCGGCGGGCAGTTCGGCCTCGACGACCGCGCCCTCGGCGGTGGGAGCGACGGTGCCGGCCACCTCCAGGGAGCGCCCCGGGCAGGCGAGCAGCAGCGGCACGTCGGCGGGCGCGGGCACGTGCAGCGCGACGGCGGCGGTCAGCCGTCCGCCGGCCACGCCGACCCGCGCCCGGTTAAGGCCGAGCCACTTGCCGCCCGCGCCCACGTCCAGCGAGAGGTTGCGGTGCGGCTCCGTCCAGTACGGCCGGACGGCACGGCCGCCGACGAGGGCCGCCGGACCGGCGGCGGGCCCGGGACTGGCCGCGCGGGACACGGGGCCGAGGCGGACCTCCTTGGTCCAGCCGCCGAGCTTCACCCGGGCCACCGCGTCCCACACCCCGTCGTCGGGCAGGGCCGCCGGGTCGACGGTCGCCGTCGCCCTCAGCTGGAGCCGCACCCGGCCGTCCTCGCCGGCCGGCACGGACTCGCGGGTGAACGTCACGGGCTGGAAGTACTGGGCGGCACTCGAGCGTTCCTTCAGCAGCAGGTCGGCGGTGGCCTGCCCGAACCGGGCGGCGGTCTGGGCGCCCACCCACGCGATCGCGTCCCCGACGTCCTTCGGCGTGTCCTCCAGCGCCGCGGACTCGGCCCGCGCGGGGAACGTCATCGGCTCGCGCCCGCACGCGTATTCGGCGGTGAACGACACGCGCAGCGCGCCGTCGCGCCACTCGATCGTGCCGGGCACCGTCAAGGGCTTGACGGTGGCCTCCCACTGGGCGAACGCCACGACGTCGTCGTACCGGTCGGCCGCCGCCAGCGCCGCCACCACCTGCTGCGTCGGCTGCAGCCCGACGGCGACACCGGGACCGAAGCGTTCGACGACGACCTGGTGGATCTCCCGGAACAGCTCCCTGCGGTAGTCGTCGGGCAGCTTCAAGAAGCGCCGGGCGCGCAGCCGCTCGACCATCTCCACGCGCAGCCAGCGCCGGAACAGCCGGTCGCGCACCGGGCCCGGCTCGGTGTACTTCTCCACGACGTCGAGGGCCTCGCGGAGGTTCTTGAAGTAGCCGACGGGGTCGAACCGTTCGAAGCCCGCGTTGGAGCCGTCGTCGCGCCTGAGGTGGTAGTAGCAGACGTAGTCGCTGAGCACCGAGACGTTGTCCGCGCGCAGGTACGCCTCGGTGACGAAGACGTGGTCCTCCAGGCGCCGCCGGCCTTCCGGGAAGCGCAGGCCGGTGCGCTCCAGGAAGGCGCGGCGGATCATCTTGTGCGGGGTCAGACTGTCGATCAGCGGCGCGCTCTCGACGGTGGCGCGCGGGTGGTTGCGGCGGAACAGCTCCACCGGCACACCGCGGCCCTGACCGGCCATCTTGCCGACGATCACATCGGCGCCGTTGGCGACGCCGTAGTCGTACATCCGCTCCAGGGCCTCGTCGCCGAGGTAGTCGTCGTTGTCGACGAACATCACGAACTCGCCCCGCGCGGCGTCGATTCCGACGTTGCGCGGCTTGCCCGACCAGCCGGAGTTCTCCTGGTGGATGACCCGCATCCGGGGGTCCTCGGCGGCGAGCGCGTCGAGCCGGGTGGGGGTGGCGTCGGTGGAGCCGTCGTCGACGAAGATCACTTCGTACTCGTCGGGCGGCAGGGATTGCCTCTGCAACGAGCTGATGCAGTCCTCGATGTACGTGCCCGGATTGTAGACCGGGACGATGACGCTGACCTTGACCGGCATCGGGCTTCGGGCCCCCCTGGGTAGCTTGCCGAAAACATGCGGGTTTGGTGCGGTGGCCTGAATGCTAACCCCAACAGGCGTTGTCCTTATGGATCACCGGGGCCGACGCCGGTGTCGTCGTCGCGCCGTCCGGGTCCACGCGCAGCGGTCCTCCGGGAACGGGTGCCCCGGCGGCTACGCTGTGCACGTGCGCCTGCTGCTCATGTCGGACACTCATCTTCCCAAACGTGCCAGGGAACTGCCCGCGCCGCTGCTGGCCGAGCTGCCGCACGCCGACGTCGTGTTCCACGCCGGGGACTGGGTCGACACCGCCACCCTCGACCTGCTGGAGAGCCGTTGCCGCAGGCTGGTCGGCGTGTACGGCAACAACGACGGACCCGCGTTGCGCGCCCGGCTGCCCGAGATCGCGTACACCGAGCTGGACGGCCTGCGCTTCGGCACCGTCCACGAGACGGGACCCGCACAGGGCCGGGAGGCCCGCTGCGCGGCGCGCTTCCCCGACCTCGACGTCCTCGTCTTCGGCCACAGCCACATCCCCTGGGACACCACCGCCCCCAACGGGCTGCGGCTGCTGAACCCCGGCTCCCCGACCGACCGCCGCCGCCAGCCCCACTGCACGTACATGACCGCCACGATCACCGCCGGCCGTCTGACGGACGTGGAACTGCACCGGCTGCCGCGCCGCCAGGCGTAAATCGGTTGAGTCCCCGGCCGGGGTCTGCTGCACTGCACGGACCCCGACAACGCCGGTTCGAAGGAGCGAGAAATGCGCGGATCGTTCATGTCCCCCCAGGAAGGAACACCCCACTCTCCGAAGGACATGACGCTTCGTGCACTTGCTCAACCTGGGAATCCTCGCGCACGTCGACGCGGGTAAGACGAGCCTGACCGAACGGCTGCTGCACACCGTCGGCGCGATCGACGAGATCGGCAGCGTCGACGCCGGCAACACCCGGACCGACACCCTCGCGCTGGAGCGCCGACGCGGCATCACCATCAAGTCCGCCGTCGTCTCCTTCCCGCTCGACGGCCGGACGGTCAACCTCATCGACACCCCCGGCCACCCGGACTTCATCGCCGAGGTGGAACGGGTGCTCGGCGTCCTCGACGGCGTCGTGCTGGTCGTCTCCGCCGTCGAGGGCGTGCAGGCGCAGACCCGCGTCCTGATGCGGACCCTGCGCCGGCTGCGCATCCCGACGCTGATCTTCGTCAACAAGATCGACCGGCGCGGGGCGCGCCGCGACGAGGTGCTGCGAGCCATCGGCGACCGCCTCACCCCGGCGATCGTGCCGATGGGCACCACCAGCGGCCTCGGCACCCGCGCCGCCCGCTTCACGCCCGGCCTGGGCCCGGCCGCGCTGGACGTCCTCGCCGGCCACGACGACGCCCTGCTGTCGGCGTACCTGGACGACCCCGGCCTGGGCGCCCAGGACGACCGGCTCCGCGCCGCCCTCGCCGGCCAGACCCGGCGCGCCCTGGTCCATCCGGTGTACTTCGGCTCGGCCATCACGGGCGCCGGCACCGACGCGCTGCTGTCCGGCGTCAGGGACCTGCTGCCCACCGCCGACGGCGACCCCGGCGGGCCCGTCTGCGGCACCGTCTTCAAGGTGGAGCGGGGCCCGGCGGGGGAGAAGGTGGCGTACGCGCGGATGTTCTCCGGCACGCTCCGCGTCCGCGACCGGGTGCCGTACGGCGACGCCCGGAGCGAGGGCCGGGTCACCGCGATCAGCGTCTTCGACAACGGCACGGACGTGCGCGCCGACGCCGTACCGGCCGGGCGCATCGCCAGGCTGTGGGGCCTGACGGACATCCGGATCGGCGACGCCGTCGGCGTACCCCGCGCGGGAGGGGAACGCTTCTTCGCCCCACCCACCCTGGAGACCGTCGTCGTCCCCGCACCGGGCACCGACCGGCGCGCCCTCCACCTGGCGCTCACCCAGCTCGCCGAGCAGGACCCGCTGATCGACCTGCGCCACGACGAGGTGCGGCAGGAGACGTCCGTGTCCCTGTACGGCGAGGTGCAGAAGGAGGTCGTGCAGGCCACGCTCGCCGACGAGTACGGACTGGACGTCACCTTCCGCGAGACCACCCCGCTGTGCATCGAGCGGCCGGCCGGCACCGGAGCGGCCGTGGAGTTCAACAAGAAGGACGCCAACCCGTTCCTCGCCACGGTCGGGCTGCGCGTCGACCCGGCGCCCGCCGGCTCGGGCGTGGACTTCCGCCTGGAGGTGGAGCTCGGCGCCATGCCGTACGCCTTCTTCAAGGCCGTCGAGGACAGCGTGCGCGAGACCCTCGGGCAGGGCCTGTACGGCTGGCAGGTCACCGACTGCGCGGTCACCATGACGCACAGCGGCTACTCGCCCCGGCAGAGCCACGCCCACCAGGGCTTCGACAAGAGCATGTCCAGCACCGGCGCCGACTTCCGCGGGCTCACCCCGCTCGTGCTGATCGAGGCGCTGCGCCGCGCCGGAACCGTGGTGCACGAGCCGCTGCACCGCTTCCGCCTGGAGGCCCCGGTGGACACGCTCGGCGCCCTGCTGCCGGTGCTGGCCGCGCTCGGCGCCGTACCGCAGACGACCGCCGCGCGCGGGGACACCGGGGTGCTCGATGGCACGGTGCCCGCAGCGCGGGTGCACGAGCTGGAGCAGCGGCTGCCGGGGCTGACCCGCGGCGAGGGCGAGCTGGAGAGCGCGTTCGAGGCGTACGCGCCCGTCACCCACGGCCCGGTGCCGCGGCGCCCGCCCACCGACCACAACCCGCTGAACCGCAAGGAATACCTGCTGAACGTGACACGCCGGGTGGGCGGCTGACACCGCCCGCCCGCCCGGCGCGGCTTCCCGCCGTCAGCCGCCGGCCGGTCCCGTCCAGTCACGCGGGACGTGGCCGAGGCGCACCCGCTGCGGATGGTCGCCGACGGGCACGGTCGCCGTCTTCTCGCCGGTGGCGAAGTCGATGGCCGTGACCCGGTCGGCGCCGCTCTCGGAGACGACGCAGCTTCGGCCGTCACCGCTGACCGTCGCCCAGTAGGGCTTGGACACGGTGACGAGCGGGCCCTCCTGGAGGGTGGCCCGGTCCACGACCGTGGCGTAGTCGTCCATGGTGCCCGCGACGCACAGCTTCGTGCCGTCCGGGCTCATCGAGATGCCGTGGTGGCGCGAGTCGTTGACCCAGGTGGTGCGGTCCTCGTCGGTCGCCGGGTTCTTCGGCAGCGTCTTCACGCGGGTGATGCGGTCGGACGCCAGGTCGTACTCCAGGAAGCCGTTGAAGAAGGACACCTGGAAGTACACCTTCGACTCGTCGGGCGAGAACACGGCCGGGCGGACGGCGTCGGAGTGTCCCTCCAGACCCGCCGCGTCGAGCCGCTCCCGCATGTCCACGACCCTGACCTGCCGGTACGTCGTCGCGTCCACGACCGTGATGCGCCGGTCGCCCTTCGTCCAGTCCAGCCACGGGGCGTCCAGGGAGGTGTTCACCTCGCCGATGGACATGTTCCACAGGTGTCTGCCGTCCTTGCTGAAGATGTTCTCGTGCGGCTTGTCGCCCGTGGCGAACTCCCCGAGCTGCCGGCCCGTGGTGATGTCCAGGACGTGCACGGTGTTCGCGGTCGAGGCGGAGACGGCGACCCGCGTGCCGTCCGGGGAGAGCGCCATGTGGTCGGAGCGGTAACCGTCCACGGCGAACCGCCAGTTGACGCGCCCGGTGGCGAGGTCGAGGGAGACGACGTCGGCGAAGCTCGGCCGGGACACCACGACCGACTTTCCGTCCGGCGTGGAGTACATGTCGTCGACGTACTGGTCGTGGCCCTCGCCGACGCTGTTGCGGATGGCCGTGAAGTAGATCCACCTCACGGGGTCGGCCCTGATCTCCGCGAGCCGCTGCTCCTTGTCCGGTACGACGTCGATCCGGCCGACCCTGGCGAGGTCCCCGGTGGACTCGACGACGTCGGCGGTGCCCTCCCAGTTGTTGCCGACGAACAGCACCTCGCGCAGGGCGGCGGTGTCGTGCGGGGCGGCACCGGCGGTCGCCGGGACACCGGCGATCAGGGTGAGGGCGGCTGCCACGGAGCACAGGTGCCCGGGTCTGAAGGCAGGCAAGGGCTGCTCCCTTCTCGGGACGCGAAAGCTGAACACGCCTCAGTTTCAACTTACTGAAAAGTAAGGAGTGTTGGCGCCGCACCACAAGACCGCGTACGCGACGACTTTCCCGGCCGGGCTCCGCCTGTCGGGTGAGTGCGGCCCCGCGCCCGTGTCCGGGGACGGCCCGCCGGCGTTGCGGAAAGCATGATTGCAACACGACGTATCGTCGCCGCCGTCGGTCTCGCCGCCGGGCTCGCCGGCCTTGCCGCGCAGCCGGCGAGCGCGGCCGACGGGGCGGCCCGTGACACCGGCCGGCCGAACCCGATCACGATGCTCGACTCGCTGGTGGTCATGGACCTCCCCGAGGAGCACAAGGACGCGATCCCGCGGCCCTCCGCACAGCTCACCCAGCTGAAGAAGGCGAACGAGCTGAACCGTCTGAACGAGCTGTACCAGGTCGTCGGCCTCGTCTCCCCGGTCCTCGGCCTGGTGCCCGCCGTCGGCTAGCGACCGCGGCACCCGCCCGTGAGGGGCCGCCCGGCCGACGGGTGGCCCCTCACGCATGCCCGGCCCGCCGCCCCTGCCGACCGCGCTCCGACGTCAGCCCGGCGTCGCCAGGAACTGCGTGGCCGCCAGCTCCGCGTACAGCGGGTCCGCCGTCACCAGCTCGGTGTGCGTGCCGACGGCCCGGACCCGGCCCGCGTCCAGGACGACGATCCGGTCGGCCGTCGTCACCGTGGACAGCCGGTGCGCGACCACCAGCACCGTCGTCGCACGGGCCACGTCGGCGACCGTGTCCCGCAGCGCCGCCTCGTTCACCGCGTCCAGCTGCGAGGTGGCCTCGTCGAGCAGCAGCAGGCGGGGCCGGCGCAGCAGGGCACGGGCGATGGCGACCCGCTGGCGCTCCCCGCCCGACAGCCGGGTGCCGCGGTGCCCCACGAGCGTGTCGAGGCCGTTCGGCAGCCGCTCGACCAGCCCGTCCAGGCGGGTCGTCTTCACCACGCGCGCCACGGCGTCGTCGTCCGCCTCCGGATTGCCCAGCAGCAGGTTGTCCTTCAGGGAACCCGACAGGACCGGCGCGTCCTGCTCCACGTAGCCGATGGCCGCCCGCAGTTCGGACAGCTCCCAGTCGGCGACGTCCCGCCCGTCCAGCGTGATCACGCCCGAGTCGGGGTCGTAGAACCGCTCGACGAGCGAGAACACGGTCGTCTTGCCCGCGCCGGACGGGCCCACGAACGCCGTCATGCCGCGTGCCGGCACCGCGAACGTCACCCCGTGGTGGACGTACGGAAGATCGTCGGCGTACCGGAAGCGGACGTCCGTGAAGGCGACCGACGCGGGCTCGGCGCCGGGGGCGGGCAGCGGCGCGGGCCGGGCGGCCGGCTCGGCGGGCAGCCGCAGCGCCTCCTGGATGCGGGCCAGCGCGGCGGAACCGGTCTGGTACTGCGTGATCGCCCCGACCACCTGCTGGATCGGCGACATCAGGTAGAACACGTACAGCAGGAACGCCACCAGCGTGGCGACGTCGGTCGCGCCCGTGGCGACGCGCGCGCCGCCCACCGCGAGCACCGTGATGAACGCGCACTGCATCGCGAGGCCCGCCGTGTTGCCCGCCGCCGCCGACCACTTGGCGGCCCGCACGCTCTGCCGCCACGACTCCTCCGCCGCCGCGTGCAGGGTGCGCTCCTCGCGGTCCTCCGCGCCCGACGCCTTCACCGTGCGCAGCGCGCCCAGGATCCGCTCCAGGGAGGCCCCCATCACGCCGACCGCGTCCTGCGCCTGCCGGCTCGCCCGGTTGATGCGCGGCACGATCACGCCGAGGATCGTGCCCGCCAGCAGGATCACCGCCAGCGTGACGCCCAGCAGCACCGGCTCCACCAGGCCCATCATGACCACGGTCGCCACCAGCGTGAGCCCGCCCGTGCCCAGGCCCACCAGCGAGTCGGTGGTGACCTCGCGCAGCAGGGTGGTGTCGGAGGTGATGCGCGACATCAGGTCGCCCGGCTCGGTCCGGTCCACCGCCGCCACCCGCAGCCGCAGCAGATACGACGACAGGGCGCGCCGCGCGCCGAGCACCACCGACTCCGCCGTGCGCCGCAGCACGTACGAACCCAGCGCCCCCAGCGCCGCGTTGGCGACCACCAGCGCCGACATGAGCAGCAACGCCCCGGTGATGGCCCGGTCCCGCGACAGATCGGTGATCAACTCCCGTGCCACCAGCGGCAGTGCGAGCCCCGTGGCGCCCGTGACCAGCGACAGCAGGGCGCCCGCGAGCAGGGCCCAGCGGTGCGGTCTGACATAGCCGAGGAGCAGCCGCCACGTCGGCGTGCCGGTGTCCGTCTCTGCTGTGCTCACGGCTCTCCTGGGGAGTCGGGGGGCGGGCCCTCAGGCTACGTGGGCAGGCCCCCGCCGGCCCCGGGGTTTTCCTGGCCGGGGAACCGCTCGGCGCCCTGTCGGTACGTGCCGCTACCGATCGGTCACGCGTAGGCTCGAAGGACCGACGGACCGACGAAGGGGCCGGCACCATGGCGCAGGACGTACGCGGCGTGATCGCACCGGGCAGGGACGAGCCGGTACGCATCGAGACCGTCGTGGTGCCCGACCCGGGGCCGGGCGAGGCCGTGGTGCGGGTGCAGGCCTGCGGGGTGTGCCACACCGACCTGCACTACAAGCAGGGCGGCATCAGCGACGACTTCCCGTTCCTGCTGGGGCACGAGGCTGCGGGCGTGGTCGAGTCGGTCGGCGAGGGCGTCACGGACATCGCGCCCGGCGACTTCGTGATCCTCAACTGGCGTGCCGTGTGCGGCGCGTGCCGGGCCTGTCTGCGGGGCAGGCCGTGGTACTGCTTCGACACGCACAACGCCCGGCAGCGGATGACGCTCGCCTCGACGGGGCAGGAGCTGTCCCCGGCGCTGGGGATCGGGGCGTTCGCGGAGAAGACGCTGGTGGCCGCCGGGCAGTGCACCAAGGTCGACCCGGCGGTGGCGCCGCAGGTGGCGGGCCTGCTGGGCTGCGGGGTGATGGCGGGCATCGGCGCGGCGATCAACACGGGCGGCGTCGGCCGGGGCGACACGGTCGCCGTCATCGGCTGCGGCGGGGTCGGAGACGCGGCGATCGCCGGATCACGCCTCGCGGGCGCGGCGAGGATCATCGGCGTGGACATCGACGACCGCAAGCTGGAGACGGCCCGCGCGATGGGTGCCACGCACACGGTCAACTCCCGTGACACGGACCCGGTGGAGGCGATCCGCGAGCTGACCGGGGGGTTCGGCGCGGACGTGGTGATCGAGGCGGTCGGGTGTCCGGAGACGTACCGGCAGGCCTTCTACGCCCGGGACCTGGCCGGGACGGTGGTACTGGTGGGCGTGCCGACCCCGGAGATGAAGCTGGAACTGCCGCTGCTGGACGTGTTCGGGCGGGGCGGCGCGCTGAAGTCGTCGTGGTACGGGGACTGCCTGCCGTCCCGTGACTTCCCGATGCTCGTCGACCTCCATCTCCAGGGCCGCCTGGACCTCGCTGCGTTCGTCACCGAGACGATCCGGCTGGACGAGGTGGAGAAGGCGTTCGGGCGGATGCACGCGGGTGACGTCCTGCGTTCGGTGGTGACACTGTGACGGCCGCCCGCATCGAACGCGTCGTCACCTCCGGGCAGTTCACGCTCGACGGCGGCACCTGGGACGTCGAGAACAACGTCTGGCTCGTCGGCGACGACCGTGAGGTGATCGTCATCGACGCCGCCCACGACGCCGACGCCATCATCGAGGCGGTCGGCGACCGCCGCCTGACCGCCGTCGTGTGCACCCACGCCCACAACGACCACGTCAACGCCGCGCCCGCACTCGCCGACCGCACCGGCGCCACCGTCTGGCTGCACCCCGACGACCTGCCGCTGTGGAAGCTGACCCACCCCGGCCGTCTGCCCGACGCCCACCTGGCCGACGGGCAGGTCATCGAGGCCGCCGGCGCCGACCTCACCGTGCTGCACACCCCCGGACACGCGCCCGGCGCGGTCTGCCTCCACGACCCGGGCCTGGGCGCCGTGTTCACCGGCGACACCCTCTTCCGGGGCGGCCCCGGCGCCACCGGCCGCTCCTACTCCCACTTCCCGACCATCATCGACTCGATCCGCGACCGGCTGCTCACCCTGCCGCCCGGGACGAACGTCCTCACCGGCCACGGCGACGCGACCACCATCGGCGCCGAGGCACCGCACATCGAGGAATGGATCGCGCGCGGGCACTGACCCCACCGGCCGGGCGACGCGTCCGGAAAGGCGACAGGAGATGTCCGGCTTACCCGCCATCCTCGGACGACGAAGGTCACCGCAGGCGGCGGTCGCCCGCCGACGGGCGACCGCCACACCGGATACGGGAGGTCGGACATGTCACTGCCGCTGAAGGACAAGGTCGCGCTGGTCGCCGGGGCGACACGCGGCGCCGGACGGGGGATCGCGGCCGAACTGGGCGCGGCCGGTGCCACGGTGTACGTCACCGGCCGTACCACGCGCGAGCGGCGCTCCGAGTACGACCGCCCCGAGACCATCGAGGACACCGCCGACCTCGTCACCGCGGCCGGCGGGCACGGCATCGCCGTACCCACCGACCACCTCGAAGCCGGGCAGGTCCGCGCCCTCGTGGACCGCATCGCCGACGAGCAGGGCCGGCTCGACGTCCTCGTCAACGACATCTGGGGCGGCGAGCACCTCTTCCAGTGGGACACCCCCGTCTGGGAGCACGACCTCGACAAGGGACTGCGGCTGCTCCGCCTCGCCGTGGAGACGCACGCGATCACCAGCCACCACGCGCTGCCCCTGCTGCTGCGCAGCCCCGGCGGACTGGTCGTCGAAGTCACCGACGGCACCGCCGAGTACAACCGCGACACCTACCGCGTGAACTTCTTCTACGACCTCGCCAAGGCGTCCGTGCTGCGCATGGCCTTCGCCCTCGGCCACGAACTCGGCCCGCGCGGCGCCACCGCCGTCGCGCTCACACCGGGCTGGCTGCGCTCGGAGATCATGCTGGAGACCTTCGGCGTGCGGGAGGACAACTGGCGCGACGCCCTGGAGCGCGTCCCGCACTTCGCCATCTCCGAGACCCCGCACTACGTCGGCCGCGCCGTGGCGGCCCTCGCCGCCGACCCGGAGGTGGCGCGCTGGAACGGCAGGTCGCTGTCCAGCGGCGGGCTCGCCCAGGAGTACGGGTTCACGGACCTCGACGGCAGCCGCCCCGACGCCTGGCGCTACCTGGTCGAGGTCCAGGACGCGGGCCGGCCGGCGGACACCACCGGGTACCGCTGAGGACCGCTGGAAGCCACCCGCTGCCGGCCCTCTGCCGTTCGGATCACCGGGCCAGTACCGTCGGCCCATGACCGACACGACACGCTTTGCAGGCCACGGAGTTCTCGTCACCGGCGCCGCCCGCGGGATCGGCGCCGCCACCGCGCGGCGGTTCGCCGAGGAGGGGGCGCGGGTGCTGGTGACCGACGTGGACCTGAGCGCGGCCGAGAAGACCGCGAACGGGCTGCGCGAACACGGCCTGGCCGCCGAGGCGTTCCCCTGCGACGTGGCCGACCGGGATTCCGTCGAGGCGGCCGTCGCCCGCGCCGTCGAGACCTTCGGCACGCTCGACGTCCTGGTCAACAACGCCTACCACTGCACCCGCGACGCCCCGCGCTTCGAGGACGAGCCCGACGAGACGTGGGCGCGCGACCTCGACCTCACCCTGACCGGTGCCTACCGCTGCTGCCGCGCCGCCCTGCCGCACCTGGCCGCCTCCGGGCGCGGCGCGATCGTTTCCATCGGCTCGGTCAACGGGCTGCAGGACTTCGGCAACCACGCCTACAGCGCCGCCAAGGCCGGCCTCGCCTCCCTCACCCGCACCCTCGCCGGGCACGCCGCCGCCCGGGGTGTCCGTGTCAACCTGGTGGTGCCCGGCACGGTGCGCACCACGGCGTGGGAGGGGCGCGACGCCCAGCTGGAGGCGGTCCGCGAGCTGTATCCGCTGGGCCGGGTCGGCGAACCCGACGACATCGCCGCCGCCGTCGCCTTCCTCGCCTCCCGCGACGCGGCCTGGATCACCGGCGCGTCCCTGTGTGTCGACGGCGGGCTCACCGCCGTCAACACCGGGTTCCGCGCGGCCGTCGAGCGGGCCGGGGAGTGAGGTCGCGGCCGCGCAGTGTCACCGTTTCGTACCGGCCCCCGCGCGACCACAACCGAGGGCGCCGAACTCCGGTCTAGTTGGCAGATGTCGCAGACAGACGCTGCGAGCACTCCGCGCGAAAGGAATGACCAGTCATGGGGGACACACGCAGACGAGCAGTCGTGGCCGTCGGGGTGACCGCGCTGGTGGCACCGCTCACACTGGCGCTCGGCACCGCGCCAGCGCAGGCCGCGAGCTGCACCACGACGGCCGGCCCGTACCAGAAGCAGGTGGAGAAGTTCCTGGGCCGGCCGGTCGACGGCAAGCAGTCCACGGCCGACTGCCAGGCGATCCAGGCATTCCAGAACAAGCACGGCATCCGTCCCAACATCGGCTATGCCGGGCCCATCACCTGGGGCGTGATGGACCTGATGCTGAAGCAGCGGGCCGTCGGGACGAACCCCAACAAGAACGGCGCGTGCCCGGTGAACAAGGGCCGCATAGCCTGCGTGAACCTCACCCTCCAGCTGAGCTGGATCCAGGACGGCAGCAGGCTCGTGTACGGCCCGGTCCCGGTCCGCACCGGACGCGACGGCTACGAGACCCGCACCGGCCTGAAGAAGATCTACTGGCGCAACATCGACCACGTCTCGACCATTTATGACGTGCCGATGCCGTACAGCCAGTTCTTCGACGGCGGGCAGGCCTTCCACCAGGCGGGCCTCAGCATGTGGAACCCGCCGGGCTCGCACGGCTGCGTCAACATGACCACCACCGCCGCCAAGAAGTACTGGTCGCTGCTGAAGAACGGCGACGACGTGTACGTGTACGGCCGCAAGCCGGGCACCTGACCGGCACCCGGCCCGTCCGGCGCCCGGCCGGGGACGGCGGGGCGCCGGACGGGTGTGAACTCCCCGGTCGCGGCGGGGAACTGCCTCTCCGGGCGGCCCGGGCGGACGTGAGCAGGGACACGGTCCGGTATGCACCTTTTGCGGGTGCTTACTCACGTCGCCTTCACCTCTGGCGCCGTATGCTTCACAGCATGTCCACCACTGTTGAACCTACCTCCGAGCGATCGGCTGACGAGGTCAACGAGGAGATCCGGGCCCTGTGGCTCAGGTCGGGCGGGACACTCAGCGTCGAACAGCGCGAGGAGTACCAGCGCCTCGTCCTGGAATGGGCCTCCGCGGCCCCGCAGCGGGTGTCCGCGGCCTGAGTGCCGCAGTCGCCCCCGCGCATCGCATCCTCGTCCCTGGGCACTCCGTCACCCGATGGTGCCCTCCTCGCACTGGCCCCGGCCGTCTGTTACGGCGTCGTCGACTTCGTCGGCGGCCTGCTGTCCGGACGTGTCTCCTGCACGGCCGTCACCTTCCTCGGTCAGGTGGGCGGGCTCCTGCTCGCCTGTCTGGCCGCCCTCCTCGTGCCGGCCGGCGCCGCGCGCCCCGCGGACCTGATGTGGGGCGCGCTGCCCGGCGTCGACAGCGGCACCGCCTGGCCGGCCCTCGACCGGGGCTGGGCCGGGGCGCCATGAGCGTCGTCGTGCCGGTGAGCGCCGTCACAGGCGTCGTCCTGTCCGTGCTCTGCGGGGGTTTCCTGCTTGGCGGCCGGCCCGGCGCCCTCGCCTGGGCGGGCATCGCTGTCACGGTGCCCGCGCTGTGGCCGGCACCCGGTGGCTCCGCCGGACCGCGCCGAGGCCGCCGACGGGTTGCTCGCCGGCGCGGGCGTCGCCTGCCTGGCCCTGCTGGACGAGCACCTCACCCGGTGGGGGGCCGGCCGGCGCCGTGGCGGCCACCGTCCCGCTCACGCCCGGCCGACCGGCCCCACGTCGACCGCCGCGGGGCCCGTCCGAAGCCGACACGGCCCGGCTCGTTCAGCGTTCCGCTCAGCCCTTGCGGCCCACTCCGCAGTACATGGCCACCTCGGCCGGCTCGGGACCGTCCTCGGGCTCCGGACGCCAGCGGGAGCAGGACACGACCCCCGGCTCCAGCAGCTCCAGGCCGTCGAAGAAGCGGGCGACGTCCTCGGGCGTGCGCTGGGTCAGCTTCGGAGTGCCGTGCTCGTTCCAGAACGTGACCGCCTCGTCCACGTCGGGCATCGACGGGCTGGTGATGGTGTGCGACAGCACCAGGTGGCTGCCCGGCGGCAGCGCGTCGACCAGCCGCCGCACCACGCCGTAGGGGTCCTCGTCGTCCCGCAGGAAGATGACCACGCCCAGCAGCATCAGCCCGACGGGCTGCGTGAAGTCCAGGGTCCGCGCCGCGTGTTCGAGGATCGCGTCGACGTTGCGCAGGTCCTCGTCGAGATAGTCGGTGCGGCCCTCGGGGGAGCTGGTGAGCAGCGCGCGGGCGTGGGTGAGCACCAGCGGGTCGTTGTCGACGTAGACGATCCGGGAGTCCGGCGCGATGCGCTGGGCGACCTCGTGCGTGTTGTCGGCGGTGGGCAGCCCGGTGCCGATGTCGAGGAACTGGCGGATGCCCGCCTCGGCGACGAGGTGACGCACCGCCCTGCCGAGGAACAGCCGGTCGGCGCGGGCGTACTCACCGATGCCCGGGTGCAGTTGGCGTATCTGGTCGCCGGCCGCACGGTCGACCTCGTAGTTGTCCTTGCCGTCGAGCCAGTAGTTCCAGATGCGGGCCGTGTGCGGCTGCGAGGTGTTGATGCGGTCGAGCAGCGGCCGCTGGGCGTGCTGCTCGGCCGGCGGGTTCTCGGTCACGGGAACTCCCGGGGTGGTGACGTGCGCGGACAAACAGCAATTTAGACCCCCGAGTTGATCTCTGACGAGTCTTCGGCGTCTTCCGTCACCCGCCACCGGCGCCCCGCCCGCCCCGTCCGGCGGCCCGCACGCGTGATTCCGCGCCACCGCCACGGTCCCTATCGTGTGTTCATGACCAGGACCCCGCACGAGATGTCCGGTGAACCCAATCCGCTGTGCGCGCTCGGCCTGGACGACCTCCGGCGCCGTACGAGCATGAAGTGGCGCACCTACCCGGACGACGTGCTGCCGCTGTGGGTGGCCGAGATGGACGTGCCGCTCGCCGAACCGGCCGTCCGCGCCGTCGCCGACGCCCTCGCGCTCGGCGACACCGGCTACCCGGCCGGGACGGCCTACGCCGAGGCCCTGGCCGGGTTCGCCGAGAAGCGGTGGGGCTGGGAGGGGATCGCTGTGGAGCGCACCGCGATCGTGCCCGACGTGATGCTCGGCGTGGTCGAGATGCTGAAGCTGGTCACCGGACCCGGCGACCCGGTCGTTGTCAACCCGCCCGTGTACCCGCCGTTCTTCCCGTTCGTGGAGCACATGGACCGCAGGGTCGTGGAGGCGCCGCTCGGGGCGGACGGACGGCTCGACGCCGCCGCCCTGGAGGAGGCCTTCGCGGCGGCCGTCGCCCACGGGGGCCGGGCGGCCTACCTGTTGTGCAGCCCGCACAACCCGACCGGCACCGTGCACACCGCCGCCGAGCTGGCCGCCGTCGCCGCTCTCGCCGAGCGGTACGGCGTCCGCGTCGTCGCCGACGAGATCCACGCCCCGCTCGTCACGGCCGGGCCCGGTTTCGTGCCGTACCTGAGCGTGCCGGGTGCCGAGCGCGGCCTGTCGCTGATGTCGGCGTCCAAGGGGTGGAACCTGGCCGGTCTGAAGGCCGCCCTCGCCGTCGCCGGACCCGGCGCGGCGGCCGATCTCGCCCGGCTGCCCGAGGAGGTGAGCCACGGCCCGAGCCACGTCGGCGTCCTCGCCCACACGGCGGCCCTGCGGGACGGCACCGCGTGGCTGGACGCCCTGCTGGCCGGGCTGGACGCCAACCGGCGGCTGCTCGCCGGGCTGCTGGCCGCGCACCTGCCCGCCGTCGCCCATCGTCCCGGCGAGGCGACCTGCCTCGCCTGGCTGGACTGCCGTGCCCTCGGCCTCGGCGACGACCCGGCGGAGGTGTTCCTGCGCCGCGGCAAAGTGGCCCTCAGCTCGGGGCTGCCCTTCGGCACCGGCGGCGCGGGCCACGTACGCCTCAACCTGGCCACGTCGCCCGGCATCCTCACGGAGGCGGTGCGGCGCATGGCGGCGGCGGCCGAGGGGGAGTCGTGAGCGGGCCACCCCCCTAGACTGCCCGCCATGGACGACGCGTTGCTCGACCGGCTCGCTGCCGGGAAGTACCTGCTCCTCACCAGCTACCGCAAGAACGGCACCCCGGTGGCCACGCCGGTGTGGGCGGTGCGCGACGGCGACGCGCTCGGCGTGTGGACGGCCGCCGATTCGTGGAAGGTGAAGCGGATCCGGGCCCGCGCCGACGTCCTCGCGGGCCCCTGCGACCTGCGCGGCAACCCGACCGGCGAGCAGCACCCGGCCACCGCCGAGATCGTGGACGACGCCACGGTCGCCCGCTACCGGCAACTGATCGCCCGCAAGTACGGGCTCGTCGGCCGCCTCAGCCTGTTCGGCAGCAGGCTGCGCCGCGGACTGAAGGGCACCGTCGGCATCCGGGTCACCCTGACCGGCTGACCCGCGGCGGGCCCCGTCAGGTCCAGGCGCGGTACGGCTCGTCGACGAGCTGGAAGACCGGCTCGCCCCGCACCGGGTCCTTGGCGGTGGACAGCCGTACCCGGTCCCCGCTGTGGATGCCGATGGGCGGGCCCATCACCCGGCCGCGCACCACGAAGCCCTCGCTCATCTCGATCAGCGACACATTGCGCGCGGCGGGCGTGTTGCGGTGCACCACCGTGGAGTGGCGGACCGTGCCGGTGCCCGCGCTGCGCTCCGTGCGCAGGTCGCTGCCGCGGCACACCGGGCACAGCAGCCGGTGGTACATGGCGGTGCCGCACCAGGCGCAGCGCTGGAAGAGGATCGCGTCCTTGTCCGGGGCCTCGGGTGCGAGGACGCCCGTCGCGGAGCCGGCTGCCTGCTGAGTGGCGTTTCCTGAGTGGTGGTACACGCTGTCAACTCCCTGCACTCGCCGGAATCCCGCGTGCGCGGACAGCCGGGCACGCGCGTGCCCGGTTCGCCGTGCCACCGTGCACAGCCACAGGGTATGGCACTGAGTGTCACTCGTAAAGGCACTCGGTACCCCATATTCGCCGGGGATCGGCCCTGTGCGAAGCGCCGCTCAGTCCCCGGCGAGCGTGGTCTCGATCTCCTGGACGACCCGCCACAGCGGCGCCCCGCGCCGGGAGACCACGATCACCACGTCCTCGGGCCGCTCGTCGGCGGGCGGCGCGGCCGGAGCGCCGAACGCGGACCGCACGTACCCCACCGCGTGGTCGAACGCGGCACTCGCGTCCCCCTGGCCGTCCGAACGCAGCCAGGACCGCAGGGCGTTGTTGTGCGCCGCCACGACCGCCGCCGCGATCACGTCCGCCTGGAGCGTGCCGTCCCGCCGGCCGGCGAACCGCCCGCGCAGGTACTCGGCGAGGGCGCGCTCGTACCGCCACACCACCGACAGCTCGTACGCGCGCAGCCCGGGCACCCGCTTGGTGAGGCGGTAGCGCTGCACCGAGAAGGACGGGTTCTCGGCGTACATGCCCAGCACCAGCCGGGCCGCCTCGCAGACCCGCGCCACCGGCTCGTCCTCGTGGCCGCCGGACGCGAGGAACGCCGTCATGTCCGCCAGGCACCGCTCGTGGTCGGGGAAGACCACGTCCTCCTTGGAGGGGAAGTAGCGGAAGAACGACCGGCGTCCGACTCCGGCGAGCGCCACGATGTCGTCCACCGTGGTCTGCTCGTAGCCGCGCTCCAGGAACAGCTGGAAGGCCGCCGCGACCAGCGCGTCCCGCATGGGCGGCTTCCCGGCCGCCGCCTTCTCGCCGCGGCGGGGCGCCGCACTGCTGGAGCTCATGAACGGGAACGTAGCACCTGCCCGGCCCCGATGGCACTCAGTGCTGCCCTGTGAGGGAACTCAGTACCTTCGGTGAGGCCATGACGGCGGACCGGGTCGCATACGATCTCCCCAGTCACCGCCGAGGAGCCCCGCATGCCGCACGCCCGCCCCCGCCTCCTGTACGTCACCGACCTGGCCTATCCGGCCCGCGGGCGCCGCTACTGCGACGAGGACATCTTCCTCACCGCCCGCCTGCGCGAGGACTTCGGCCTCGCCCTGTGCCACCCACGGGACGCCGTCGCCCTCATGGACGCCTTCGACGCCGTGGTCGTGCGCAACAGCGGGCCCGTGCTCGACCACCAGGAGGCGTACGCCGCGTTCCGCGCGCGTGCGGCCGAGCGCGGTACCCGCGTCTACAACCAGCTCTCCGGGCGCGCCGACATGGCCGGCAAGCAGTACCTGCTCGACCTGACCGCCGCGGGACACCCCGTCATCCCCACCGTCGACCGCGCCGAGGACCTCGACCGGCTGCCCGCGGCGGACCAGTACGTCGTCAAGCCCAAGCTGGGCGCCGACTCCATCGGCCTGCGGATCGTCCCCGCCGACCGCGTGCGGGACGAGGTGCGCGGCGAGGTCCTCGTGCAGCCGCGCGTCGACTTCGCCTACGAGGTCTCGTTCTACTACGTTGACCACGACTTCCAGTACGCCCTGTACGCGCCGGATCCTGGCCGGCGCTGGGAGCTGCGGCCCTACGAAGCGACCGCGGCGGACCTGGAGTTCGCGCGCCGCTTCATCGACTGGAACGGCATCGACCACGGCATCCAGCGGGTCGACGCCTGCCGCGCGCCCGACGGCGAACTGCTGCTGGTCGAGCTGGAGGACCTCAACCCGTACCTGTCCCTGGACGCCCTCGACGACACCCGGCGGGACGCCTTCGTCGCCGCGCTGCGGGCCTCCCTGCACCGCTTCCTCGCGGCGGGCTGACTGCGCACCCCGGGCCCCGGGCCGGGACGGCACGGCCGAAGGTGCCGTGCCGAGCCGGACGGGTACCCGGCAGGCGGAAGCGACCGGGCACGGGAAGGGGACGGCGGCGGCATGGCGGACATGGACGCGTTCACGGGGTGGCTGAACCCCGACATGTGCGTGGTCACGGCCTCGGCGGGCGGCGAGCGGGGCGGCTGCCTGGTCGGCTTCGCCTCGCAGTGCTCCCTCGATCCCGTGCGGTTCGTGGTGTGGCTGTCCGAGGTCAACCGCACCTATCGGGTGGCCCGCCGCGCCGACGTGCTGGCCGTCCACCTCCTCACCCCGGACCAGCACGGCCTGGCCGAGGTGTTCGGCGGACACACCGGGGACCGGGAGGACAAATTCGCGCGGGTCGGCTGGCGTGAGGGGTACGGCGGGGCCGTCGTACTGGAGGACGCTGCGGCCTGGTTCGTCGGCCGGGTGGTGCTGCGCGCCGGGGGCGGCGACCACGTCGGCTTCGTCCTCGACCCGGTGGAGTGGGGCGGGCGGGAGCCCGGCGAGGGCCGGCTGCTGCGCCTGGCGGACGCCCTGGACATCACGCCGGGGCACCCGGTCGACTGAGAACCCCCTGGTGGGCGGAATCGGCCTACTGGGGCAGCGCGTCGGCAGGGCCGTCGTCCGGGACCCGGATGTCGAGCACGCACACGTCGTCGCGCCGCTCCTCTTCGAGCATCGCCGCGAGCACCGGTTCCAGCGCGGAGTCCGTGTGGTCCGCGTGTGCCTCGACGGCCCGGGCGAGCCTTTGCAGGCCCCGGTCTATGGGCTCCTCGGGCCGCTCGACCAGGCCGTCCGTGTACATCAGCACCCGGTCACCGGGCCGCAGGAGGCACTCGCCCTCCTCGAAGACGGGGCTGGGGCTCGCCCCGAGCAGCACGCCTCTCGGCCGCTCCAGGAAGCGTGCCTGGCCGTCGCGCAGCAGCAGCGGCGCCGGGTGACCGGCCTGCGCCCAGACCAGCCGGCGCGCCTGGGCCCGGTAGCAGGCCAGGACCATGGTCGCCGTGCCGTGCGAGTCGTGGGAGTGCAGCAGCAGCCTGTTGAGCCGGGCGAGCGCGCCGGTCAGCGACGAACCCGTGATGACCATGCCCTTGGCGGTGAAGCGGAGCTGGGCCATGGTGGCCACGGCGTCGATGCCGTGCCCGGCGACGTCGCCGACGACGAACAGGGCCTCGCCGTCCGGCAGCTCGATCGCCGAGAACCAGTCGCCGCCGACGTTCACGCCGGACTGCGCGGGCAGATAGGCGACGTCGACGTGCAGCCCCGCCAGCCGCATGGACCGCTTCGGCAGCGGCAGCAGCGCGTGCTGGAGGCGGGCCGCCAGGGTGCGCTCGGCGCGCAGCACGTCGTGCTGCGACAGGATGGCCCGCTCGCTCTCCACCAGGGCCAGCTCCACCCGGCGCCGGGCGGTCAGGTCCTGCACGACGCCGTGCACCTCGACCGGCGTGCCGCTCATGTCCTCGACCGCCTCGGCGACGATGCGCAGGTGCCGTACGGCGCCCGCCGCCCTGACCCGGACCGGCAGGTCGAACGGCCGGCCCTCCGCCTGGAGCGCCTCGACGGCCCGTGCCAGCGCCGGGGCGTCCTCGGGCAGCGCGAGGTCGGACAGTTCGGCGAGACGGACGGGGCCGTGCGCGGGTTCCCGGCCGAACAGGGTGAAGACCTGGGACGACCAGGCGGCCTCCTGGGTGACCAGGTTCCAGTCCGCCCAGCCCACGCTGCCCAGCCGCTGCAGATCCGCCAGCCGCTGTTCTTGCAGGTCGGAGGCGTCGTGCCGAAGCCAGGTGACGACCAGCCGGTCACCCAGCCGCGTCACCCGGACCGCGTACGTGGACAGCTCGGCGACGCCCGCCACGACCTCCTGGTACGCGAAGGGGGCGCCCTCGTGGGGCTCCCCGGTGGTCAGGGTGCGCAGGCAGCCGCGCCACACCGGCTCGCGTCCCATGGCCGGGCAGCACTCCAGCAGCCGCCGTCCGGTCAGCTCGTCGCCCGCGCGGCCGACGATGTCGGCGGCATGCGAGGTCACGGCGTCGATGCGGTAGTCCTCGACGCGTCCCGACGGCGAGCGCAGCGGCGTGAGCAGCATCGCCGCGACCGGCAGCGCGTCGAACAGGGAGCGCAGGGCGGCCTCGGCGGTGTCACCGGTGGTGGTGTCCCCCTGGCGGGGGCCGAACAGGCGCAGCGGGCCGGAACACAGCAGGGCGGCGCCGCGCAGGTGCTCGCGGTGGCGGGGCGTGAAGACGCCGGGGTGCGGGCGGAGCACGCCGACGCACACGTCGTCCGCGTTCGGCATCGGCACCGGCAGCCACGCCTGGGAGCGGCGGCGCCAGGGCGGCTGCCCGACGGGCAGCCGGGGGTCGTCGCGGTCGGCGCCGGTGTCCTCCACCCAGCGCGGCTCGCGGTCCCGCAGGGCGTCGAACGCCGGGAACCCGGCCAGCGGCGGCACATGCTTCCACTGGTCGGCGTGCGGGTCGCCGATGCCGGCGTGCCCGATCAGCTCCAGTGCTCCGGAGGGCCGGCGGGCATACAGCACGACCGTGTCGGCGCCGGTGCTCGGCGCGAGGTGATCCAGCAGGCACTCGGCGAGCTCCTGCGGACCGCCGACCCGTACGAGGGCCCGGCCGAGGCGTCCCAGAGCGGCGGCCACGTCGCCGGGGGAGGCGGCCTCGCCGGGCACGTCGGGCCCGGACACCGCGGGGACCTGGGGAACGGGCCCGGCGGAACCGGAGGCCTGCGCCCCGGTCAGTGGCGGGACCAGGCTGCCGAGCGCGATCCAGCACTCCTCCAGCAGCGTCCGGTTCGCCGCCTTGGCCCGCTGCACCAGGGTGTCGCGCGCGGCGTCCGGGGAGCAGCCGCTCACGGCCATCACCGCGCCCACCGCCCGTTCCAGGACAGCCGAGGTCGCCGCCAGCTCGCGCAGCCGTTCCATCTCGGCCCGCTGCCTGGCGACCACCTTGGCCAGCGCGACCGTGTCCGGCGCGACACCGGACTCGGCCGGGCGGGTGGGCTCGCTCGTCACGGCTTGAGCATCGCACACGCATCCCGGTTCGTTGCCCGGCTTACCCACACGTAATGTTCCCCTGCCGGGCGCGTCGTCGGGCGTGACCGACCTCGGCCCGCGGATCGCAATCGCGCAGCTCAGCGGCCTGAGTCCGGTCCCGTCAGCGCCCGGGTGACCGCGCGGACACTGCGCGCGATGTGCTGGAGCTGGCGGACCTCGGCCGCGTACAACTTGATCGTGTGTTCGATCACGGACTCGTGGAGGCCGAGCCGGGGCAGGTCGGCCCGCGCGGTCTGCAGGGCGGTGCGGGCCACCCGGATCTCGTGCTCGACCTGGATCTGCGCGTGCCGGGCGAGCAGCACGGGGTGGCGCATCAGCGCGGGATAGCCGCCGTAGCGCGCGGGCACCAGCTCGCGCAGCCACCTGACCGCCGACCGCTCCCAGTCGTAGCTGCCGGGGGGCTTGACCTGGCAGGGCCAGTCCTGGCTGGTGCGCGTGGACGTCAGGGGCATGATCATCGCTTCCGGTGGTGCGGCGGCGTCGGGGGGCGACGGGGCGGGGGGCGGCCCCGGCCTAGGGGATGACCGGGACCGCCACGGGC
The DNA here is from genome assembly GCF_040682395.1 of Streptomyces sp. NPDC051207. NCBI lineage: Bacteria > Bacillati > Actinomycetota > Actinomycetes > Kitasatosporales > Streptomycetaceae > Streptomyces > Streptomyces sp. NPDC051207. The sequence continues at coordinate 37,387 of NZ_JBFBAX010000017.1, read as the reverse complement.
TCCCGCACAGGCGGGGGCCCGGACGAACACCCGGAGCGCCGGGGCGGGTAGGAGTCGGCGGCGGGTGTTCATGCAGCGGGAGCAGTATTTATATATGCCGTCGACTTGGCAAGAAGCATGAAAACATTCATGCGTGCCGTAAAGCGTCGCGCTGTCGGTGCAGGCCCGTACAGAGGGGACGCCCGAGAGCCCAACGGCCCGCGCCCGCCCAGTCCTTGAGGAAGAACCCGCTCAGTCCCCGAGGAAGAACCGGTGCTCGTCGGCGATCTGCTCGTACTCCTCCAGCCGCGCCTGCGTCCGCTCCGGATCGGCGTCGGTCATGGCCTGGAGCAGCGCCGCGCACATCACGCCCGGTGCCGCGTACGAGTCGAACACCAGGCGGGAGCCCGTCCCGCTGGCGAAGGTCACGTCGGCCTCGTCCGCGATCGGGCCGAGCGCCAGGTCGGTGACGAGGGCCACCTTGAGCCCGGCCCGCCGCGCGACCCGCACCGCGCCCAGCGTCTCGTGGGCGTGCCGGGGCAGGGAGAACGCCAGCACCCAGGTGCCACCCGCCTCCCGGGACTGCAGCAGCGCGTCGTAGGCGACGGTTCCGCCGCGCGTGACCAGCCGTACGTCGGGGTGGATGCGGCGGGCGGCGTAGGCGAAGTACTCGGCGAGCGACCCGGAGATGCGCAGGCCGAGGACCGTCAGCGGCACCGACCCGGACAGCTTGCGGCCGACGTCGATGACCCGGTCGGGGTCGGCGAGGTCCCGGCGCAGGTTCTCCAGGTTCTCGATCTCGGCGTCGACGGCCGCCTGCAGCTCGTTGGCGCGGTTCTCCTCGCCGGGGCCGCCCGCGAGGGTGCCGAGCGCGATCGCCTGGAGCCGCTCCCGCAGCGCCGGGTAGCCGCTGAAGCCGACGGCCGAGGCGAACCGCGTCACCGACGGCTGGCTCACCCCCACCCGGTCCGCGAGGTCGGTGATCGACAGGAACGCCGCCTCGGTGAGGTGCTCGATCAGGTACTGGGCGATGCGCCGCTGTCCGGGGGAGAGCCGTGGCTGGTCGAACAGGGCGCGCAGCCGGGAGGTCGGGGAGGGCTCCGCCACGGGAGCGGTCCTTCCCGAGGTGATCGCGGACGCCTGTGCGCGTGCCTGCTGCGGCGATGGCACCGGTGCGCCTCCTTCGTCTCCCACAGCGCTCAACATAGCTCACCGACCGCGCTGACCAGGGGCGGTGACCGGGCCCGCGGTACGGCGGCGACGGCCGGGGCACGGGGGATAGGCGCGGGCCGGACGGGAACCCGGGCGGGGAAGATCCGCACACGACCCCGACACGACCCGAACGCGACCCCAAGGAGTCACCGTCATGACGGTCCCCGAGGAGAACCGGGCGAAGACCGGCGCCACCGACGAGGTCCTGGACGGCCGCCGCGACCGGACAGGCCGTCAGGAGCGCGCCGAGGACGCGAACCGCCCGCCCGGCGGCACCGGCCGCACCCTGCGCGAGGCGCTGGAGGAGGCCCGGGTACGGCCCGACGACTACGACGAGAAGTAGACCGGTGCGAGGAAGCGGACGACAGCGGCAGGAGACAACCACATGAGCGCGCTCACCGCGCTGGAACAGGCCCTGGAACACCGATGGGAGGCCCTGTGGGCCCGGCTCCTGGACAAGGAGCCGGTCGAACTCCTCGACGCGCTGCGGGAGGAGTGCGACAGCAACGCCGTGGTCTGCGGCGAGGGCCGCAAGATGGCACCCAACGTGTACGCCGTCGAACTCCACCACTGCGTGCACGACGAACTCGCGCGACGCGGCAGCCGGGTGGGCCAGGTGCTCACCGACAGCCTGGCCCGGCACGGCGAACGCCAGGGATACATGTGGCCGGGCCCCCTCACGGTGCACGTCACCCGGTCGCCGCACGTGCCCAACGGCCGCTACCGCGTGGCCAGCGCCGTCATGTCGCACGTCAGCGCCGACGGCCTGCCGGACCCCGGGCGGGCGTGACCGGCGGGCGTCTGCCCCGCACCGAACAACCCCGTCAGGCGCGGGCGTCCAGTCGCGGCAGCGCGGTCGGCGGCACCACGAGGTCGGCACGGTCCCGGGTCGCGGCGACCAGGCCGGCGTTGCGCTGGTCGGTGCCCAGCGTCCAGGCCACCGCCTCGTCGTGGCCCTTGCCGAACTCCTCGTGCCGGGCGACCAGCCGCCGGACCCGCTCCTCCTCGTCGAGCTCGCAGAACCACACCTCGTCGAGCTGCGCCCGCACCCGCGCCCACGCGCCGGTCCCCAGCAGCAGGTAGTTGCCCTCCGTCACGACCAGCCGGGCGGTCGGCGGCACCGGCACGGCGCCCGCGACCGGCTGCTCCAGGACCCGCTCGAAGGCGGGCGCGTACACCACGTCGTCGCACGGGTCCTCGCGCAGCCGCCGGAGCAGGGCCGCGTACCCGGCCGCGTCGAAGGTGTCCGGGGCGCCCTTGCGGCCGCGGCGGCCGAGACGGTCCAGCTCGGCGTCCGCCAGATGGAAACCGTCCATCGGGACATGCGCGACCCACGGCTCGCCGTCCCCGTTCAGCGCCCGCACCAGATGCTCGGCGAGCGTCGTCTTGCCCGCGCCGGGGCTGCCCGTGACACCGAGGACCGCGCGCCGCCCGGCGCGGGGCAGGGCACGGGCCCGGCTGAGGAGATCGTCGAAAGTCAGCGGCACACGCAGAGTCTGTCACCCGGCACACCCGCCAGGAATCCCGCGAGCCGCAGGCGGGCCGCCGGGCAGGTGGCCGAATCCCGCGCGACGCGCCCCTCACCGCGTGATTAATGTGGCGGTGATTCCCCCGGAAATCCCCCCACTCCGGCGGAAAGGCCGGAAAATCGGCGACATGCGGCAGAGAGGCGGACGATGACCGGCGGCACCGACGCCATCCTCGTGGGTATGCGACGACACGCACCGGCGACCGGGCCGGGCGCGCCCAGCCGGGAGCACGGCACCCGCCTGCTCATACTGGTGGCCGGCCTGTTCACACTGGCCCAGCTGGTCCTCGTACGCCCCGGCTTCGGCCTCGGCTGGGACGAGACCGTGTACGTCAGCCAGATCAGCCCGCAGGCCCCGGCGGCGTTCTTCAGCGCGCCGCGCTCCCGCGGCGTCACGCTGCTCGTGGCGCCCGTCGCGTCCTGGTCGACCTCCACCGAACTGCTGCGCGTCTACCTCGCCGTGCTCTCCGGCATCGGCCTCTACCTCGCGCTGCGCGCCTGGCGCGGGTTGTTCCCGGCCCGCGTGCTGGCCGCCGCGGGCGCGCTGTTCGCCACCCTGTGGGTGACGCTGTTCTACGGCCCGCAGGCCATGCCCAACCTCTGGGTCGCCTTCGGGGCCCTGGTCTGCGTCGGCTGCTTCCTGCGGGCCCGCGACCACCGCGCCGCCCTGTGGGGCGTCGGCGGCGGCGCGCTCCTCATGGCTCTGATGCGGCCCACGGACGCCGTGTGGGTGACGGTTCCGCTGCTCGCCCTCGCCGTCACCGCCCGCCACCGGCGAACCCTTCTCCCGCTCGTCGCGGGACTCGTGGCCGGGGCCCTCCCGTGGGTGATCGAGGCCTACGCCGGCTTCGGCGGCCTCGCCGAGCGCCTGAACGAGGCCTCCCGCGTCCAGGGCCACCTCGGCTGGTACTTCGCCGTGGACGACCAGATGCGCAGCCTCGGCGGCCGGGCGCTGTGCCGCCCCTGCGTGGGACCGCTGCCGCACCCGGCGGTGGCGCTGTGGTGGTTCGCGCTGCCGGTGCTGGCCGCCCTCGGGCTCGCCGTCGCGGTCCGCGCGGGGCGCACCGCGCGCACCCTGGTCCCGCTGGCCTGCGCCACCACCGCCGCCGCCCCGTACCTGTTCATGATCGGCTACGCGGCGCCCCGGTTCCTGCTGCCCGCCTACGCCCTGCTGTCCCTCGCGGTCGCGGACGCGCTGCGGCACCTGGTCACCGCGCCGCGCGGCCGGTGGCGCACAGCCGCCGTGGCGCTGGTCACCATCGGCCTCGCCGGGCATCTGGCCGTGCAGTACGCGGTGCTCACGCACACCGTCGCCCGCAACACCGCCGACCGCCAGGCCTGGACCCGCGCCGCCGCCGACCTGCACCGGCTCGGCGTCCGCCCGCCCTGCCTGCTCACCGGGCACGAGGCCATCCCCCTCGGCTACTACTCCGGCTGCGCCTCGGCCGCGACCCGCGGCAACAACGCCAACTCCACCGACGCGGAGATCCGGGGCACCGCCCGCCGCATCCCGGTCGCCCACCTCACCCTGCCCGGGGCCACCCCGGCCGGCTATGCCCGAGACTGGACCGAACACCGGCTGGAGCGCCTGCGGGCGTACGTGGCACCAGGTGATCGATGAGGTTAGGGCCCGCGCATCGGGAAACGCGGATCAGGACCCACCGAACGATGCGAGTCGACGCAGCGCCCCAGGGAGGCACACATGGGCACGGAACCGATGGCGGACGACGCGTACCAGCCCACCGGGACCAACGAGGAGCAGGAGGACGCCGCGCCCCTCGACATGCAGGACGCCGTCGACGAACGGACCTACGACGACACGCTGGACGAGGGCTACTCCCCGCCGGAGAAGCCCCTCGGCGTGACCAAGTACGGCACGACCGCCGCCGAGCAGCACGAGGGCGAGACCCTCGACCAGCGGCTCGCCCAGGAGGTTCCCGACGACACGGAGCCCGTCGGGGACGGCGTGGGCGACCTGCCGGGCGGCGAGGGCGAGCCGGTCGACCCCGAGGCGGGCACGGTCCGCGCCGGCCGTCTGGTGGCCCCCGACGAGGGGGCGCACCCGGACACCACGAAGGAGACCGTCGCCGACGACGTGGGCATCGACGGCGGCGCCGCGGGCGCCGAGGAGGCGGCCATGCACATCGTGGAGGACGAGACGGCGCTGCCGGACGACCGGGACGCCTGACACGGGCCGGCCCGCGCCGTCCCACGGCCGTAGCGCCCGGGGAGCCCGCCGAGCACGGCTCGGCGGGCTCCCCGGCGTGCGGGTACCCGGCTCAGGGCAGCAGCTTGTCGAGGGCCGCGGGGCCCTCCGCCGCCAGCTTGCGCTTGGCCCATTCCAGATTGCGGGGGGTGAGGTCCCGGCCCGCGGCCAGTACCAGGTCCTCCGGTGACACCTCGGTGCCGGTGCGGGCGTGGAGCAGGCCGTCCGGGGTGGTGCGGTCCTCGGGCGGCCGGGACGCGTCGGGCTGTGTCGTCGACATGATCTCTGCTCCTCGGGTCCGGATCGCTGGGGCGGCCCCGGTGCGGTCATCGGGTCCGATATCACCATTCAACGGCGGAGTGCACCGTGCATCCGGAAAAGCCCGGGGACCGCGCTGGAGCCGACCGCTCCCTGTCCGTGCAGGGGTACCTTCCCGGGCCGCCGGGAAACCTCGCCGGGACGGCCGGCCGGGGCCCGGCGCCCCCCGTTCGGACGCTCACCGATGTCGCGTCGGCGGGAGGCGGGTTTATGTGGAGTCACGTGTCCCAGCGAGTGACAGGAGTTTTCCATGCGTAACCGTGTGATGGCCGCGGTCGGACTTGCCAGCGCCGCGCTGTTGGCGTGCGCCGGTACGGCGAGCGCGGGCGACGGGCCGATCGTGGGCGTGGCGAAGAACAGCCCCGGCGTCCTCTCCGGCAACGTCGTCCAGATCCCCGTCCACATCCAGACCAACATCTGCGGCAACACGGTCAACGTGGGTGGGCTGCTCAACCCGGCGTTCGGCAACGTCTGCATCAACAAGTGACATCCGCGTCCACCACCGACGCCTGCGTGAACGACTGACGTCGTCACGCGCGAACGGCGCCCCGCGGGATCTCCGCGGGGCGCCGTCCTGCCGTCCGCCCTCTCGCCCCGCTCGGGGCCCGATGGGGCCCTAGAACGGGGTGAGCGTCAGCCGGAAGCCCGTGGGGGCCGTGTCCTGGATGTACGAGGCGAAGTCGGCGACGTCGTCGAAGGCGAAGCCGTAGGCCCTGCCGTCCTCGGTGGCCGCGTGCACCGCCTTGGCGTAGTGGTTGGTCAGGCCGGTGCGGTAGAAGGCCGCGGGGTCGGTGGCCGGCTGCGCCGGGTGGCTGATCAGGGTGGTGCGGTTGAAGCCCGCGCCGAGCACGGCGGCCACCGGACCGGTCGTGCCGTCGTTGGGCGCGGCCAGCCTGCCGTCGCAGAACAGCACGTCCCGGGTGGACGGCTTGTCGAAGCCCACCCGGGCGGGGCCGTCGAAGGTGAACCGGTCCGCGCGCACCCGCCCGGTGAACGTCCCGGCGTTCGTGGTGACCGTGAGGTCCTTGCCGGTGTACGTGCTCCACACCTCGTCGATGTACGGCGCGAAGTAGTCGGCCGGGAACAGCCCGGCGTCCAGGCCGTGCCCGGGCGCGATGACGCGGGTGTCGCCGACCACCAGGTGCGAGAACTCCTCGACCTGCCTCACGGCGGCGAACACGGCGGCGCGCCCGCCCTCGCGGACCGTGCCGGTCGTCTGGTCCTTGGCGCCGGTGAGCCGGATGGCGAGCGGGACGCTGAACATGTCGACCATGGTCGTGTTGCAGAACATGCCCGACGCGTTGTACGTGAACTCGGCGCAGTCGTGCAGCACGCCGTGGTTCGGGTCCGAGGACACCCAGCCCGCCGGGTACTGGAGTACGGCGTTGCCGTTGCCGTCCGCGACGGCCCTGAACTTGAGCTTCCCGCCGAGCGCGACGTAGATCCGGCCGGACATGTACGGCAGGGACAGCCGGGTCTCGTCGCTGCCGGACAGGCTGAGGGCGTAGTCGGTGAAGCCGTCGGGGCCGTTGTCCGACAGGGCGATGGGCGCGAGGGTGCCCTCGGGAGTGACCCGTACCTGCCTGCCGTCCGTGTTGCCCACGATGTAGACGTGGACGTTCGCGTTGTCGAAGGCACCGCTGTTGTTCACGATCGTCAGCGGCAGAGCGCCCGCGGCGGCCTTCGTGCCGGACCCCGAGGTGGTGCCCGCGAGGGCGTGCGGCCCCACCGCGGCGACGACGGGCGCGGCCACCGCCGCACCGCCGAGAGCGAAGAGGACTGTGCGACGGCCGTACGGGCGCTGGTGACGGGGTGTCATGTGGCGGTCTCCTGTGGGGGGATGGTGGTGCTCCGGTGCGGGACACGGACGACACACGACGTGAGAGAGCGCTCTCAGAACGCGCGTGACGCCGCCGCGGGGCCCCGATGCTACGCACGACCCCCGCCTCGGCCAACCGGTCATACGTCCGCCAAGTCCCGTTCGTCACCCGGCACTTGGGTCATCCCGCGCGAACCGCCTGCCGTGCCCGGAGGGCTTAATCGACTGTTAAGGCTCCTTTAAGTGGCGGCTGAAGAGCGCTCTGTCGGGGTTGCCGGTCCGGCGACGAAAACCGGTGGACGACCCGCCCGGGGAGCCGTACCGTGGGGACGCCACGCCCCAAGATCGACGGAAGGAGGCAGCCGTGCAGTTCTCATGTCACCAGCGCTCCCTCCCCGTTGACCCGGCGTGTCACGTCTGAACCGACCGGGAGCGCGCCACGCGGCAGCATCCCGGAGGAATCCATGACCGACACGGTCATCCGCGCGCTCGACGCGCGCGACGCACACCTTTTCGACGCCATGCCCGACCCGCTCGGCGCCGCCGAAGGGCACCGGCTCACCCGGCACCGCCCCGACTGGAAGCGCGTCGCCCTGCGCGACGGCACGGTCGTCGCCCGCGGCGCCTGGTGGGGCGGCCCCGACGACACCGCGCCGATCGTCCTCAACTGGTTCGACGTGGCCGAGGGGGAGGAGGAGGCGGGAGCCCAGCTCCTGCGGACCGCCCCCTGGCAGGCGGAGATCGAACTGAACCTGCCCGACGGCTGGCGCACCGACCCCACGCTGCGCGCCGCGGCCGACACCCGCCTCGCCGCGGCCCGCGCGGCCGGATACGAACTGCTCGCCGAGCGCCGCATCTACCGCTGGACACCCGAGCACGGGCTGCCCGCGCGGCCCGGACGCCTGCGGTTCGGCCCGGAGCCGGACGACGCGGTGTTCTTCGCCGCGCTGCGCCGCATCCACTCCGTCACCCTGGACGCCCACGCCCTGCGGGCCGTCGCCGAGGGCGGACTCGACCGGGCGGCCCAGGAGGAACTCGACGTCTTCCGCTGGTTCCCCTCACCGCGCGAGTGGTGGCAGATCGCCCGTATACCGGACGGCGAGCCGGTCGGCATCCACATCCCGGCGCACAACCCCTCCGGCCCGTGCGTCGGCTTCATCGGCGTCCTGCCGGAACACCGCGGCCACGGCTACGCCTACGACCTGCTGGCCGAGTGCACGCACTTCCTCGCCGAGCGGGGCGCGCGGTTCATCGCCGCGGCCACGGACCGGGGGAACTTCCCCATGGCCCAGAACTTCACCAAGGCGGGCTACCCGGTGGTGAAGGAACGCCTCAACCTCCAGGTGCGGGGACCGGGCCGCTGACCCACGGCCCGCCCCCGCCGGACGGGCGCCGGCCGGTCGTGGCCCCGGTGCCGCCCAGCAGGGCCGCGGCCTGCGTGAGCAGCTCCGTGACCCGTAGCGCGAACCCCGCGTCGCACGGGTGCGGGGAGCCCGACCGGGCGGCGGTCAGCAACGCGTCCGCCGCCCGGACCAGCGCCGGCACCGGACCCTCCGTGGCCTGCGGCATCAGCCGCACGCCGGCCTCGCCGCGCAGTTCCACGGCCGCCCCCGCCGCGGCGGGCGGGGCCGTCAGGCTCAGGGTCACCGTGCTCGAAGCGCCACCGGCATGCTCCAGCACGAGGTGGACCGTGTCCCCGGGGCCGCGCGCGGCGGACGCCACCCGCCGTACGTCGCCGAGCGCCGGCAGCAGCACCGACAGGGCGTGCGGACCGACGTCCCACAGCGCGCCCATCTCCCGCCGCCACGGCGTGGCGAACGGGCTGTCCCCGGTGAACACCGCGCCGAGCCACTCCGCCCGCGCCGTGAACCAGCCCCCGCGCCCGGCCTGCTCGGCGATCCACGCCTCCGGCTCCGGCTGGAAGCGCGTCGTGAAGAAGACCACCGAGGCGACCCCCGCCTCCCGGACCGCGTCCACCACGGCCCGCCCTTGCGGAACCGTCAGGGCGAGCGGCTTGTCGAGCAGCAGATGGCACCCGGCGCGCGCGGCCCGCACCGCGAGGTCCGCCTGGACGTCCGGGGGCAGCGCCACGGCCACGGCGTCCACGTCGGCCAGGAGCGCGTCGACGTCCTCGTACGCGCGCGTGCCGTGCGCCGCGGCAAGCTCCTCCGCCGCCGCAGGGCGCCGTCCCCACACGCCGGTGAAGTCCAGCCCGTCGTGAGCGCTCAGGGCGGGCGCGTGAGCGATCCGGGCCCAGGGCCCGGTGCCGAGCAGTCCGATGCGCATGCCGTCGCCTTTCCAGGAAGCCGATGCCGAAGCCGATCGTAAGGGGCCCTCACACCGGCCCCGTGCTCTCCCGCACGACCAGCCGGTAGTCCGCCGCCACCTCCCGGGCGTCCGGCAGGCGGCGGCCCTGGCGGCGCGGGCCGTTGATCTGGGCGTCGAGCATGTCGACGGCCACGCGGGCGATCTGCGCCTTGTCGGGGGAGACCGTGGTGAGCGTGGGCGTGCTGTAGCGGCCGTCCTCGATGTCGTCGAAGCCCGCCACGGCCACGTCCTGCGGCACCCGCAGCCCGGACGACAGGGCGGTGCGCAGCGCGCCGAGCGCCAGCAGGTCGTTGCAGCAGAACACGGCCTGCGGCGGCTCGGGCAGGTCGAGCAACTGCCGCATCAGCCGGGCGCCGTCGGCGCGGTGGTAGGACGCGGTCGGCGGTGCCAGGCGCTCGTCGTAGGCGATGCCCGCCGCGTCCAGCGCCTCGCGGTAGCCGGCCAGCCGCAGGTGGGCGGTGTTGGCGCTGGGGTTCTCCTGGCGGCCGATGGCGGCGATCCGGGTGTGCCCGAGCGCGATGAGGTGCTCGGTGACCTCGCGGGCGGCGCGCTGGTTGTCGATGGCGACGTGATGGGTCGGGCCGTCCAGCACCCGCTCGCCGAGCAGCACCAGCGCGGTGGTGTCCGTGCGGGCCGACAGCTCCTCGCGGCCCACCGCGATCGGGCTGAAGATCAGCCCGTCGATGCGCTGTTCGCGCACCCCGTCCAGGACTTCCCGCTCGCGGTCCGGCAGGCCGTCGGTCTGCTCGATGAGCACGGTCCAGCTCCGCTCGGAGGCCGCCTCGATCACGAACCGGGTCAGCTCGGCGAAGTAGGGGGCGTCCAGCTCGGGCAGGGCCAGGGCGATCACGCCCGTGCGGCCCTGGCGCAGGTTGCGGGCCGACAGGTTGGGCCGGTAGTCCAGCTCCGCCAGCGCCCGCTCCACCTTCTCGCGCGTCGTCGGCGAGACGTACGTATAGCCGTTGACAACGTTGGACACCGTCTTCACGGACACCCCGGCCAGCGCCGCGACGTCCTTGAGACTCGCCCCCACCTGATCACCTCCACCGCACCCGCGGGGGTGCTCCTGCCCGTGACGCGTCTCACCGTCGCACACGGAACGTCCCTGACGTGCGCCGCCCCTGGTCCGAAGGGGGTCGAAACTTTTTCGGCGGAACCTTGCCGTAGGTATTTACCACGCTGTTTCAACGATGTAATCGTACTCCTGCCGCGCCCGCCTCCCGAGGCCGCGCGGCTGCCCGCCGTACCGATCCAGGGGAGTCACGCTTCATGACCACCGCCCGCCTCACCGTGGACCCGGCCTTCCGGACAGGGTCCGTCGACCGACGACTGTTCGGCTCGTTCGTCGAGCACATGGGCAGGTGCGTCTACACCGGCATCTTCGAACCCGGCCACCCCGCCGCCGACGAGGACGGCTTCCGCACCGACGTGCTGGACCTGGTGCGTGAACTGGGCGTCACCACCGTGCGCTACCCCGGCGGCAACTTCGTCTCCCACCACCGCTGGGAGGACGGCGTCGGCCCCCGCGAGGAGCGCCCGCGCCGGCTGGACCTGGCCTGGCGGAGCATCGAGTCCAACGCCTTCGGGCTCAACGAGTTCATGGCCTGGGCCGCCAAGGCGGGCGTCGAGCCGATGATGGCCCTCAACCTCGGCACCCGCGGCACCGCCGAGGCCCTCGACCTGCTCGAGTACGCCAACTACCCGTCCGGCACGACCCTGTCCGACCTGCGCCGGTCGCACGGCGTGGAACAGCCGCACGGCATCCGCATGTGGTGCCTGGGCAACGAACTCGACGGCCCCTGGCAGATGGGGCACAAGACGGCCCACGAGTACGGGCGGGTCGCCGCCGAGACCGCCCGTGCCATGAAGCGGTTCGACCCCACGCTGGAACTGGTCGCCTGCGGCAGCTCCAACGCGTACATCGACACCTTCGCCTCCTGGGAGGCGACCGTGCTGGAGCACACCTACGAGTTCGTCGACTACGTGTCCCTGCACGCCTACTACGAGCCGGTCGACGGCGACGTCGACTCCTTCCTCGCCAGCGGCGCCGAAATGGACCGGATGATCTCCGCGATCACCGCCACCGCCGACCACATCGGCGCCAAGGTGCGCAACGGCAAGAAGATCAAGCTGTCGTTCGACGAGTGGAACGTCTGGCGCCAGAGCCGCTTCGGCGGCGAGGCCTCCCTGGACTGGCGTCCGGCCCCCGAACTCATCGAGGACGTCTACGACGTCACCGACGCCGTCGTCGTGGGCAGCCTCCTCGTCACGCTGCTGCGGCACGCCGACCGGGTGGGCGCGGCCTGCCAGGCGCAGCTCGCCAACGTGATCGCGCCCATTCTGACCAGCCCGCAGGGCCCTGCCTGGCGCCAGACGATCTTCCACCCGTTCGCGCTGACGGCGCGGTACGCGCGCGGCACCGTGCTGCGCGTGGAACCGGAATCGCCGGTGGTCGACACCGCCAGGTACGGCGAGGTGCCCGCGCTGTGGGCGACCGCCACCCACGACGAGGAGACCGGCGACGTCGTGCTGTTCGCCGTCAACCGGGACCGCACCGAGCCGCTGCGGCTCACCGCCGACGTACGGGCCTTCCCCGGCGCCCGCGTCGTGGAGCACCTGGTCCTGCACGACGAGGACACCGCCGCCGTCAACACCGCCGAGCAGCCCGACCGGGTCCGGCCCCGCCGGGTGGACGGCACCAAGACCGACGACGGCGCGCTCACCGCCGAACTGCCGCCGGTGTCCTGGGCCATGATCCGCCTGGCCACCCGCTGACCCCGATCCGCTTCCCCTCCGCCGACCCCCGGTCCGCCACCCCGCCCGCCGGCCCCGAACCCATCGCACCCGGCCCGGACACGGCCCACTCCCGAGGAGCACACCATGCGCACCACCCCGATCCCCACCTCCCCGCTCTCCCGCAGGACACTGCTGGGTGCCTCGGCCGCAGCCGCGGCGGGACTCCTCACGGCGTGCAGCGGCGGCACCAAGATCGGCTCGGACGAGGGCGGCGCCGACTCGGCGCCCACCTTCAGCGGCGGCGAGTACAAGGGCCCCAAGGTCACCCTGGAGTACTGGAACGGCTTCACCGGCGGCGACGGCCCGCACATGCAGGCCATGCTCCGCGACTTCAACAAGCGCTACGCCGGCCGGATCGAGGTCAAGAACACCACCCGCCAGTGGGCCGACCTCTACCCGGCGCTGCCCACCGCGATCGCCGCCGGCAAGGGCCCGGACGTGGCGGTCGTGCACAACGACCAGATCGCCACCTTCGCCGCCCGCGGCACCCTCATCCCGCTCGACGACGTGGTCGAGGCGCTGAAGCTGACCGGGTCGGACTTCATCCCCGCCGTCTGGGAGGCCGGTGTCTACGACGGCAAGCGCTACAGCGTCCCGCTCGACGTGCACTGCCTCGCCGACTACTGGAACGCGAGCCACCTGAAGAAGGCCGGCCTGGACAAGGCCCCGACCGACCGCGAGGGTTTCGAGGGCGCCCTCGGCGAGCTGAAGGGCGCCGGGATCGCCCACCCGTTCTGGATGCCCAACAAGTGGCCCGCGCACCTGATGTTCATGACGCTGCTGTGGCAGTTCGGCGGCGAGCTGTACGACACCGAGGGCACCAGGGCGCTGTGGGGCTCCGATGCCGGCCAGGAGGCCCTCGGCTGGATGGTCGAGCAGGTCCGCAAGGGGCACAGCCCCGCCCAGGTAGCCCAGGACGCCCAGTACAACGCCTTCAAGAACAACAAGGTGACTTTCACCTGGGACGGCATCTGGCAGATCAACGACCTGAAGGCCACCGCCAGGAGCGTGCCGTGGCAGATGTCGAAGGTGCCCGTCATCGGCGGCACCGACGCGGTGTGGACGGCGAGCCACAACTTCGTGCTGACCTCGCAGGCGGGGCGCGACAAGAACAAGGTGCAGGCGGCCAAGTTCTTCATCGACGAGATGAGCGCCAAGTCCACCGAGTGGGCCCGGGCCGGCATGATCCCCGCCCGCAACAGCGTGCGGGCCGGGGCCGAGGTCAAGAAGCTGCCGCAGACCGCGCTCGCCGCCGACGTCGGCGTCTTCCGGTTCCTGCCCGCCCTGCCCGGCCTCGGCGACGTACAGACCAAGGCGCTCGAACTGGCCGTCCAGCAGGCCGTGCTGGGCAAGGAGTCCCCTGCCAAGGCGCTGGCCGACGGCGTGCGGACCGCGAACAAGGTCCTCGCCGAGAACAAGCAGAAGTACGCGAAGTGAGGCCCGCCCCATGGTGCAGCCGCTGACCACGCGGCAGTCCGCCGCCCGGGCCGGCAAGGCCCCGGGCGGCGACTCGCCCCGGGCCACCACCCGATACCGCTGGTGGACCCCCTACCTCTTCATGGCGCCGTACCTGGTGCTGTTCCTCACCTTCGTCGTGGTGCCGATCGGCTACGGGCTGTGGATCAGCCTGCACGCCTGGGACATCAACGTGTCCGCGAAGCCGTTCGTCGGACTGGACAACTACCGGGAGCTGTTCACCCCCGACTCCGTGGACGCGCCCCGCTTCTGGCAGTCGATGCGGGCCACCGGTGTCTTCACGGCGCTGTCCCTGCCGTTCCTGCTCGTCGTGCCCCTGCTGGTCGCCCTGCTGATGAACGGCAAGTTCCGCGGCCGGAACCTGTACCGGGCGGTCTACTTCGCCCCGTACGTCCTCGGCGTGGCCGTCGTCGGCCTGCTCTGGCGGTTCCTGCTGGACGGCAACATCGGCATGGTCAACCACTACCTCGGCGTGCTCGGACTGCCCGACGACGTCCAGTGGACCACCGACACCCCGGCCGCCTGGTGGGCGCTGGTCCTCGTCACCGTCTGGTGGACCCTCGGCTTCAACGCCGTCATCTACCTCGCCGGGCTCCAGGACATCCCCGCGGAGCTGTACGAGTCGGCCCGCGTCGACGGCGCGAACGCCTGGCAGCGCTTCGTGCACGTCACCCTGCCGGGCCTGAGGCCGGTGGCCCTGTTCGTGGTCAACTCCACGCTGCTCGCCTCGGCCAACATGTTCGGCCAGTCGTACCTGATCACCGCGGGCGCGCCGGCCGACGAGACCAAGACGGCGATCTACCTGATCGCCGAGACCGGACTGCGCCGCTTCGAGATGGGGTCCGCGTCCGCGATGAGCTTCGTGCTCGCGCTGGCGCTCATGGCCGCCAGCGCGGTCGTCTTCCGCATCTTCCGCGAGCGGCAGGAGGACCGATGACCCGCACCGACACCCTGCCGGACACCGGACGGGCGACCGGCGCCCGGCGGCGGCTGCGCCGCTCCCTGCTGCATCTGATCCTCGCCGTGGTGGCGGCCCTGTACCTCAGCCCGCTGCTGTACATGCTGGTCACCTCCTTCAAGAACAGCCCCGACGCGGGCTCCACCGACCCGCAGTGGATCCCGTCGCCGGCCACCCTCGATGCCTACCGCACCGTGCTCGGCGCGAGCGACAGCCCGGTGCTGCGCTGGCTGCTCAACAGCGTCCTCGCGGCCACGGCCCACACCCTGCTCGTGCTGGTGACGGCGACCCCGGCCGCGTACGCCCTGGCGCGCATGCGGTTCCGCGGACGTACGGCCGTCTTCACGGCGGTGGTGGCGACGCTGTTCGTGCCGCCGATGGTGCTGCTGATCCCCAACTTCCTCATCGTGAACGAGTTCGCGTGGGTCGACAGCCTGCCGGCCGTGATCGTGCCCGGGGCGGCCAGCGCGTTCGGGGTGTTCTTCCTGCGGCAGTTCTTCCTGACGCTGCCGGGCGAACTGGAGGAGGCGGCGGAGATCGACGGCGCCAACCGCTGGCAGATCTTCGTCAAGGTGGTGCTCCCGCTCACCAGACCCGCCCTGGCCACCCTCGGCATGCTCGCGTTCCTCGCCAACTGGAACGACTTCCTGTGGCCGCTGTACGTGCTGCTCAGCCCCGAGGCACTGACCCTCCCGGCGGGCCTGGCCAACTTCCAGAACGCCAACAACATCCACTACGACCTGCTGATGGCCGGCGCGGTCATCGCCAGCGTCCCCGTCCTGCTGCTGTACGTCGTCGCGCAGCGCTGGGTCATCGAGGGGGTGTCGCGGTCCGGCCTGAAGGGCTGAGCGCCCGGCGGCCGGATGCCACGGCCGGGAGACCGAGGAGACCGGTGAGATTGCCGGTCCCCGCGGCGGGGGGTGGCCCCGACATTGTCAGGGCCACCCAAACGGCAGCGCCCGCCGGCGCCACCGACGCGTTCCGCGCGTCGTCCCCATGTGCTCCACGCCGGCCGGCGGCTCGCCACGACAGAGAGGACGACTCGTCGTGCAGCAGCACCTGCAGTCCCCCGCCGCACCACTCCCCACCGAGCACCGTGCCCCCCGGCGCCGGACGGGCCGGCTCGCCGGCGCGGCGGCGGCGCTCGCCGCGGTGATCGGACTCGGCACCCTCACGAGCCCGGGCGCCCACGCCGCGGACAACCCCTACGAGCGCGGCCCCGCGCCCACCGTCTCCAGCATCGAGGCGCTGCGCGGCCCGTACGCCGTGTCGGAGACCTCCGTGTCCTCGCTCCTGGTCAGCGGCTTCGGCGGCGGCACCGTCTACTACCCGACCAGCACCAGCGACGGAACGTTCGGCGCCGTCGTCGTCTCGCCCGGCTACACCGCCGACCAGTCCTCGATGTCCTGGCTCGGCCCGCGCCTGGCCTCCCAGGGCTTCGTGGTCTTCACCATCGACACCCTGAGCCGGTACGACCAGCCGGACTCGCGCGGCCGTCAGCTGCTCGCGGCCCTGGACTACCTGACCCAGCGCAGCTCCGTCAGGACCCGCATCGACAGTACCCGCCTCGGCGTCATGGGCCACTCGATGGGCGGCGGCGGCAGCCTGGAGGCCGCCAAGTCCCGGCCCTCCCTCCAGGCGGCCATCCCGCTCACCCCCTGGAACACCGACAAGACCTGGCCCGAGGTCAGGACACCCACCCTGATCATCGGCGCGGACGGCGACACGATCGCGCCCGTGTCGTCCCACTCCGAGCCGTTCTACACCAGCCTGCCGTCCACCCTGGACCGCGCCTACCTGGAGCTGAACAGCGCCTCGCACTTCACCCCGAACTCCAACAACACGACGATCGCGAAGTACAGCATCTCCTGGCTCAAGCGGTTCATCGACAACGACACCCGCTACGAGCAGTTCCTGTGCCCGATCCCGCGGCCGAGCACGACCATCGAGGAGTACCGGGGCAACTGCCCGCACACCTCCTGACGCCCCACCCGCACCACACCCCGCGGCGGTCGCGCACAGCGCGACCGCCGTCGGCGTTGTGCCCGCGCAGCACGGGGCGGCCCCGGCGCTGGGCGGCGGCACACACTGCGGCGGCCCCTGTCGCGCCAAAGCGCAGGTGACCGTGTCGATGCCGGGCCCCGTTGCTGCGGAGGTAGGCCTTCCGCCTAGCGTTACGCGCAAGTAACGTCACGGGAATGACCGCAGAGACGACCGTGAGGACGGCCCCGAGGATCCACGGCCGGAGCACCCAACGGCGCGCAGTGGCCGCCCTGTCGGACCGGACCGCCACCGGCGGCGGCGTCCTCGTCCTGACCGGGGAGCCCGGCCTGGGCCGCACCGCCCTCGTCGCCCACGCCGCCGGGTCGTTCACCGCCGGGCCCGTGCTCCAGGCGCGTCCCGGCCCGTCCGCACACCGCGAACCGTACACGGCCGTGCGGGAGCTGATCGGCGAGGCCGCCGCACTCGCCGGGACCGGGCCGGCCCCCTACGGGGACCCGGTCGACGCCGACTCGGCGGCCGGCGCCCTGCTGGGGGCGCTGCGGGCCGCCGCGGCGGGACGCCGGCTGCTGGTGTGCGTGGACGACGCGCACCGCTGGGACGGCCCCTCCCGGGCCGCGCTCGCCCGGACCGCGGCGTGCCTGGCCTCGACCCCCGGCGTTGGCCTGCTGCTGACCCTCGCCGCCCATCGCGCGGCCGGCCGGGACTTCGCCGGCCTGCCGACCGTGGGCCTGGACCCGCTGACCCCGCCGCAGGCCTCCGCGCTGCTGGAGGACGCCACGGGCGGCGACGTCGACCCGGCCGTACGCGCGGAACTGCTGGAGGAGGCCGACGGCAACCCGGCACTGCTGCTCGCCCTCGTCCGCCGCCTGTCACCCGCCGAACTGCACGGCAGCCGCCCACTGCCCCGGCCGACGGCCGACCCCGCGACGCTGACCGGGGTGGCCGGACACCACCTGACCGACATACCGGCCGACGCCCACGACCTGCTGCTGACCGCGGCGGCGGCCCTGCGGGAGTCGGACGACGTGACCGTGGACGCGGGGCTGCTGCGCAGGGCTGCGGGGAGGGTGCCGGCTTGGGGCGCGGGCGGCCGGGCGCTGGGTGGGGTGTCGCGGGGGGCGGGGGATGCCGGGTTCGTGGGCTGGGGGGCACGGGGACCGGGGGGCGGCGTGGGAGCGGTCCGGGAGAGATTCGGGGGATGGCGTCCGGGAGATGTCTCGGGCGCGCCGGGTGGTGGGGAGAAGCGGGGTCCGGGGGAGCCACTGGACGAGACCGGGCTCGCGGGCCGGGTGGTGCGGCGGCCCGGGGACGGCTGTGGGTCCGTTGGCGGGGTGGCGGGAAGCCCGGGGAAGTCGGGCGGCCCGGTCGTGGGGCCGGGCTCTGCGGGGCAGGCCGTGTGGCGCCTGGGGGACGGCGGTGGGCCCGTCGGCAAGGCAGCGGGAAGCCCGGGGACATCGGACGGTACGGGCGCGGACAGCGAATGCACCGGTCGGCCCGTGCGGCGGCCGGGGGACGGTGGCGTGCCCGGTGGGGGAGCCGTTCCGGTGAGGCCGGGGGTGTGGCCTTCGGAGGATGGTGGTGTGCTCGGTGGGGGGACCGTTCCGGAGGAGCCGGGGGCGTGGCCTCTGCGGGATGGTGGCGTGCCCGGTGGGGGAGCCGTTCCGGTGAGGCCGGGGGTGTGGCCTTCGGGGGATGGTGGCGTGCTCGGTGGGGGAGCCGCCCCGGTGAGGCCGGGGGCGTGGCATCCGGACGACGTCCCCGACGTGCTGGTGGCCGTCGACGGCGGGTTCCGGTTCGCCGGTGATCTCATCCGCAGGGCCGTGTACGCCGCCGCCCCACCCGAGCGGCGCCGCGCCGCGCACCGGGCGCTCGCCGCCGAGCTGGACGCCGACGGGCGCGCCCTGCCCGCCCTGCTGCACCGGGCCTGGGCCACGCCGGGCCCCGCGCCGCGCACGGCCGCCGAACTGGCCGCCGCGGCCGAGGAGTCGCCCGCCGCGCCGCACCTGCTGCGCGCCGTGGCCCTCACCCGCGCCGCCGAGCTGACGCCCGAGGGCCCGGACCGTGCCGCGCGTTACACGGCCGCGGCCGAACACGCGCTGCTCGCCGGGCGCCCGCACCGCGCGCTCCGCCTCCTGGTCCCGGCCCAGTGCGGGTCCGCGCCGGCCGTGACACGGGGCCGCGCCGAACTCGTCCGTGGCACGGCCGGCCTGCGGGACGGTCACGTCGCCGACGCCCACGAGTCCCTCCTCCTCGCCGCCGCCCTGCTGACCCCCGGCGCCCCGGACGCCGCGGCCC
Source organism: Streptomyces sp. NPDC051207 (assembly GCF_040682395.1). Taxonomy (NCBI): domain Bacteria; kingdom Bacillati; phylum Actinomycetota; class Actinomycetes; order Kitasatosporales; family Streptomycetaceae; genus Streptomyces; species Streptomyces sp. NPDC051207. The sequence goes on along the minus strand of NZ_JBFBAX010000017.1, from coordinate 18,468 downwards.
GCGCCACCCTCGCGGCAGCGGACGCCGCGTGGGCGGCGGGGGACATGCGGGGGTGCCTGGTGGCGCTGCGGGGAGAGGGGCCTGGTTCCGCGGAGACCGGGAGGCCTGGCGCCCCGACTGCGGGAACCCCTGACCTCCGGCCGCCCACGCCCGGGAGGAACGATGCCGAGCGTGCCCTCCAGCCCTCCGTGTCCCAGGCGAGCGACAGCGAGCGTGCCCTCCTCGCCGACTACCGGCTCGGCATGCGGGCCGTACTCGAAGCCCGCCTCGATCAGGCCCTCGGACCGCTGCGGCGTGTCGTCGCGCAGTCCGGGGCCGATGTCCGGCCGCAGGCGCTGCTGAAGTCGGCCGCCGCAGGGTTGCTGCTCGGCGACGTGGCCGCCGCCCGCCGGGCCGGCGCCCGCGCCCTCGCCGCGGCGCGCAACCTCGGACCCGCCGCGCTCGTACCGCAGGCCCTGGAGTACCTCGCCTACGCCGAACTCCGCGCCGGTCGGCACGCCCAGGCGCGGGCCCACGCCGAGGAGGGCCTGCGGGCCGCGCACCGCACGGGGCAGCGCAACACCGCCGCCCAGCACCACGCCGTCCTCGCCCTCGCGGCTTCCATCGAGGGCGACACGGCCGCCGTCGACGTACACGTGTCCGCCGCGCTGACGACGGCCAGACGGCACGGACTGGCGCAGGCGGCCACCCTCGCCGAATGGGCGGCGGCCCGCGCCGACCTGGGCCGCGGCCGGCCCCTCGACGCCGCCGACCGGCTCGGACCGCTGGTGCGCCCCGGCCCCCGGCGCGGCCACTTCGCCGTCTGGATGCTCGCCGTACCCTGCTACGTCGAGGCCGCGGCGCTCGCCGGACGGCCCGACGACGCCCGGACGGTCGTGGCGGAGTTCGCCCTGTGGGCCGACTTCGGGGCCGACCCGCCCGCGCCCGCACAGCTCGCCCGCTGCCACGCCCTGCTGGCCGGCCCGGACGAGACCGACGCCCTCTACCTGCGGGCCCTCGCCCGGCACGAGGAGGCGGACGGCGACTTCGAGCGCGCCCGCACCGAACTGCTCTACGGCAAGTGGCTGCGCCGCCGGCGCCGGCTGCGCGAGGCCCGCGACCGCCTCGGTGCCGCACTCGTCGGCTTCGAGCGCTGCGGCGCCCGGGTGTGGGCCGAACAGGCCCGCGGCGAACTCCGGGCCAACGGCGCCGCCCCGCACGGCACCGGCCCCGGCACCGCCCGCACCACCTCCTACGGCACCGGCGCGGGCCCGCTCGCCCGCCTCACCCCGCAGCAGCTGCGCATCGCGCGGTACGTGGCCGAAGGTGCCACCAACCGCGAAGTCGCGCTGCGGCTGGCGGTGAGCACCCGCACGGTCGACTACCACCTTCGTAACGTCTTCGCGGCAGTTGGAGTGCGATCCCGTGTCGAACTGGCCCGACTGGTCGAGCAGGCCGAAAAGACCCGTGCACAGACCTAGGGACCGACCGGACGGTATGCCATCCTTCGGTGCAGGACGAGTCAGGCGGCAGCCACCGCACGGGCGTCCGCGCCCCGGGACCGACGGGATGACCGGGGACGGACGCACCGCGGACAGCCGAACGTGGGGGAGGACCGCGATGCAGCACGCCGTACGGTCACGCACAGCGATTCGCCGGGCGCCCGCGCCCGCACCGGGAGCCCGGCCGCGCCGCGTCCGGTCCCTGATCGACGCCGACGCCCTGCGGGTCCTGCACCGGGCCGCCCGGACCCTGATGGAGGACCTGCCCGACCTCACCGACCGGCTGATCGCCGCGCTCCGGGAACAGGAGCCGGCCTACCGCGCCACCATCGAGAGCGACCCGGTCGGCACCTGGCAGGAGGTGCACCGGTCGCTGCGGCACAGCGTGGCCTCGCTGATCGACCCGCGTGACGCCCGCGAGGCGGCCCGCCGCTGCTCCTGGAAGATCGGTGCCGGGCGTGCCGAGCAGGGCCTCCCGCTGGACGCCCTGCTGCACGCCTTCCGGCTGGGCGGCTCCCTGGTGTGGCAGGGACTCGTCGAGGAGACCTCCCGTACGGCCCCCGAGGACGTACGGCTCCTCGTGCACGTGGCGTCCGACGTGTGGAACTTCGTGGACGAGCACTGCAGCCTGGTCGCCGACGCCTACCGGCAGGTCGAGCGGCAGATGACCTGGCGGCGCGAGAACCGGGTGCGGCTGCTGGCCGGGGCGCTGCTCGACGGCACCAGCCGGATCTCCGACCTGCCCGAGGCCGCACGCGCCCTCGACCTGCCGGAACACGCGCGGTACGTCGTCGTCGCCGTGGCGGGCGGCCACCCCTCGGCGTGCGCCGCCGCCCGGGCCGCCGCCGTGCCCGAGGGCATGCGCGTCCACTGGCACACCGGCGTCGAGGTCGACTACGGCATCGTCCTCGTCGGCGACGGCGAACTGGCCGCCCCGGCCGTCCAGGCCCCGCCCGGCGCCCGTATCGGCGTGGGCAGCGCGGTGGAGGGCCTGGCCGCGGTCGGGGACGCCCGCAGGTCGGCCGACACCGCGCTCGCCATCTGTCCCGAGGAGGGCGGCACCATACGGCTGCCGGAACACCTGTCCGCCGCCCTCGTCGTCTCCTCCCCGGGGCTCGGCAAGGCCCTCGTGGGGCGGGTCCTGGGCCCGCTGCTGAGCCTGGAGCCCGCCGACCGTGACGTCCTGCTGGACACCCTGGCCGCGTGGCTCGCCTGCGACGGTTCCGCCCAGCGCGCCGGCGAGCGCCTGTACTGCCACCGCAACACCGTCCTGAACCGGCTCCGCCGCTGCGAGCAGCTCACCGGCCGCTGCCTGGCCCGCCCCGCGGACGTCGTGGAAATCAGCCTCGCCCTGACCGGCCACCGCCTCCTGCGCGACTGACACCCGGAGGCCGCGGGCCTCCGACCTCGCCGCCTCGCCGCCCGGCCACCGCCCGCCACGCCGCCGGCGCCCGGGCGCGCGCCTTACGGGCCCTGCTGCCCGGACGCACGCCGCAGCGTCAAGGACCTGCCACCCCTCCGCCGTCCCGCACGGCCCAGCCGCCGCGCCGCACGCGTCAAGTACCTGCCGCCCCAGCCGCCGTGCCGAACGGCCCTGCCGCCCCGCCGTACGCCTCAAGGACCCGCCACCCCCACTGCCGCACCGCACGCCTCAGGGACCCGCCGCCCCCACTGCCCGTGTGACCAGCCCCGCTGCCCGGGCGCGCGCCTCACCCGCCCACCCCGTCCGGACGTCCGTAAACCCACCCGCCCACCACCCCTGGGCACCCGCACAACCTCCCCCCGCCCACGCTGTAACGACGCAGCGTACGGGCCTGAAGGCCTGTACCCGTGCCCGGCGGCCGTGCTGTCGTGAGCACCCCTTCACCTTCAGCAGAAGACCCGTGCCGCGACCGGCACGGACCCGAGGAGCCGCGATGTCCCACGCACCACCGGACGGGGAACAGGCCCTGCACGTCGAGGGCCTCGACGTGACCTACGGCCGCGCCCTGTCCGCCCTCCGCTCCGTGTCCCTGACCGTCCCGCACGGCGGCGTCGTCGCACTGCTCGGCGCCAACGGCGCGGGCAAGACGACGCTGCTGCGGGCCGTGTCGGGCACGTTGCGCCTGCATCGCGGGGCCGTCACGGCCGGCACCATCCGCTACGGCGAGACCACGCTCGACGGCCGCGACCCGGTCGCCGCCGTCCGCGCCGGAGTCGTCCAGGTCCCCGAGGGCCGCCGGGTGTTCGCCGGCCTCACCGTGGACGAGAACCTGCGCTCCGGCGGCCTCGGCCTCGGCCGCCGCAAGCCCGAGCTGGTCCGCGAGGCCCGCGACCGGGTGTTCACCCTCTTCCCGAGGCTCGCCGAGCGCACCCACCAGGCCGCGGGCCTGCTGTCCGGCGGCGAGCAGCAGATGCTCGCCATCGGCCGCGCCCTGATGGCCGCCCCGCGCCTGCTGCTCCTCGACGAACCGTCCCTCGGCCTCGCCCCGCAGATGGTGCAGCGGATCGCCGAGGTGGTCCGCGAGATCAACGCCCAGGGCACCGCCGTCCTGCTGGTCGAGCAGAACGCCGGCATGGCCCTGTCGCTCGCCCAGCACGCCTACGTCCTGGAGGTCGGCGAGATCGGCCTGTCCGGACCCGCCGGCGAACTCGCCCGCACCGACGCCGTGCGCCGCCTGTACCTGGGCGAGGCCGCCGACGACCAGGGGGCCGCGTGACCGCCCGTACCACCGCGCCGCCCGAGCTCGAAGTCCGCGACGTCACCGTCCGGTTCGCCGGGCTGACCGCGCTCGACGAGGTGTCCTTCACCGTCGCCCCCGGCTCCGTGCACGCCATCATCGGACCCAACGGCGCCGGCAAGTCGACCTGCTTCAACGTGCTGTCCGGCCTGTACCGCCCGGCCACCGGCACCGTCCGGCTCGGCGGCACCGAGCTGACCCGGCTCGCCCCGCACCGCATCGCCGCGCTCGGCGTGGCCCGCACCTTCCAGAACATCGTCACCACCGAGGGCACCGTCGCCGACAACCTGATGCTCGGCCGGCACGCCCTGACCCGCGCGGGCTTCGCCGCCAGCGCCCTGCGTCTGCCGCGCGCCGTGCGCGAACAGCGCGAACACCTCGCCCGCGCCCGCGAGATCGCCGAACTCGTCGGTCTCCAACAGCACTTCGACTCACCGGTCGCGCTGCTGTCGTACGGCGACCGCAAGCGCGTGGAGTTCGCCCGCGCCCTCTGCCTGGAGCCCAGCGTGCTGCTGCTCGACGAACCCGTGGCCGGCATGAACGGCGCCGAGCGCGCCCGCACCGCCGAAGTCGTCCGTACCGTCCGCGACCGCCTCGGCCTGTCCGTGGTGCTCGTCGAGCACGACATGGGCCTGGTGATGCGCCTGGCCGACGAGGTCACCGTCCTCGACTTCGGCCGCGTCATCGCCCACGGCACCCCGGACCGGGTCCGCCAGGACCCCGAGGTGCTGCGCGCCTACCTCGGCACGGAGACCCCGCAGGAGGACGTGGCATGACCGGCTTCCTCGACAACGTCCTGAACGGCATCGCCCTCGGCTCCGTCTACGCCCTGGTCGCCCTCGGCTTCGTCGTCATCTTCAAGGCCTCCGGCGTGATGAACTTCGCGCACGGCTCCCTGCTCCTGCTCGGCGGCTACCTCACCGCCGTCCTCCACGACGACCTCGGCTTCGCCGGCGCCCTCGCGGTGGGCGTCCTGGCCACGGCGGCCGTGGCCGGCGCCATGGACCGCTTCCTGCTGCAACGCGGCGACCCGGACCCCCGGCACGCGCACGTGCAGACCATCGTGACCATCGGCGTCGACATCGTCCTGCTCACCGACCTGGCCCGCCGCATCGGCGGCGACCTGCTCTCCATGGGCGACCCGTGGGGCGACTCGGTGAGCGGCCTCGGACCGATCACCGTCGCCGACAGCCGGCTCGCCGCGATCGTGGTGTCCGCCGTCGTCATCGGCGCCGTCTTCGCCCTCTTCCGGTTCACACCCTGGGGCCTGTCGCTGCGCGCGGCGGCCGAGGACGTGGAGGCGGCCTCCCTGATGGGCGTGCGCCTGGTCCGGGTCCGCACCCTCGCCTGGTGCCTGGCCGGAGCGCTCGCCGCGCTGGCCGCCGTGTTCCTCGCCGCGTTCCCGGCGCCCGGCCTGGAACGCACCACCGGCCAGATCGCCCTCAAGGCGTTCCCGGCCGCGATCCTCGGCGGCATGGCCTCACCCACCGGCGCCCTCGCCGGCAGCATGATCATCGGCCTGACCGAGGCCCTGGTCGCCGGATACCAGTCCGACCTGCACGTCCTCGGCGAAGGATTCGGCGACGTCGCCCCGTACGCGGTGATGATCGTGGTGCTCCTGATCCGGCCCACCGGACTGTTCGGCGCGAGGGGAGCGGCTCGTGTCTGACCTCACCGCCCGCCTGCTGCGACTGGCGCTGCCGCTCGTCCTGCTCAGCGCCCTGCCCTTCTACCTCGACGCGTTCTGGCTGCGCATCGGCCTGTTCTCCATGGCCGCGGCCATCGGCGCCGTCGGCCTCGGCCTGCTCAGCGGCACCGCGGGCCAGCTCTCCCTCGGCCACGCCTTCTTCCTCGCCGTCGGCGCCTACGGCTACGTCTGGCTCGCGGGCGAGCCCGGCCCCGGCCTGTCACCGGCGCTCGCGATGGTCCTCGCGGTGCTGCTGGCCGGCGCCGCGGGCGGACTGTTCAGCCCCGTCGCGGGCCGCGTGCGCGGCATCTACCTCGGCGTCGCCACCCTCGCCCTGGTCTTCATCGGCCACCACGTCCTGCTCACCGCCGACTCCGTCACCGGCGGCTTCAACGGACGCTCCGTACCGCCCCTGGAGATCGGCGGGTTCGCCTTCACGACCGCCGACCCCGAACTGGTCGTGCTCGGCGTGCCGTTCGGCGCCGAGGAACGGCTGTGGTACCTGGGTCTCGCCCTGCTCGCCCTCACCTGGTTCACCGCGCGCGGACTGCTGCGCGGCCGTCCCGGACGCGCCCTCGTGGCGCTGCGCGACAGCGAGACCGCGGCGTCCGTGATGGGCGTCAACGTCGCCCGCTACCGCTCCGCCGCCTTCGTCGTCTCCTCCATGTACGCGGGCCTCGCCGGCGTCCTGCTCGCCCTCTCCTTCCGCCGCGTGGTCCCCGACTACTTCGGACTCGTCCTGTCCGTCGACTACCTCGCCATGATCGTCATCGGCGGCCTCGGCTCCGTCGCCGGAGCCACCGCGGGAGCCGTCTTCGTGACCGCGCTGCCGCTGCTGATGACCCGCTACGCCGACCAGCTCCCCCTGGTGACCGCACCCGGCTCCGGCGAGGGCTCGGTCGGCCCGACCGAGGCGGCCCGCTACCTGTACGGCGCCGCCATCGTCGTGATCCTCCTCTACGCCCCCGACGGCCTGCACGGACTGGCCCGGCGCACCCGCGCCCGGCTGCGCCGCCGACGGCCCGACACCCCACCCGCCGAGACCATCCCGTCGTCACCCGAACCCTCACCCGCACGAACCAAGGAGCACACCCCGTGAACACGCACTCCAGGCACCGCACCACCAGAGTCATCGCTGCCTCGGCCCTCTCGGCCGTGCTCCTCGCGGTCACCGGCTGCAGCTCCAAGGCGGACAGCGGCACCAGCACCGAGAAGGGCGGCGACGGCGTCAAGGGCGGTCCCGGCGTCACCGCCAAGACCATCAAGCTGGGCGCCCTGACCGACCTGACCGGCCCCTACGCCACCCTCGGCAAGAGCATCGTGCAGGCCCAGCAGATGTGGGCCGACGAGACCAACGCCAAGGGCGGCATCTGCGACCGCAAGATCGAGATCGTCGTCAAGGACCACGGCTACGACGTGCAGAAGGCGGTCACCGCCTACGCCGACATCGCCCCGGACGTCGTCGCCATGCCGCAGGTCATCGGCTCCCCGGTGGTCGCGGCCCTGCTCGACGACATCGAACGCGACAAGGTGCTCACCTTCCCGCAGGCGTGGGCCGCCTCCCTGCTCGGCAAGGACCCCGTGCAGGTCCTCGGCACCACCTACGACGTCGACATGATCGGCGCCGTCGACTTCCTCACCCGCACCAAGGGCCTGAAGAAGGGCGACACCATCGGCCACGTCTACTTCGAGGGGGACTACGGCACCAACGCGCTGGAGGGCTCCACCTGGGCCGCGAAGCGGGCCGGGCTGAAGATCACCGGCCAGAAGATCAAGGCGACGGACACCGACCTGTCCGCGCAGGTCTCCGCGCTCCGCAAGGCGGGCGTCAAGGCCGTCCTGATCAGCGCCGGACCCGCCCAGACCGCCTCCCTGGTCGGCGTGGCCGCCTCCAAGGGGCTGCGCGTCCCGGTCGTCAGCAGCGCGCCCGGCTTCGCCCCGCAGCTGATGAAGACCCCCGCCGCGCCCGCCCTGGAGGCCATGCTCAGCGTGGTCAGCGCGGCCCCGGCCGTCAGCTCGGACCTGCCCGGCGTGAAGAGCATGGTCGCCGCCTACCAGAAGAAGTACCCGGGCTCCCAGGTCGACTCCGGCGTGCTGTCCGGGTACAACGCCGCCCAACTCCTCGGCCAGGACCTGAAGAAGGCCTGCGAGGACGGCAGCCTGGCCCGTGAGGACGTGGTCAAGGCGCACCGCGCGCAGAAGAACGCCGACACCGGACTCGGCACCCCGCAGGACTTCTCCGACGTCAACCGCCCCGCGAGCGTGTCGAGTTACATTCTCAAGCCCGACCCCAAGGCGGTCGGCGGGATCGTGCAGGCGGAGGAGGCCCACGAGGCGCCCGGCGTCGAGGAGTACCTGAAGTCGGGCAGCTGAGCCCCACTGCTCCGGCCCGCCGGAACTCCCTTCCGGCGGGCCGGGCGCACCCGTCGCCGGCCGCGGAACTGGACACCCGCTGAAGCGTCCTGCGTAGGCGGACTGGTTTCGCCGAACGGCACCTCCCTAGGATGTACTCTCAGTCAGGCCAGCGCAGTTGGCGCGTAGTGATGCTGGGGGAACCATGCAACCGGGAAAGCAGCTGTCCACGGAGATCAACGCCAACGTACCCACGGCCGCCCGCATGTACGACTACTACTTGGGCGGCAAGGACAACTACGCCGCCGACCGGGCAGCCGTGGCGGAACTCGACAAGGTCGTGCCCAGCACCCGCCAACTCGCCCTGAACAACCGGCGCTTCCTGCAGCGGGTCGTGAAGGTCCTCACCGCCGAGTACGGCATACGGCAGTTCCTGGACCACGGCTCCGGCCTGCCCACGCAGGACAACGTCCACCAGGTCGCCCAGCGCATCGCCCCCGAGGCGCGCGTGGTCTACGTCGACAACGACCCGATGGTCCTGGTGCACGGCCGCGCCCTGCTCGACCAGAACGACCGCACCGCCGTCATCCACGCCGACATGCGCGAGACGGAGGCGATCCTCGCGCACCCCGACACCGAGCGTCTGATCGACTTCTCCGAGCCGGTCGCCGTGCTGTTCAACTCCGTCTTCCACTGCATCCCGGACAGCGAGACCGACGGACCGCTCGCGGTGGCCCGCCGGGTGCGGGAGCGGCTGGTCCCCGGCAGCATCATGGTCATGTGCCAGCTGGTCAGCGAGGACCCGAAGGTCCGTGAGTTCGTCACGAACTTCATGGACCAGGTGACACAGGGACACTGGGGCCGGGTGCGCCAGGAGAAGGACGTCGCCGAGCTGTTCGAGGGCCTGGAGATCCTGGAGCCGGGCCTGGTGGAGGTGTCCACCTGGCGCCCCGACACCGAGGTGGCGCCGCGTCAGGCCACCCAGGAGTGGATCGAGTTCGGCGGCGTGGGCCGCGTCCCCTAGCCACGACGGACGAAGGGCCGCCGGCGTCGGGAGACCGACGCCGGCGGCCCTTCGCGCACGCTCAGGCGCGATCAGGACGCCCCGCCGGGCGCCCGGCACTCACGACGTGGCCGGATAACGCTGCTCCAGCGTCTCGCGCAGCAGGGTGATCGTCTCCCGCGGCGGGAGGGCCTCGTCGGCCAGCCGGTCCAGGGCGAGCCGGTACTCCTCCGTCTCGTCCCTGTCCTCCAGGAAGTTGGCGCTGCGGATGTGCTCCAGATACACCACGTCCGGCAGGTCGAGCCCGCTGAAGCGCAGATAGGTGATGGGGATCGCGGGTGCCGACGCGTTCGTCACGTCGAGCGGCACGACCTGAAGCGTCACATTGGGCCGCTTCGCCATCTCCACCAAGTGCTTGAGCTGCTCCCGCATGACCTCGGGACTGCCCAGCACGCGCAGCAGAACGGATTCGTCGATCACCGCCCACAGCTGCGGGGCGTCCTCGCGCAGCAGCAGCCCCGACCGCCGCATGCGCAGCTCCACCCGGCGCTGCACCTCGACCGGGGGCACGTTGGGCAGGCCGCGCTCCACGACCGCGCGGGCGTAGTCGGCCGTCTGGAGCAGCCCCGGCACGTACTGGATCTCGAACGTACGGATCGTGGCGGCGGCCTCCTGGAGCCCGACCAGACGGTCGAACCACTCCGGCATCAGCCGCTTGTCGTAACGCTGCCACCAGCCGGGCTCACCGGCGCGCCGAAGAATCTTCAGCAGCACGTCCACCTGGTAGGGCTCGGTGCCGTACAGCTCCAGCAGTGCCCGGACGTCCCGCTCGGTCGGAGGTCTGCGGCCCTTGCCGGCCTCGATGCGCGACAGCTTGGCCGGGCTGAACCCGAGTGCGCGTGCCGCCTGCTCCTGGGAGTAGCCCGCGTCCTCGCGGAAACCCGCCAGCTGCACGCCGACGAGCATCTTCAGCAGAGTCGGCGCGGGCTCGGGCCGGTCCAGATAGGGTTCGAGGCGGGAGATGCGCTGCAACTCGGCGGACATCCTGGGCTCCCCAACAGACCGGCAGAATTGAGACTTACACTATCTCACCCGGTTCTGCGCCGTCGCACCCCCGAAGGGAAGCCGCGGAAAATTGCGCGGTCGCGTTCCGCTTCTCGCCGCCCGCGCGAGCCTCCGTCGGCGGGCGCTCCCCGCGCCCGCGTGAGCCCTTGCCCGCCCCGCCCGCAGGGAGTGGCCGCCCGCCCACCCGCGCATCCCTGCCCACGGGGCTGCCGCCCACCCGCGTTCGCCGTGCCCGAGAGGGCTTCCGCCCGCCCGCGGGAGCGCACGCGTTCGTCGCACCGCCCGGCCCGGCGCGGCGGCTGGCCGAAAACCGCCGCGCACGGACCCGGACCCGCGGCCCTCAGAGCAGGTGGTCGAACTCACCCGCCTTCGCCCCGGCGACGAAGGCCGCCACCTCGGCGTTCGTGTAGACGAGCGCGGGCCCGTCGGGGTCGCGGGAGTTGCGCATCGCGACGCCGCCGTCCACCCGGGCGACCTCGACGCAGTTGCCCTCGGCGTTGCTGTAGCGGCTCTTGACCCAGCGGGCGTCCAACGAGCTCGCCCGCACTCCGTTCTGCACTGCTGGCACCGCATTCTCCTCGCTGTTGGCGTCCTCGGCGCCCGCCGTACGGCCGCCGCGGAAGGGAGCGGACCGCACGCTCGTCGGTCCTGACTGCTCCCGATCGATTTTCGCGCAATTTCCCGTGCAATTGCACGGGAGCGCCATCGGCGTGGATAATAGCCGGGGCGTCAACCCCTTGGGGAGCGCCCCGTCCTGACGTCGCATCAGGGAGATGTCGTGTCGTCACCTGCGCATCGAGAGCTCCGCATGCCGAGTCCGCCCCTGCCGTGGGGGGCCGGTGCGGCGGGCCCGGTCCGCGGGTTGCCGGCAGGCGTCCTCCCGCCCGGTGAGTGCCGGCTGCGGCGGCCGGCGACCGTGCTCCACCGGCCGGCGGTCGAGATGCGCATCGGCTGCACCGGGGAGGGATTCGCCCGGGCCCGCAGCTTCACGCGCGACACCCTGTGCCGGTGGGACCTGGACCACCGCACCGACGACGCGCTCCTCGTCCTGACCGAACTCGCCTCCAACGCCGTGGCCCACGCGGTCCCGCGCGCCGCCGGGGATGAGCAGGACGTCCGGCTCGGCCTCGCGCTCGACCCCACGCACCTGATGCTCGCCGTCTCCGACCCCGCCGACGCCCCACCCGTGTGCCGGCCGCCCGACGGTCACGCCCTGGAGGAACACGGCCGCGGCCTGTGCCTCGTCGACGCCCTGTCCGAGGAGTGGGGCTGGACCCCGAGACCTCCGGCAGGCAAGACCGTCTGGGCCAAGCTGTCGACCGGGTTGACCCTTCCCCCCATCTGACATGACTGCCGCGGAAAGGCCTCACGCCATGCGCACCGCTCCGACGCACCAGACGAGCACACCGCGCACAGCTCGCGGGACGCTCCCCACCGAGAAGACCGGCTCCGGCCCCCTCGCCGCCGTGCACCAGGTGCCCTGGGAGCAGATCCAGGACTCCACCGGCTCGGCGGCGGCCATCCCCGGGCTGCTCGCCGACATCGCCTCGGGTGACGCCGACACCGCCCGGGCCGCGCTGGCCGACCTGCGCAAACGCATCTGCCAGTACGGCTTCGTCGTGGAGCAGGCGACCGCCGCCACCGTTCCCTTCCTCTGGGAGCTCGCCCAGCTGCCCCACGTGACCTGCCGCGCGCAGATCATCCAGCTGCTGAAGAACATCGCCGACGCACGGCAGTGGGAGAACACCGCCACCGCCTACCCCAAGCTGCTCAACCACCGCGAGAACCACGTCGTGTGGGAGCGCAAGGCCCGGCAGGCCGTCCGCGCCCGGCGTGGCGCCCTCGATCAGCTCATGGACGAGGGCGACACCGAGATCGCCAGGGCCACCACGGAGCTGGCTCGCGCCCTCGCCGACTGAGGCCGTTGCCTCCTCGGGCGGCGGGGGAGGGGAGGGGGCGGCCCGCCGCGCGGTGGTCCCCGGCCCGGACGGCGTGATGTACTCCTCACCGACTGGCGCAGAAAGCGCTTGCCATCGTTTCAGGCAACCCGGGGAGGAACACCGCCGATGGCGTCGTCGCTGGAGAAACCACTCGACCACCGCTACCGCGGCGAGCACCCGATACGCACGCTCGCCTATCTGTTCCGCGCCGACCGCTCGCGCCTGGCCGGGGCCGTCGTCGTCTTCACCGTGAAGCACAGCCCGGTCTGGCTGCTGCCGCTCATCACCGCGTCCATCATCGACACCGTCGTCCAGCACCAGCCCATCAGCAGGCTCTGGACCAGCACCGCGATCATCATGTTCATCCTGCTGGTCAACTACCCCCTGCACCTGCTGTACGTCCGACTCCTCTACGGCAGCGTCCGCCGCATGGGCACCGCGCTGCGCTCCGCGCTGTGCACCCGCATGCAGCAGCTCTCCATCGGCTACCACGCGCGCGTCAGCGCCGGCGTGCTCCAGGCCAAGGTGGTGCGCGACGTGGAGACGGTGGAGCAGATGGTCCAGCAGACCGCCGAGACCGGGCTGGGCGCGACCACCGTGCTCGTCGGCGGTCTCGTCATCATCGGCGTCCGCACACCGGAGTTCCTGCCCGTCTTCCTCGTCGTCGTGCCCGCCGCCGCGCTCCTCGTGGCCCGGCTCCGGGCCCGGCTGCGCACCCACAACGAGGACTTCCGGCACGAGGTGGAGACCCTGTCCTCCCGTGTGACGGAGATGACCCGGCTCATACCGGTCACCCGCGCCCACGGCCTGGAGGGCAAGGCACTGCGCCGCATGGACGGCACCCTGCACCGCCTGCTGACCTCCGGGATGCGCCTGGACCTGCTCAACGGCCGCTTCGGTTCGCTGGCCTGGGTCGTCCTCAACGTGGTCGGCGTCCTGGTGCTGGCGGGCGCCGCGCTGATCTCGTACTACGACGTCTGGGGCGTCACCGCCGGTGACGTCGTGATGCTCAGCGCCTTCCTGACGACGCTCACCAACTCCACGACAACGTTGGCGGGCCTGGCGCCGGTCATCACCAAGGGGCTGGAGTCCGTCCGCTCGGTCGGCGAGGTTCTCCAGGCGCCCGAGCTGGAGGACAACGAGGGCAAGGCCGAGCTGACCGCGCTGCGCGGCGCCGTCACCTTCGAGGGTGTCGGCCACGCCTACGAGGCCGACGGGCGGCCCGCGGTCCGCGACTTCACGCTCGACGTCGAACCCGGCGAGACCATCGCCCTGGTCGGTGCCTCCGGAGCGGGCAAGTCCACCGTGCTCAACCTCGTCATCGGCTTCATCCGCCCGACGGCCGGCCGCCTCCTGCTCGACGGGACCGACATGAACACCCTCGACCTGCGCACGTACCGGCGATTTCTGTCCGTGGTGCCGCAGGAGTCGATCCTGTTCGACGGCACCGTCCGCGAGAACGTCGCCTACGGTATGGACGACGTGGACGAGGAGACGGTACGGGCGGCGCTGCGCGACGCCAATGCGCTGGAGTTCGTGGACCGGCTCCCGCAAGGGCTCGACACCCTCGTCGGGGAACGGGGTGCGCGGCTGTCCGGCGGGCAGCGGCAGCGCCTCGCCATCGCCCGCGCGCTCATCAGGGACCCCAAGGTGCTCGTCCTGGACGAGGCGACGTCGGCGCTGGACACCCAGTCGGAGGCGCTCGTCCAGCAGGCGCTCGCCCGGCTGCTGCGGGGCCGTACCACGTTCGTCGTGGCGCACCGGCTGTCCACGGTGCGCGGTGCGGACCGGATCGTGGTGATGGGGGACGGCCGGATCCTGGAGACCGGCACCCACGAGGAGCTGCTGCGCCGCGGCGGTGCCTACGCGGGCCTGCACAGCGGGCAGGTCGCCTGACGGCGCATCGGCGCGCGGCCCCGCGCGCGGCGTACGGCGGGGCGCGCGGGGGCGGTCAGGCCGCGCTGCTGCGCGGGGCGCGGTGGGCGCAGGCCGCGTCGTGGTCGGTGCCCAGGCTCGTCCACCACCGCTCGCAGCAGGCCGCGCCGAACTCGGCGTGCACGATCGCGTCGGCGACTCGCTCGCCCGGCCGGCGCGGCCCGGCGGCCAGCTCGGCGAGGGCCCGCTCCTGGTCGCCGATCACGCTCTCGCGGACGACGGCGACGGTGGGGACCAGGCCCGCCGCCGTGAACAGCAACCCCGCCCACAGCGGGCCGTACCGGTACTGGAGGACCGCGGTCCAGGCGAGGAGTCCGCTGGTGAGGACGTACAGGGTGGACAGGAAGCGGCTGTAGCGGTTCATCGGGTCGTACACCGTCCGGGGTGAGGAGTCGTGCCCTCTGCTCAACTGCTCAGGGCCGCCCGGGAAGCGGGTCGACGGGGGCGATTTCCCGGTCGCCGTCCGGCAGGGACCGTAACCGGTCGGTCTCCGGCGGTGTCCGTTCAGGCGGAGACATATTTTCGCCATTTCTGAGCAGGTGTGCGTGTGTGGTGAATGCTTCCGGGTGCTCCGGGCATACGGAGCGAAAATCGAGAGAGGGGCGCTTCGTGCTCGTACCGGACCCGAAGGTCGTCAGGACGTTGCTGACGCGGTACGCGTCGCTGCAGATCGCTCAGGCGGAGCGGGAGATGCCGGCGGCGGCTCGTGAACTGGAGGACGTCAGTTACACGCTGTGCGTGATGATGGGAACCACCGAAGTCCATGAGGCGATCGAGAGGGCGGACGCCCTGCTGATGGGCAAGGAACCGGTGACGGACCCGGACGGCGAGAGCGGCCTGTCGCTGGCCGTCTGACGCCCGGCCCGCAAAGCCGCCCCTTGGTTCACCCCGGGACCCGCTCCCGGGGTGAACCAAGGGGCGGCTGCCGGTGTCCCGCCGGGCGCGCGGGCCCCGCGCCATAGGCGTACGGGGTCGTCCCGACCACCCGGCGGAACAGGCGCGCCAGTTCCGCCGCGGCCACCCAGTGCGTGGTGGCGCGCAGCCCGTCCGGCAGCCCGGCCTCCGCCGGCACGAAGGCGCCCACGCACACGGACGCGATGCGGGTGCCCGTCGCAGGGCCGCCGCCCATCCCCGCGGAGCGGGCCCGCGCCGGGGGAGCGGCCGGGCACGATGATCGTGTCGGCGGCCTCCAACGTCTCCAGACCCCGGTCGACGCGCAGCGCCCTGCCCTCCGTGCGCACCTCCGGCGCCGCGGCGCACAGCCGGATCCGGTACGGGCGGCGGCCGTCCGGCAGCCGCGTCCAGCCGAAGGTCTGCATGGGCGCGGCCATGTCGAAGGGCACCACGTCATCCGCATCTGCCGCGACTACGCCCGCCTTGGCATCGCGGTTCCCGTCCTGGGCTTCGCCGCCGCCGCCGCGATGGGCGTCCTCGGCGACGGCCCGCTCGTCGCGTCCCCCACCCTGACCACCGTCGCCGCGGGCATCCTGATCGCGTGCGTGCTGCCCGGCCAGGACGAACTCCTCGGTCGACTGGCCGGACAGCGGACCGTCGAACGCGCCGGCACGGTCCGGCCGGCCATGTTCACCGCGGTGTTCAACCTCCTGTGGGCCACTGTGACCGTTCTCATGATCGTGCGGCCGGGCTCCACCACGGGTGCCTGACCAGGACGTGAGACCGGCTCGGGTTCGCGTCAAGAGCTCTGGTGATGTCCTGCCCCGGCCTGTCGCGGCGCCTACACTCGACTGTTGTTGCCCATCGCACGGGCAGACGACACGAAAGGCGCGTGGACGGGTGTTCCAGGATTCCCCGATTTATGACCGACTCGTCGCCGAATGCGGCGACGTACCCGCCCAGGTGCGCCGGGAGGCCGAGCGCGTGCACAGGGAGCTGGAGCTGGTCATGCGCCCGCTGCACTTCCCCGGCCACGGACTCGGCCCCGAGCGCCCCCAGGGCAACCCGGGCACCGGCTGGCAGCGCAGCGCGCTGCTGCCCGGACCCCGCTGACACGTACCGTCAGCGCAGGGACGAGTCCCTGCCGTTGACGTGCGCGCGGTCCTCATCGGCCGCACAGGACAGCCACTCGGCGATGGTGCGGGCGATCGGCTGGGCCGTTTCCACCTCGACGAAGCCGAACTGGCCGGACTGGTTGCACTCCAGGAACCACCACAGGCCGTCGGCGTCCTCGGCGAAGTCGAAGGCGCCGTAGGACAGTTGCGTCTCCGTCAGGTACGCGTGGACCGCCTCGGCGATGCGCGGCGGGACCTCGGCGGGCCGCCAGGGCGAAGTCGGGGGAGCGAAGCGGACGTCGACCTCCGCCGCGTCGGGATCGGCGGCCTTGCGGGCGGCGAGCAGCCGGTCGCCCACCGCGGTCAGACGGATGTCGGCCCGTTTGGCGATCCGTCGTTGCAGCAGCGTCGGGCCGAAGGCGACGGCGGAGAAATCCGTGTCCGGCGCGACACGGCTGGTCGGCACGGCCCGCGGCGGATCCTTCGGATGCGCCCCCGACACGGGTTTGACGACCAGGTCCGGATACCGCTGTGCGAACTCCTCGGCGGCGCGCGGAAACGTCGTGATCAGCGTCGCCGGGACGGGCAGCCCGGACGACTGCGCGACACGCAACTGCCACGGCTTGTACCGGGCACGCCGTGCCGCGTCCGGATGGTTCATCCAGCGCGCCCCGCACCCGCGGAGCATCCCGTACAGCGCCTGGGAGGTCTCCTCGGTCAGCCACGCGGAGGGCTGTTCGGCGCGGCCGGCCGGGGTGCCGGGTCTTCGCACCCAGACCGACCGCAGTCCGTCGATGCACACCAGCCGCCCACCGGACGACAGATGACCCTGGAAGGAGCCGTGCACGTACTCGCCGGAGAGCGCGACACCGCCGGGCAGGTCGGCGGGGTCCAGGCGGACCACCGGAACCCCGGAGGAGTTCAGGTGGACGACCACCATGTCGGCGGTCACGTCTTCTTCACAGGTCAGGATCAAAACGGTCATCGTCGTCCGGTCGGTGTTCAGTCGTCGAAGTGTGTCTTCGAGCCCGCTGTGGAGGTCGTGGTCGCCAACTCCCTCAGCAAAGCGTGGTCGCAGGCGGCCACGCGCCCGTCCCGAAGCACGTTCAACTGTCGCCCCGTGTCATAGACGTACGGTGCGGCGGCCTCCAACTGGGCTGCCGGACGTGCGTAGTTGAGCGCGAAGGGTTGCATCGCCTCTCCCTGGGTCGGTGTTCCCCCGGTCAGGCGGGATCCCCTTTGACGCCGCCTGGTCCGCTTCTTCCTTGGACTTCCAGTCACTTATACGAATCGAACGGGTGATTGGTTTCCTTACGCTCCGTAGTGGCCGGAGAGTTCGCCCCACCGCGGCACCGGGTATGAGACCCGCGCAGGCCGCGCAGAGCGAGGAGGAGCACGCCGATGTCGTCCAGGTACACGGGATCGGGCAACAAGTCGGTCGGCAGTACGAAATAGAACACGGCGCCCCAGAAGATCCAGCGGGGGCCCGTCGGAAGCCTGGTGCGCCGCAGCTCGCGCCGGGTGCGCACCAGGCGTACGAGCACCACGACCGCCACGGCCAGCACGGCCGCGGCGAGGGCCGCGGCGGAGGCGACCAGTGCCGTCGTCGAGTCCACGCTCCCCCCTCCCATGTCCCGGTGGGCCACGATCCCGCGCGTCCCCGTACAGGATTCCCTGCTTGGCCAGGTGTATGGCGCCCGGCACGCCGTGTCCTGAACGGACCGCCGACGGGGCGTGCGCCGAGCGCGCCCCGTCGCCGGCCGGGAGTGGGGAAGCTCGCGCAGGGCGGCGCGGACACCGATCAGCCGGTGGACCCCGCGCTCGTGTGTCGGACAGCCGCTAGGAGTTGTCGTCAGATGTCACGCTCGCATCAGGAGCGATGCGAGGGTGACGGCTGTTTGGTAGGACTCGGCGGTCTTGTCGTAGCGGGTGGCGATGCCACGTCGCTGTTTGAGGCGGGTGAAGCACCGTTCGATGACGTTGCGCCGCTTGTAGACCCGTCTGTCGAAGGCCGGCGGATGTCCGCCGTGGCTGGCGCGTCGGAGCGGGTTGCGAACGTGGTCGGACCGTTCCGCGATGGTGTGCCGGATGGTCCGTCGCCGCAGCCGACCGCGTATGGGCTTGGGGCTGTGGCCCTTGTCGCCGATGGCGTGATCGGGCCGGACCCGGGGCCGTCCCGGCCCCGGCCGGGGCACCTGGACCGCTTTCATCACGGCGGTGAACTGCGTGCGGTCGTTGGTGTTCTGGCTGGTGACGGTGAAGGGCGGGCGGTCGCC
>NZ_JBFBAX010000016.1:67916-156333 GCF_040682395.1 Streptomyces sp. NPDC051207 | reverse complement strand
ATACCCCGCCCCACACGACAACGTCGGTCTCCACGACCACAACTGGATCGTGAAGACCGACGTCACGCTCGGCCCGGATTAACCAACAGCGTCCCCATGGGAACGGGCCGGAACCACCCCCCGAACAGGACCCCGGTGCACCACCACGCCTACCTCTGGACCGGGCCCAAGGACCGCTTCGACCAAGAGGCCCTGCGGCGTCCGCCCCATCCCGAACCGCCCCCGCCCGGCAGCCGGCCCGAGCTGATCCAGCGCTACCGCGAGGTGGCCGCCGCGTTCCCCGCGTCGGATCTGCCGCCGCTGGAGACGGCGTACTGGCTCGTCAAGCCGGCCGCCCTGGTACGCGGCACCTGGGACGACGCGGCGGACGCGGCGGCATGGCTCGGGGAGCGGCTCGCCGAGTACGCTCACCGGTTCGCGTCAGAGGTCACGCGCGATGCCGACCGGTACGTCAGGTCCGCGGCCCAGCGGCTCGCCGCCGGAGCCGACGTGTCCCTGGGCTTCTACCTGGAACGCCCCTCCTATCTCTCCCTCGCCCTCGTGACCTGCTCACCCAACCGCGACCAGCCCACGCTCCCGTGCCCCCGGCCGTGACCGTGCCCAGGCCCCGCCACCACTCACCGGCTCAGCTTCTGGAAGCGCCGTACCGCCAGCGGCAGGAAGATCGCCGTGAGGATCACCGGCCACACCCCGGCCATCAGCAGCGCGTGCTGCTCGACCCACGACCCGCCGCCGCCGACCGGCGTGCCGAACAGTTCGCGGGCCGCCGCCGCCGTGGACGAGATGGGGTTCCAGGCCGCCACCCAGCCCAGCCAGTCCGGCATGAGCTGCGGGGCGACGAAGATGCTGGAGATCATCGTCAGCGGGAAGGCGACGGCGAACAGGCCGCCCGCCGCCTCCGGGTTCGGGACCAGGAGGCCCAGCCACACCCCGACCCAGATCAGCGCGAACCGCAGCCACAGCAGCAGGCCGAAGGCGGCCAGGAAGCCCCAGCCCCCGTCCGGGCGCCAGCCCATGGCCAGTGCCGTCAGCATCATGATGCCCAGCTCGGCGCAGGCGACCACGAGGTCGGTCACCCCGCGCCCGGCCACCACCGCCGAGGAGGCCATCGGCATCGAGCGGAACCGGTCGATGACGCCCCGCGTGGAGTCGTACACGACGACCGTCGCGGTGTTGATGAAGCCGAACGCCATCGTCATCACGAACATCCCCGGCATCAGGAAGTCCTTGTAGTCCCCGCCACCGGGCACCTTCATCGCGCTGCCGAAGACATAGCCGTACAGCAGGACCGACAGGATGGGGAAGCCCAGCTGCCAGGCGATGTTGACCGGCTGGCGGCGGTAGTGGGTCAGGCCGCGGCGGACGATGTTCCAGCAGTCGGAGAGCAGCCAGTACACCCGGCCGCGGGCGGCCGGGGCGGTCAGGTCGACGGCGGTCATGCGGTGGCCTCCTTCTCCGTGCGGTGTCCGGTCAGGCGCAGGAACACGTCGTCCAGGCTGGGCCTGCGCAGCCCGATGTCCTCCACGCGCACGCCCTCGTCCTGAAGGGTGCGCGCCACGTCCGTCAGGGCCGCCACCCGGTCGGTCACCGGGGCGTGCACCCGCAACTCACCCTCCTCCGCCTCGGGTTCGCCGTCGGCGACCCGGGCGACGACCTTCACCACGCGCGGGATGTCGGCGCGGTCGGCGACGACGACCTCGATGCGGTCGCCGCCGACGAGGTTCTTCAGCCCGTCCGGGGTGTCGTCGGCGATGGCCCGGCCGCGGTCGATGACGGTGATGCGGGAGGCCAGCCGGTCGGCCTCCTCCAGGTACTGCGTGGTCAGCAGCACGGTCGTGCCACCCGCCACCAGTTCCCGTACGGACTCCCAGACCTCGCCGCGGCTGCGCGGGTCCAGGCCCGTCGTCGGCTCGTCCAGGAAGAGGACGGCCGGGGCCAGGATCATGGACGCGGCGAGGTCGAGGCGGCGCCGCATGCCGCCGCTGTAGTCGCCGACGCCCTTGTCGGCGGCGTCGGTCAGGTCGAACTGCTCCAGCAGCTCGGCGGCCCGCAGCCGGGCCTGCCTGCCGCCGAGGTGGAACAGCCGGCCGAACATCTCCAGGTTCTGCCGGCCGGTCAGTACCTCGTCCACCGCCGCGTACTGGCCGGTGAGGCCGATGCGGGCGCGCACCTCGCGCGGCTGCCGGGCCACGTCGAGACCGGCGACCTCGGCCCGTCCCCCGTCCAGCCGGACGAGCGTGGACAGAATGCGTACGGCGGTGGTCTTGCCCGCGCCGTTCGGCCCGAGCAGGCCGTGCACGGTGCCCTCCCCGACGGTCAGGTCGAAGCCGTCGAGGGCGCGTTTCTCTCCGTAGCGCTTCTCCAGCGCCTCGGCCCGCACCGCGTATCCGTTGGTCATGGATCCCCCTTCGATCAACTGGGTACAGCGTACCCGATTGCGCGTACAGCGTACCCAGTTTTTTTCGCCGGGACTTAAACTGAACCCCATGACGAGCGGCAACAGCGGTACCGGCGGTACGGAGACCAGCGGCAGCGGTGACATCGCGCGCACGCTGGAACTGCTCTGGAAGACCGGCAGACGCCCCAGCCGCGGCCCCCGCCCGGCGCTCACGCTGGACCAGATCGTGGAAGCGGCCGTCCGGATCGCGGACAGCGAAGGGCTGGAGTCCCTGTCGATGCGCCGGGTCGCCGCCGAGCTGGGCACCGGCACGATGACGCTGTACCGCTACGTCCCCGGCAAGGGCGAGCTGCTCGACCTGATGCTGGACCGCGTGCAGCGCCCGACGGAGAACCCCGCCGAACCGGGCGACGGCGGCTGGCGCGCGGCCCTCGAAGCGCTCGGCCGGGCCACCCTCGCGCTCTACCGCCGCCACCCCTGGCTGCTGCGCGTCAACCAGTCCCGCCCGATCCTCGGCCCGAGCGCCCTGGACGGCATGGAGAAGGTCCTCTCCCGCATCAAGCCCATGGGGCTGTCCGACCCCGAACTGGTCTCGGCGATCATCATGATCGACGGGTACGTCGTCGGGGCCGCGCGCACGCAGCTGTACCAGGAGGAGGCCGAGCGCAGGTCCGGGCTCACGGACGCGCAGTTCTGGGAGGCGCAGCGGCCGGTCCTGGAGGAGGTCATGGCCTCCGGCCGCTACCCGGTGATGGCCTCCCTCGCGGAGAACACCTTCGGCCCCGACTTCGACCACTTCGAGTTCGGGTTGCAGCGCATCCTGGACGGGCTGGAGGTCCTGGTCGCCCGGCGGCAGCGCGGGGAGGCGTGACGGGGGCCGCGGTCCGGCTCAGCCCCGGCGAAACAGCCTGCGCGCCCCGAACAGCGCGGCGCACGCCACGACCAGCGCGACCGCACCCGTCCTGAGCCCGGCGCCCTCCTCGCCGCCGCCCGAACCGCCCCTGCCCGACGGAGACTTCGCGTCCCGGCCGGGCGCGACCTCCGCCTCCACCGGGCTCTCCACGCCCTCGCTGCCGTACAGGATCCTCGTGCCGTCGGCGGAGTACGTGACGGACTCGCCCTGGCTCTGCAGCGGCACCTTCAGCCGGCCGCGCCGCTTCGGCTCGCCGCCGTTCCAGTCGTACCAGATGCCGCCGAAGTAGCCGCGCACGGCGAGATGACGGCCGTCGGGCGACAGGGCGGCGTCGGTGGCCCACAGGTCGACGGGGGCGACGGGCCGGAAGGTGTTGCTGCCGGAGGCGGACAGCTCGGCCGGTCCCGCGTAGAGGTGCCCGCCGTTCTCCTGCTTGTCGATGAGGTAGACGCGGCCGGTCTTCGGGTGCACGACGAGCGACTCGGCGTCGCGGGGCCCGTCGGAGTACGTCACGACGTATTGCGTCGCCCGCACCTTCTGGTCCTTCAGCGTCTTCGGCTCGGGCAGCCGGTACACCCACACGTACGGCCAGACCACGCCGTCGTTGTCGCCGATGTCCCCGACCCAGAGCTGGTTGTCCGGCCCGACGGCGATCGCCTCGACGTCGCGCGGGGTGCCCACCCCGGTCAGGGTGACCGTCGCCACGGTCTCGCCGGTGCGGCTGTCGACGGCGTAGAGGTGGGCGCCCTCGTCCTGGTCGTTGTGGGTCCAGTACACGCCGGGGTGCTGCCGGGAGGCGGCGAGACCGCTGGACTCCGTGATGCGCGGGTCCCGGATGGTGAACCCGTCGTCGGCGGCGGACGCGGGCGGGGCGGGCACGGCGAGGGCGCCCACGAGGAGGATCCCGGCGAGCGGGGCGAGCGGTCGGCGCATGCCCCAAGACTGCCATCCCCGGGGCGTGTTCACGCAGGGTGGCCGGACTCACACCCCCGGCGGTCCACCGGGGGCCGGGGCATCGTCCATGATGAGCGGATGCTCAGGTTCATGCCCGTCGGTGACTCGATGACGATCGGCAGCGCGGGCGACCACACGTGGCGCTACCGCCTGTGGCAGCACCTGTGCGCGACGTACGGCGGCCCGTTCACCTTCGTCGGCCCGCGCGAGACGCTGTACGACAAGACCGCGGACGCCCCCACCTCGTACGCCTACGCCGACCCGGACTTCCCGCGCGCCCACCTGGCCGGCTGGGGCGAGGGCTGGCTGCACATGGCGCCGCTCATCGGGGACGCGGTGCGCACCTGCCGGGCGGACGTCCTGCTGGTCTCCCTCGGCCTGATCGACCTCGGCTTCTACACCGGCGCCGAGCAGACCGCGGACAACGCGCGCCGCTTCGTCGCCGAGGCGCGGGCGGCGAACCCCCGGGTGCGGATGGTGCTGCTGCCGGTGATCCCGAACATCCGGGCCGAGCACGACGCCCCCTTCGCCGAGCAGGTCGCCCGCTTCAACGAACTGCTCGCCAAGGCGGCGGCCGACCTGGACGAGCCCCGCTCCCCCCTGCTGCCGGCGTTCCCGCACCCGCCGTACGACATCCACACCGACACGTACGACGGCACGCACCCCAACGACAGCGGCGAACACCGCATCGCCGCGGCCTTCGCGGAGGCCATGCACCAGGGCTGGGACCTGGGGGGCCCGTACGAGCACTGACCGGAACCCGCCGCGACGTCGTCACCGTGCGTATCGTTGTACCGCGCGGCTGCGCTCGAAGGGAGCCGGCCGGTCCTCACGACCGGTGACTTCCCCCGCGACTGAGCCCCGGCGCTTGCCTGGAGCGCACTCCAGGACGTTGGCTTGTGGACCATGAAGTACACGCAGCTCGGACGCACCGGACTCAAGGTCAGCCGCCTCGTCCTCGGCACGATGAACTTCGGCCCGCAGACCGACGAGGCCGACAGCCACGCCATCATGGACGCGGCACTGGACGCGGGCATCAACTTCTTCGACACCGCCAACGTGTACGGCTGGGGCGAGAACAAGGGCCGTACCGAAAGCATCATCGGCAACTGGTTCGCCAAGGGCGGCGACCGCCGCGACAAGGTGGTCCTGGCCACCAAGGTGTACGGCAACATGGCCGCGGACGGCGAGCCCTGGCCCAACCACGACAAGCTGTCCGCGCTGAACATCCGGCGCGCCGTCGACGCCAGCCTCAAGCGGCTCCAGACCGACTACATCGACCTGTACCAGTTCCACCACATCGACCGGGACACTCCCTTCGAGGAGATCTGGCAGGCGATCGACGTCCTGGTCCAGCAGGGCAAGATCCTGTACGCCGGTTCGTCCAACTTCCCCGGCTACAAGATCGCCCAGGCCAACGAGATCGCCGCCCGCCGCGGCGGCACCATCGGGCTGGTCAGCGAGCAGTGCCTCTACAACCTCGCCGAGCGCCGCGCCGAGATGGAGGTCATCCCGGCCGCGCAGGACTACGGCCTCGGCGTCATCCCGTGGTCCCCGCTGCACGGCGGGCTCCTCGGCGGCGTCATCAAGAAGGAGGTGCAGGGCGGTCGGCGCGCCTCCGGGCGGGCCGCGGACACCCTCGCCGACCCGGCCGCACGCGCACAGATCCAGGCGTACGAGGACCTGCTCGACAAGCACGGCGTGGCGCCGGGCGAGGCCGCGCTGGCGTGGCTGCTGACCCGGCCGGGCGTGACCGGGCCGATCGTCGGGCCGCGCACCGCCGAGCAGCTGGAGTCGGCGCTGCGGGCCGTGGAGCTGGAGCTGTCGGAGGAACTGCTGACCGGCCTGGACGAGATCTTCCCGGGTCCGGGGCCGTCTCCGGAGGCCTTCGCCTGGTAGCGGGCGGGGCGGCGCGCCGCCGGACGGTGACGGGTGCGTGACCGGCGCCGCCTCGACCGGCACGGCGGCGGCGCGCCCGGACAGTCACCGGCCGGCGGTGGCGGCGGCGCCGGGAAGCGACCGGCACGGCAGCCCGCCCGGACAGTCACCGGCGCGGTGGCGGCGGCTACCTTCCGAGCGCCGCCGCCACCGCGACCACCACGAACATCAGCACGAGCACACCGGCCATGATCCGGTTCCGGGTCTTCGGGTCCACGCGACCGAGCCTAACCGGCCGCGCCCAGCGGCCACCGGGCGACCGCCTCGTACCGGGGCTGCTCGCCCGGGGTTCCGGACCTCGGCAGGTTGCTGCGCACCAGGACGAGCTCCCGCACGGTCCACGTGCGGGACGTGAACCCGTCCAGGGCCGCCAGGTACGCCCCGACGTCGGCCGCGCCGCGGCTGCGCGCCACCGTGAGGTGGGCCTTGTACCGCCGGTGCTCCCCCATCGGCACGCCCGCCCTGCGCGCGGCGGCCTCGGCCCGCCCGGCCAGCAGCCGCAGCGCCTCCACGTCACCGTCCGCGCCGGTCCACAGCGCCCGGCCCTGCCCGAACTGCCCGCCGCCGCGCAGGGCCAGCGGGAAGGGGCGGGTGCGCCCGGCCGCCCGCGCCAGCCGGGCCGACAGCTCCGGTACGAGAGCGTCGTCGACCTCGCCGTAGAACGCGAGCGTGACGTGCCAGCCGGGCCGGCCGGTCCAGCGCAGCCCGTCCGCGCCCGGCAGCTGCCGCAGCGCCTCCACCTCGGCGGCCAGCTCCCGCGTCACCTCGTCGGGGGGCAGCACGGCGGCGAAGAGTCTCATGGCCCCAGTCTCCCAGCGGGCCGGGCCGCTACGCCGCCCGCGCCAGGTCCTTCCGGCGCTCCCGCGGCACGAACCGCACGTGCGGATGGCCGTGCCGCCAGCCCACCGACAGGCGCAGGCCGCCCACGCGGGCCAGGACCAGAGCGATGACCGCCGCGGCCGTGGCCGCCACCGCGCCGCCTGCCGCGAGGCCGACCCGGGCGCCGTAGGTGTCGGTGATCCAGCCGACGATCGGCGCGCCGACCGGGGAGCCGCCGAGGAAGACCATCATGTACAGCGACATGACGCGGCCCCGCATGGCCGGGTCGGTGGCCATCTGGATGTTGGTGTTGGCGGTGACGTTGACCGTCATGCCGAACAGGCCCAGCGGGATCATCAGCAGGGCGAACATCCACAGGGCAGGCGTCACGGACGCCAGGATCTCGACCGCGCCGAACACCACGGCCGCCGCGGTCAGCACCCGCAGCCGGGCGGTGCCGCGCCGGGCGGCGAGCAGCGCGCCCGCCACGGAGCCGACCGCCATCAGCGTGTTGAACATGCTGTAGGCGCCGGCGCCCGCGGCGAAGACGTCGTCGGCGAACGCGGAGAGGTAGACGGGGAAGTTGAAGGCGAACGTGCCGACGAAGCCGACCAGCACGATCGGCCAGATCAGCTCGGGGCGTCCGGCGACGTACCGCAGGCCCTCGCGGAGCTGGCCCTTGCCGCGCGGGGCGCGCTCGACGGTGTGCAGTTCCCGGCCGCGCATCAGCAGCAGCCCGGCGATGGGCGCGACGAAGGACAGGCCGTTGAAGAGGAACGCCCAGCCGGTGCCGACGCCGGTGATCATCACGCCCGCGACGGCGGGCCCGATCAGGCGGGCGGACTGGAAGTTCGCCGAGTTGAGGCTGACCGCGTTGTGCAGTTGGTCCGGGCCGACCATCTCGGAGACGAAGGACTGGCGGGCCGGGTTGTCGACCACGGTGGCCAGGCCCACGGCGAAGGCGGCGACGTACACGTGCCACACCTCGACGTGCCCGGTGAGGGTGAGGAAGGCGAGAGCGAGGCCGGTGACGGCCATCGACGCCTGGGTGACCAGCAGGGTGGGCCGCTTGGGCAGGCGGTCGACGAGGACGCCGCCGTAGAGGCCGAACAGGAGCATCGGCAGGAACTGCAGGGCCGTCGTGACGCCGACGGCCGTGGAGGAGCCGGTGAGGCTGAGCACCAGCCAGTCCTGGGCGATGCGCTGCATCCAGGTGCCGGTGTTGGAGACGACCTGGCCGGCGAAGAACAGGCGGTAGTTCCTGACCCTCAGCGAGGAGAACATGGAGGTCCTGCCGCGGGTGGCGGCGGGGGCGGGCTGCTTGTCGTGGGGGTGCGGTGCGGGGGCGGAGTGTGCTCCGGTTCCCGAACTCAACAGGGTTCGCCTCCTCGTCGGTGCTGCTTACAGGTGTGCGAGCTTGTCCAGCACGGGTGCGGCGGCGCGGATCTTCGCCCACTCGTCCTCGTCCAGGTCCTCGACCAGCGAGGCCAGGAACGCGTTCCGCTTGCGGCGGCTCTCCTCGAGCATCGCCGTGGCCAGCTCGGTCTGGGTGACGACCTTCTGGCGGCGGTCGTCGTGGTGCGGCTCCAGCCGGACCAGCCCCTTGGCCTCCAGCAGCGCGACGATGCGGGTCATCGACGGCGGCTGGACGTGTTCCTTGCGGGCCAGCTCGCCCGGGGTGGCACTGCCGCAGGTGGACAGCGTGCCGAGCACCGACATCTCGGTGGGGCTGAGCGACTCGTCGACCCGCTGGTGCTTGAGCCGACGGGACAGCCGCATCACGGCGGAGCGCAGGGAGTTCACGGCGGCAGCGTCGTCGCCATGGCTAAGGTCCGGCATCTTGTTAGCGTAACTCATTACCCTGACTAAGGACCACCGCGGACACGTCCAAGTGCCCGGGACGGCGGGCGCCGAAACCCTCTGATCACCCGTACGAGTGAGTCATCTTCGGAAAGAGGCAGTGGCGCGGCCCGCTGCGGTGACCCTCGTGTCCATGCGGACCAGCGTGCTCAGCCTGCGGACCAGGTCCGACCAGGGCGGGTCGGATCGGGTCCCGCCGGTGGCCGATCACGTCGGGCCAGGTCAGGTCAGGCCCAGCGCCGGCATCAGGTACGAGAAGCCGAACACCGCGGCCACCGCGTACATCGCCGCCGGGACCTCCCGGCCGCGCCCGGCCGCCAGGCGCAGCACCACGAAGGTGATGAAGCCCATCCCGATGCCGTTGGTGATCGAGTAGGTGAACGGCATCATCAGCATCGTCACGAAGGCCGGCACGGCGATCGTGTAGTCCGCCCAGTCGATCTCCTTGACCGAGCCCGCCAGGATCAGGAAGCCGACCGCGAGCAGCGCCGGGGTGGCGGCCTGGGAGGGCACCATCGTGGCGACGGGCGTGAGGAACAGCGCGACGGCGAACAGGGCGCCGGTGACGACGTTGGCGAAGCCGGTGCGGGCGCCCTCGCCGACGCCGGCCGTGGACTCCACGAAGCAGGTGGTCGCCGAGGAGGACGTGGCGCCGCCCGCGGCGACCGCGATGCCGTCGATGAACAGGACCTTGTTCATGCCGGGCATGTGGCCCTGGGCGTCGGTCAGCTTCGCCTCGTCGCTGACGCCCATGATCGTGCCCATGGCGTCGAAGAAGCAGGACAGCAGGACCGTGAAGACGAACAGGACGCCGGTCAGCACGCCGACCTTCTCGAAGCCGCCGAACAGGCTGACCTCGCCGACCAGCCCGAAGTCGGGGGTGGCCAGCGGGTTGCCGGGCCACCGCGGCGTCGTCAGGCCCCAGGACGGCACCTCGGCGACCGCGTTGACGACCACCGCGACGACCGTCATGACGACGATGGACACCAGGATCGCGCCGGGCACCCCGCGCACGATCAGCGCCAGCGTGAGCAGCGTGCCGAGCACGAAGACCAGCACCGGCCAGCCGGTGAGGTGACCGCCGGTGCCGAGCTGGAGCGGGACGGTGGTGTGGGCGGCGTCCGGCATGCGCGTGACGAAGCCGGAGTCGACGAGGCCGATCAGCATGATGAACAGGCCGATGCCGATCGCGATGGCGTTGCGCAGCCCGAGGGGCACGGCGTTCATGACGCGCTCGCGCAGGCCGGTGGCGACCAGCAGCATCACCACGAAACCGGCCAGCACGACCATGCCCATGGCGTCCGGCCAGGACATCCGGGGCGCGAGCTGGAGCGCGACGACCGAGTTCACGCCGAGACCGGCGGCCAGCGCGATGGGCACGTTGCCGACGACGCCCATGAGCAGCGTGGTGAACGCCGCCGTCAGCGCGGTCGCCGTGACCAGCTGGCCGTTGTCCAGCTGGTGCCCGTGCATGTCCTTCGCGCTGCCCAGGATGATCGGGTTCAGCACGATGATGTAGGCCATCGCGAAGAAGGTGGCGAGACCGCCGCGGATCTCGCGGGACAGGGTGCTGCCCCGTTCGGAGATCCGGAAGTAGCGGTCGAGGGCGCCCTGGGGCGGCCGGGAGGGCTGCTCGGGCGCGGGGACCTTGGCGGGGGCCGAGGAGGACATGCGGAACCTCATCGCCGACGGGCTCCCCCCGAGCCGCTTTGGCGTTTCCTACGAACAGAAATGGTCAGAGACAAACGGGTTCAGTATGAACACACATTCCGGGAATGGCCATCTGCGCGCGTAGAACCGCTCACCTCGTAAGCTGTGCCGCATGGCGAAGTGGACTCCCAGACACGAGGCGCCGGAGCCCTTGGAGGGCCCCGTGGTCGCCACCGTCGTCGGCGGCACCATCATCTGGTTCGTCCTCTTCGTGGCGCAGCTGCCGTTCTACGGCTGGTTCGACGACCGCGGGCAGACGTGGTGGGTGTGGACGTGCCTGGCGGGCGGCGGTCTCGGCCTCATCGGCATCTGGTACGTGCGCAGGCGCGAGGCGGCGATCAAGCGGGCGGCGGCGGAGGACGCTTCGGCTCAGCGGGCGGCGGCCGAGCGGGCGCAGGAGCCTTCCGCGCCCTCCGGCGGGCCGCCGGGGCAGTCTCCAGCCCCCTCGGCCGGACAACCGGGGCAGGCCTCGGCCGGGCAGCCGGGGCAGGCCTCGGCGCCCTCCGCTCCCCCGGCCGAATGACCGCTACTACCCCGGTACCACGCGCCTCCTCCCCTGGTCGGATCTTCCGGTTCCCCGGCACGTGAAGCCGTGATTCCGCACGTACCGTCGAATGCATGACGCATCTCGACGCGGGCGCCCACGTCGGATCCGTGCCTCCCGGGCCGTCGTCGCCGGCGGTGGGGCTGGCGGCGGCCGAGGTCGCCGAGCGGGTCGCGCGCGGGCAGGTCAACGACGTGCCGGTGCGCAGCAGCCGGTCCGTCCTCGACATCGTCCGCGCCAACGTCCTCACCCGGTTCAACGCGATCATCGGCGTGCTCTGGGTGATCATGCTGTTCGTCGCGCCGATCCAGGACAGCCTGTTCGGCTTCGTGATCCTCGCCAACACCGGCATCGGCATCGTCCAGGAGTGGCGGGCGAAGCGGACCCTCGACTCGCTCGCGCTGATCGGCGAGGTCAGGCCCACCGTCCGCCGGGACGGGACGGCCGTCGAGGTCGGCACGTCCGAGATCGTGCTGGACGACGTGCTGGAGATCGGGCCGGGCGACAAGGTCGTCGTGGACGGGGTGTGCGTCGAGGCGGACGGCCTGGAGATCGACGAGTCGCTGCTGACCGGCGAGGCCGATCCCGTCGTCAAGCGGCCCGGGGACGAAGTGATGTCGGGCAGTTTCGTCGTCGCGGGCGGTGGCGCGTTCCGGGCGACGAAGGTGGGGCGCGAGGCGTACGCGGCACAGCTCGCCGAGGAGGCCTCCCGGTTCACGCTGGTCCACTCCGAGCTGCGCTCCGGCATCTCCACGATCCTCAGGTACGTGACGTGGATGATGGTGCCGACCGCTACCGGCCTGGTCGTCAGCCAGCTGGTCGTCAAGGACAACGACGTCAAGGACTCCGTGGCCCGCACCGTCGGCGGCATCGTGCCGATGGTCCCCGAGGGCCTGGTGCTGCTGACGTCCGTCGCCTTCGCCATCGGGGTGATCCGGCTCGGCCGGAAGCAGTGCCTGGTGCAGGAGCTGCCCGCCATCGAAGGGCTCGCCCGCGTCGACACGGTCTGCCTGGACAAGACGGGCACGCTCACCGAGGGCGGCATGGAGGTGACCGGCCTGACGCCCCTGAACGGCGCGGACGAGGCGGAGCTGCGCCGGGTGCTGGGCGCCCTCGGCGCGTCCGACCCGCGGCCGAACGCCTCCCTGAAGGCGATCATCGACGCCTGCCCGGACCCCGGCGGACGGCGCGCGACACGGGCGCTGCCGTTCTCCTCCGCCCGCAAGTACAGCGGCGCCACCCTCGACGGCGGCGACGGGCGGGCCGCCACCTGGCTGCTGGGCGCCCCGGACGTACTGCTGCCGGACGGCGACCCGGCGCTCGCGGAGACCGAGCGGCTGAACGAGCAGGGGCTGCGGGTGCTGCTGCTGGCCCGCGCCGCCCGCGACCTGGACGACCCTCAGGTCGCCCGGGGCGCCGAGCCGGCCGCGCTGGTGGTGCTGGAGCAGCGGCTGCGCCCGGACGCCGCGGACACGCTGCGCTACTTCGCCGAGCAGGACGTCCGCGCGAAGGTCCTCTCCGGGGACAACGCGGTGTCGGTGGGCGCGGTGGCGGGCAAGCTGGGGCTGTCGGGGGCGGTGGTGGACGCGCGGCGGCTGCCCGCCGAGCGGGACGCGATGGGCGAGGCGCTGGACGGGGCGACCGTGTTCGGGCGGGTCACGCCGCAGCAGAAGCGGGACATGGTGGGCGCCCTGCAGTCACGCGGGCACACGGTCGCCATGACCGGGGACGGCGTGAACGACGTGCTGGCCCTGAAGGACGCCGACATAGGGGTGTCGATGGGGTCGGGCTCGGAGGCCACCCGGGCGGTCGCGCAGATCGTGCTGCTGAACAACAGCTTCGCCACGCTGCCGTCGGTGGTCGCGGAGGGCCGCCGGGTGATCGGCAACATCACGCGGGTCGCCACGCTGTTCCTGGTGAAGACGGTCTACTCGGTCCTGCTGGCGGTCATGGTGGTGGTCTCGCGGGTGGAGTACCCGTTCCTGCCGCGGCACCTGACCCTGCTGTCGACGCTGACCATCGGCGTCCCGGCGTTCTTCCTGGCGCTGGCGCCGAACAAGGAGCGGGCGCGGCCGCACTTCGTGCGGCGGGTGATGCGGTACGCGATTCCGGGCGGCGCGGTCGCGGCGCTGGCGACGTTCACGACGTATCTGCTGGCCCGGGAGCACTACACGGGCGCGGGGGCGCTGGACGCGGAGACCAGCACGGCGACGCTGACGCTGTTCCTGGTCTCGGTCTGGGTGCTGGCGATCATCGCCCGGCCGTACACGTGGTGGCGGATCGCGCTGGTGGCCGCGATGGGCGCCGGATTCCTGCTGGTGCTGGTGGTGCCGTGGCTGCAGGACTTCTTCGCGCTGCGGCTGGTCGGCGTGACGATGCCGTGGGTCGCGGTCGGCGTGGCGGCGGTGGCGGCGGCCACCCTGGAACTCCTGTGGAAGTGGGTGGACCGCCGCGTACCCGCGTAGGGGTGGTGCCGGTGACTACTGCACGTCGACGAAGTCACCCTTGGCGTTGACCGCCGGGGTGGTCGTGGTGCCCGCGAACGCGTAGCGGAAGTAGCCGTCCGACGAGGCGGTGACGGTGGTGCTGAGGTTGCCCGTCGAGTTCGACTTGATGGTCTTCAGCGTGGTGTACGTGCTGCTGCCCGCCTTGCGGAACTGCAGCTTCACGTCCTGGTTGGTGTAGCCGCGGTAGTCGCCGGTCTCCCAGTTGGCCCGGGAGAGCTTGCCGGTGACCGTGATGGTCTTGCCCTTGCGGACCGGCTCCGGGGAGGCGTTGACCGTCAGCTTGGAGTAGCGCTGCACGCGGGTGGTGCCCAGGTTGCCCTGGTCGCTGTAGTCGCCGGTGGTGTAGTTGAGGGCGATCGCGCCGCCCTTCCAGGTGCCGGCGTGCGCGTTCAGCAGCTCGCCCTCGGCCGGGAAGACGTCGATGTCGCCCTTGCAGGAGGCGGTCGTCGCCGACGTGTCGGTGCAGGTGGCCGCGTAGACGCCGAACAGCATGTTGTCGGGCGTGTCGAACGAGCCGCGGTAGATGTACGGGCCCGTGTCGAAGTCCTCGGCGTTGACGTCGATCTCGCCGCCGTGGGTCAGCGTGTAGGTGACCGTGGTGGTGACCTGGTTGGTCGTGCCGACCTTGATCGCCGGGGCGATCTTGAAGTTGGAGAAGGTGATGCCCAGGTCGGCGGCCTCGGACGTGCTGAACGCCGCCTTGCCGGACGTGCCGTGGGCGGACGCGAAGGCCGCGGCGGCGCTCTCACGGAACGTCGGCGCCTCGTCGGCCTGGGCGGCCGGGACAACGAGGGCGGAAAGGGCCAGGGCGCCGGTGACGGCGGCCACAGTGGCTCGTATGCGCATGCAATCCCCATGTGGAGAAAGGGCCCCCGCGCGGGTCGTTCCCTGCGGAGCGCGCTCCGCGCGGGGCCAAAGTGATCGTGGAGCCTGTTGACTCACGTGATCAGATGCACGACGCACGGGAATGGTTGTACGGAAGGTTGCACTTTTGTGCAGGTGGCTTCACATCCGCCCCGGCGGCCGTGACGCGCCGTCAGTCGAACCACCGGTCCCGCGCCAGTTCCTCCGTCCGGGACGGGTCCTCCAGCAGGGCCGCGACCTCGAAGCGCCGCGGCCACTGACCGGCCGCCCACGCCAGTCCCGCGGCCACGCCCTCCAGGGTCGCCGCGTGCAGCACGCCGTCCGCCGTCAGGCGCCAGTCCAGCTCGACGCCGTCCACGACCAGTTCCTCGTGCTCGACGTACGTGCGCGGAGTGCCCGGTCCGAGCAGCACCCGCACGGACTCCGGTACGTCGTGCTCGGTGCCCTCGGACGTGACCTCCCCGGTGACGGACTCGCTCAGCCGCCGCACCTGGAACAGCTCGGCCAGGTCCGCCGCACGCGACGGCCGCACCGGCAGCAGCGGGACGCCCGCGGTGAACGGCAGCAGGTCCGGCGAGTCCACGACGACCGCCTCACGGGCGTCCACGACCTCCACCCGGCCGTCGACCACGGCACGCAGGTCGTCCGGCAGGGTCACCTGCTCCGGGTCCAGCGCGGCCAGCGCCCCGTAGAGGGCGTGCAACTGGGCGGCGGAGATCCCGCGGCCGGGGTCGGCGAGCCGGTCGAGGAGTTCGGCGGCGCCGCCGGGCTCGTCCAGCAGGGCCGCCACCGACGTGCGGACGCCCAGCGCCCGCAGCACCTGCTCGTCCTCGAAGCCGCTGGCGTCGGCCTCGTCGTACAGGCCGCGCAGCAGCGGGTCGCCGCCGGCCGCGCGCAGACCGGCGGGGCGGCGGCCGTCGAGGACGGGGTGCCCGCGCAGCCACCAGGCGGTGTAGGACCGTACGGCCTCGTGGGTGCCGTCCGGCAGCAGGATCCGCACGGGCTGGGTGATCGCGTCGCGCAGCGGCGGGCGCGCGAGCAGGGCGAGCGCCTGCGGCCACTTGTCGTCGTCCACCAGGTCCAGGTCGCGTACGGCGACGAGTTCGGTGGCGACGGGCGGCACGGGGCTGTCCGGGAAGCGGTCGAGGACGTCCTCGCACCACACGTCCACGGCGTCCAGCAGGCCGGCGTCGTCCGGCTCGGCGAAGTCGCCCTCGCGGGGCTCCAGTTCGTCCGGGTCGAGTACCACGTCGGTGGCGCGGACGAGCGCGAAGTCCACCAGGACACCGCAGGCCGCGAGCGGCCCGGGGCCCCACCGCTCGGCCAGCTCGGCGTCCACGGTGGCGAGTTCGCCCTCGCGCATCACCCGATGGAAGGGGCCGCCGGGGAAGACGAGTTCACCCGCGGGGGCGAGTTCCCCGTCCTCGTCGGGCAGGGCGAGGGCACCCAGCCAGGGCTCGTCGCCGGGTTCGACCCCGGCGTCGCGTACGAGGGCCAGCACCGTGTCGGCCAGCTCCTCGGCGTCGAGGGCGTCCTCCTCCCAGCTCGCGCCGCCCTCGTCGTCCAGGGACGCGGCGACGGCCGCCCGCACCTGCGGGGTGGTGAGCACGGCACGCGGCGTCGCGGGCAGCGCGCCCAGCTTCTCCAGCAGCGGGTGCGCGGCGTCCGGGTGGACGATCTTCAGGCCGAGCCGGGCCAGCACCTCCGGGTCGAGACCGGCCGCGTCGGCCGTGGGCAGCAGCACCTGGCGGGGCCCGATGGTGGTGCGCCGTCCCCCAGAGCCGAACGCCTGGGAGGTCCCCCCAGCCAGCGGCACGGGCAGCCCGGACAGCCGGTCGGGGTCGACACCGGCCAGGCTGTCGTACAGCCGCCGCCACCAGCCGGGCTCCTTCTCCAGGCCGGCCAGCCGGTCCACGGCGTCGGTCAGCGGCACCCGGGCCACGCCCAGCGTGCGCAGCTCCACGCGCCGCTCCAACCCGGCGGGCAGCAGGGTCGGCAGCACCTCGGCCAGCACCTGCACGGTGTCCGCGCCCGCGCCCTCGACGATCTCGGCGTCCCTCGGCCGCAGGGATTCCGGCAGCTCCGGCAGCTCCGGCAGCTCCCCGTCGCCGTCCACGGGCGGCACGGCGGGCGGCAGGAACGACGTGCGGGGCAGCCGCTCCAGGATGGCCCGGCGCAGCTCGCCGTCCAGTTCGCCCTTGCCGAGCGGGCCGGGCACGAGGCCGACGATGCCGGTGGTGACCGGCCGCCAGCCGGCGAGGAGCCCGGCGTAGGCGTCGGCGGCGCGCTGCACGACGAAGTCGGTCAGCGGGCCGGGCGCGGCGTGTCGGCGGGTGGAGTCCAGCGGGAGCGAGGCGATGAGCAGCGCGGGCACGCCGAGCGGCTCGTCGCTGGGCGTGGGCGCGTGCACGACGGGGCTGGTGCGGGGCGCGGCCGGGCTGCCGTCGGCGTCGACGGGCACGGCCCAGGTGACGGACCAGTGGGGCCGCAGCCGTTCCTCCACGGGCCGGTCGGCGAGCAGGTCGGGGGTGAGCGGCCCGTGCGCGGTGGCGGTGCGCCAGCGGGTGATGCCGTCCTTGCTGTCCTCCACGACGGTGAGCCCGTCCTCGGTGCGGCGGCGCAGCGTGCGCGTGCCGTGGGTCTCGATCACCACCTCCTCCAGGCCCGGCAGGGCGAGCAGGAGGGCGTCGTCCACGGCGTGCAGCAGCCGCTCGGCGAGGTCGGCGGCGGCGGTGTCGCGCAGCGGCAGGATGACGGCCGTGTCGTACGGGTCGGGGGCGCTGCCCTCGGCGGCGAACGGCAGCCGCAGCAGCGGTACGTGGCCGTCGCGGCGGCGGATCTCGTCGCCGAGGCCGGGGCTGTGCCGCGCGGTGGCGGAGGCCAGGTCGCGGGCCTCGGCCAGGGACCAGCGCACGCCGCCGTGCCGGCCGACGACGGCGGGCTCGTCGGTGACGGCGAGGACGGCGGCGAAGCCGACGCCGAAGCGGCCGACGGACGGGGTGTCCCGCTTGGCGGAGGCCCGCAGCGTGGACAGCGACTCGACACCGGCCGCGTCCAGCGGGGCGCCGGTGTTGGCGGCGACGAGGACGCCGTCGCGGAGGGTGAGGCGGAGGCGTCCGGGCCGGCCCGCGCGGGCGGCGGCGTCGGCGGCGTTCTGGGCGAGCTCCACGACGAGCCGGTCCCGGTAGCCGCCGAGGACCAGGTCCTCCTCGGCGTTGGCGTCCTCACGGAACCGGGCCGGACTGGTGGCCCAGGCGTCCAGCACCCCGCGCCGCAGCCGTGCCGTCCCGAACGGGTCCGCGCCCTCGGCTGCCGGCCGCACGAACTTGCTCACGTTCACTCTCCTCCTCGGCGTGACGACGAAGGTACCGCGCCCGGCGGGGGGCGCGGCCCGGGGAGGCGCGGGGTACGGAGGCGGGGGCGGGCCGGGTGTGCGCGGCCCGGCTGGAGGTGGGGGCGGCGCGGGAATTAACCTGAGGCCGTGCGCAATGACAACCGGGCGGAATCCGCCGCCCCCGGAGACCGGCTCGTCCGGGCCGGAGGCATCGTCTTCATCGTCGGCGCGGTGGCCACCCTCGTCACCGTCGCGCCGCTGTTCCTCGGGACGACGCCCTTCCCGACGTACATGTTCGGGCTGAGCATGCTCATGGCCGTCGGCTTCCTGATGGCCGGCGCGGGCGTACTGCGGTCCGTCGCGGCCGGCCGGCGCCAGGCCCGCGCCTCCGAAGAGGCCAGGTAGAACCAGGCGCGGCAGGTCCGGCCGTCAGGCTCCCGCCTACCTGGCCCTTTCGGAGAGCCAGGCGCCAGGCCCGCGCCTTCGAACAGGCCGGGCAGGCCCGGTCGTCAGACCGTGGCCCGGGCCTCCAGGTGGGCCGCCAGCCAGCCCGGGAACTCGGTGAGGTCGGCCAGCACCACGTCCGCGCCCGCCTCCCGCAGCTCGGCCGCGCCGCACGGACCGGTCGCCACCGCCACCGCCAGCGCACCGGCCGTACGCGCCCCGCGCACGTCACCGGTGTGGTCGCCCACGTAGATCCCCGCGCCGTACTCCCGCAGCGCCTCCGCCTTCTGCTCGGCCCACAGGTCGCCCACCACCGCGTCCGGCTCGATGCCGAGGTGCGCGAGGTGCAGCTTGGCGTTGGGCTCGAACTTGGCGGTGACGACTATCGCCCGCCCGCCGGCCTCCCGCACCGCCTCGATCGCCTCCCTGGCGCCCGTCATGGCGGGCGTCGCGGTGATGGCGATCGCCGGGTACATCGCGCGGTACACGTCGGCCACCGCCGCCACCTCGTCGGCCGGGAACCAGTGCGCCAGCTCCTCCGCCAGCGGCGGCCCGAGCCGCGTCACCGCCAGGTCGGCGTCGATGTACGTCCCCGTCCGCTCGGCCAGCGCCGTGTAGCAGGCGCGGATACCGGGGCGGGAGTCGATGAGGGTCATGTCCAGGTCGAAGCCGACAGTCGGCGCGGAGGAAGTCACACGGGCCATTGTGCCCAGGGGGTACGACAGCCGGACCTGACGTCCGCAGGGCGGACGGACCCGCGCGGACACCGCAGTGGCCCCCGCGGCCGCCGTCCCCCATGCCGCCGCGCGCCCCGTCACCGCTGCCGGCGCGACCGCCACAGCAGGAACAGGGCCGACGCCAGCGCCGCGCCCCGCACCACCCACGGCCAGGTCTCCGCGAGCGCGTCGCTCATCCGGCCCTCGGCGATCGGCGCGCCCCAGCGGCCCTCGGTGCGGCCCCACAGCCACACCAGACCGGCCGTCGCCGCGAGGCCGGGCAGGATCACGACCGCCCACTTCGTCTCGGCCGGCGTGAGGCGGCGCGAGGCGTAGGCGATGAGCCAGCCCAGCAGCAGCGCGTACCAGACGCCGAGCACCGCGCCCCCGACCAGCAGGACGGCGGCCAGCAGCAGGAACGGGCTGCTCCAGCCGGTGACCGGCAGGCGCGGGAGGCGGCGGCGGGTCTTGCCGGGGACGGCCTCCTCGTCCCGTTCGACGGCGACGCCGGCCACCCCGACGGGCGCCGCGCCGTCCTCCTCTTCCGTCTCCTTCGGCGGGCGCCTGAGCAGTTCCGGGATCTCCACGCCGCCGATGAATCCGGGCACGCTGTCGCCGACGCCCCACGGGCTGCTGTCCACCCCCCACCAGTCGGCCTGCGCCGCGCCGTCGCCGAGTTCCCGCTCGCCCGCGCGGTGCGGCGCGGACGGCACGTCGGAGGGCTCGGGCACGGCCGGGCGGGCGGGACGGGGCCGGGGCACGACCCGGCGCGGGCGCTTCGGCCGGTCCGCGCCGTCCTGCCGCTCGCGGTCGCGCTGCACGGGCACGGCGGTGGCCGTCTCCCGCGGGGCGGGCCCGGCCGCGGTGCCGGAGGCGGCGTCGACGATGTCCTCGGGGCTGCCGAGCCGGGTCAGGATGCGGCGGACGGCGGCGGGGCTGTCGACGGTGGTCCTGGCCCGGCGCCGGTCGATCTCGTTGCGCAGCTCGGCGACCAGGCGCATGCGGGTCGCGGAGGGCAGCTGCCGCTGCTGCGCCACGTCACCGACGCGGCTCAGATACTCGTAGACGACCTGGTCGCTCTCGATTCCCACGCAGTCCCCTCCGGGGCGGGTGCCGTTCCCGTGGACGACCGTAGCGCAGGGCGGCCGGGGCGCGTGCGGGCCCGCGCCTCCGTGCGGGGCGGGTCGCCGTCCCCGCGCCCGGCGGGCCCGGCGCGGGTCCCGAACGGCGGTCGCGGCGCCTGCCGTCCACCGGCACCGGCTACCGTGGGCCGGATGAGCACCGAGGAGAAGCCGACGGCCCCGCGTTCGCTCGCGGAAGCGCTCCGCGCCCGCGACGACGCCTCCCTGGCCGCCCTCCTGCGCAGCCGCCCCGACCTGATCACGCCCGTCCCGACGGACGTCACGCAGCTCGCCACCCGGGCGGGCACGCGCGCGTCCGTGGTGCGGGCCCTGGAGCGGCTGGACCGGTTCGCGCTGCAGACGGCGCAGGCGCTGGCCGTGGCACCGGACCCGGCGGCCTACGACGACCTGCTCGGGCTCATGGCCGGCGACCCGGGTGAGGACCGGGACCGGGCGGTGGTGGCCGCGCTGCCGCGGGCGCTCGGCGTGCTGCGGGAGCAGGCGCTGGTGTGGGGCGGCGACGACCGGCTGCGGCTGGTCCGCACCGCCCGCGAGCTGCTCGCGCCCTCGCCGCAGCACCCGTCGCCGACCGGGCTCGGGCCGAGCGTGCAGGAGGCGACGGCGGGCATGTCGCCGGGCCGCATCCAGGAGATCGTGGCCGCCGCCGGGCTGCCCTCCACGCACGACGCCGTGTCCGCCGCGGCCTCGCTCACCGCGCTGTTCACCGACCGCAGGCGGATGGCGGCGCTGCTCGCCGAACTGCCGGACGACTCGCTCGACGTCCTGGACCGGCTGGTGTGGGGTCCGCCGTACGGCCAGGTCACCGCCGATCCGGCGCCCCATCTGCGGCGGCTGCTGGACTGCGGGCTGCTGCTGCCGACCGCGCCCGGCACGGTCGTCCTGCCGCGCGAGGTCGCCCTGCATCTGCGCGGCGGGCGGGCGCACCGCCGACCGGAGCCGGTGCCGCCGCCCGTGACCGCCCGGGCCACGCACCGTCCGCAGGTGGTGGACGCGACGGCGGCCGGGCAGGCCCACACCGCGCTGGCGACGGTGGCGGAACTGCTGAAGGACTGGGACGAGGGCGGCCCCGCCGTGCTGCGGGCGGGCGGCCTGAGCGTGCGCGACCTGAAGCGCACGGCCGTCGCCCTGGACGTGTCCGAGCCGGTCGCCGCGTTCTGGGTCGAACTCGCCTACGCGGCCGGGCTGATCGCCTCCGACGGGGAGGCCGACGAGCGGTACGCAGCGACCCCGGCCTACGACGAGTGGCGGGAGCTGACCGCCGCCGAACGCTGGTCGCGGCTCGTCACGGCGTGGCTGACGGCGACCCGCACACCGGGGCTGGTCGGCGGGCGGGACGCGAAGGACCGCACGCTGTCGGCGCTCGGGCCCGGCCTGGACCGCTCGGCGGCGCCCGAGGTACGGCACCGGGTGCTGGCGCTGCTGGCCGGGCTGCCGGAAGGGGCGGCGCCGGCCGCGGAGTCGGTGCTGGCCCGGCTGCGCTGGGAACGCCCGCTGCGCGGCCCGCAGGCCGAGGACGACCTGCGCGGCCGGATCGCCCGGTGGACCCTCGACGAGGCGGAGCTGCTCGGCATCACCGGCCGGGGCGCCCTGTCCTCCCCCGCCCGCGCGCTGCTGGCGGCCCCACCGCCGCCGAAGGAGCAGGACCCGCCGACGGCCCCCACCGGACCCGGCGACAAGCTGCCCGTCCACCACCGGACCGCGCCCGCCGCCCACGACCACCCGCCCCTCGCCCCGCTGTCCCCCGCCGAACAGGCCGTGGCCTCCGCCGCGGCGGCCCGCGTGCTGGCACCGCTGCTTCCCGAGCCGCTGGACCACGTGCTGCTCCAGGCCGACCTGACGGCCGTGGCGCCCGGCCCGCTGCGGCAGCCGCTCGCCGACATGCTGGACGTCCTCGCCGACGTCGAGTCCAAGGGCGGGGCGACCGTCTACCGGTTCACGCCCGCCTCCGTGCGCCGCGCCCTGGACGCCGGCCGGACCGCCGCCGACCTGCACGCCTTCCTCGCCGAGCACTCCCGCACGCCGGTGCCGCAGCCCCTGACGTACCTGATCGACGACGTCGCCCGGCGGCACGGGCACCTGCGGGTGGGCGCCGCCTCGGCGTACGTGCGCTGCGACGACGACGCGATGCTCAACGAGATCCTCGCCGACAAGCGCTCCGCCGCCCTGCGGCTGCGCCGCCTCGCGCCGACCGTGCTGGCCGCCCAGGCCGACCCGGCCACGCTGCTGGAAGGGCTGCGCGCGATGGGGTACGCGCCCGCCGCCGAGTCGGCCGAGGGCGACGTGCTGATCACCCGCGCCGATGCCCGCCGCACCCCGCCGCGCACCGCGCCCGAGCCCGTCCCGGAGGGCCCCCCGGTGCCCGACGAGACGCTGCTGGCCGCGGCGCTGCGCGCCATCCGCGCCGGCGACCTGGCGGCCACGGCCCCGCGCAAACCGGCCGACGGCGCCTCCCCGGCGGCGGGCGGCGACCTGCCGCGCACCAGCTCCGCCGACACCCTCGCCACCATGCAGGCCGCCGTCCTGACCGGCGGGGCGCTGTGGATCGGCTACGTCAACGCCGAGGGCGCCGCCAGCCAGCGCGTCGTCGCCCCGATCCGTGTCGAGGGCGGCTACGTGACGGCGTACGACCACACCGCGGACGAGGTCCGCACCTATCCGCTGCACCGGATCACGGGCGTCGCGGAGCTGGCGGACGACTGACGTCACCCGTACCGGGGGCCGGGGCACGGCGTGTTGACCCATGGGTGCCGGTGCATAACGAGTTGCCGGACGGCACCTGGGATGTGCTGAGATATGCGGTGCCTGCCTCGCCCCCTCGCGAGCGCGTCCACCGTCGATCGGCCAGGTTTGGCCGACTGGCGTGGGCGGGCTTGACGGAGGGTAAAGAGCTGAGGAGGCTTCAGGACAACGGCAGGCAAGAGCGAGCGCTGGATAGCCTGACCTGGGACGACAGTGGTTCGGCTGACTGGTGAGATGGGGTGCGTGCTTTGCCTACCGGCAAGGTCAAGTGGTTCAACAGCGAGAAGGGCTTCGGCTTCCTCTCCCGCGACGACGGCGGCGACGTCTTCGTGCATTCCTCGGTCCTCCCCGCCGGGGTCGAGACGCTCAAGCCGGGCCAGCGCGTGGAGTTCGGCGTGGTCGCCGGGCAGCGCGGCGACCAGGCACTGTCCCTGACCCTGCTGGAGCCGGCGCCCTCGGTCGCGGCGGCGCAGCGCAAGAAGCCGGACGAGCTGGCCTCCATCGTGCAGGACCTGACGACCCTTCTGGAGAACATCACGCCGATGCTGGAGAAGGGCCGCTACCCCGACAAGGCGTCCGGCAAGAAGATCGCCGGCCTGCTGCGCGCGGTGGCCGACCAGCTCGACGTGTGACACCACCGGCAGAAGGCGTGTGACACCACCGGCACCACCACCTGTCCCGGTTACGGGAATGCGAGCGCGTTGCGGCCGAGGGGCGGCACCAGCCCCTCGGCCGCCGCACGTGTGAGCAGCCCCCGCACGGCGGCGTAGCCGTCCGCGCCGAGATCGGCGGTGAACTCGTTGACGTACAGCCCGATGTGCTGGTCGGCGACGGCCGGGTCCATCTCCTGGGCGTGCTCCATGACGTACGGGCGGGACGCCTCGGGATCGTCCCAGGCGGCGCGTACGGACGTCCTGATCGCGTCGGCGAGCACCCGCAGCGTGTCCGCGCCGAGCGACCGCCGGGCGACGATCGCGCCGAGCGGGATCGGCAGGCCGGTGGTGTGCTCCCAGTGCTCGCCCATGTCGGCGAGCTTGTGCAGGCCGTAGGTCTGGTAGGTGAAGCGCGCCTCGTGGATGACCAGGCCCGCGTCGGCCTTCCCGTCCCGCACGGCCGGCATGATCTCGTGGAACGGCATGACGGCGACCTCGCCGACGCCGCCCGGCAGGGTGTCCGCCGCCCAGAGCCGGAACAGCAGGTACGCCGTCGACCTCTCGCCGGGCACGGCGACCGTGCGGTCGGTGAGGTCGAGGCCGGGCTCCCGGGTGAGCACCAGCGGACCGCAGCCGCGGCCGAGCGCGCCGCCGCACGGCAGCAGCGCGTACTCGTCCAGCACGTACGGCAGCACCGCGTACGACACCTTCAGCACGTCGAACTCACCGCGCTCGGCCATGCCGTTGGTGACGTCGATGTCCGCGAACGTCACGTCGAGGGCGGGCGCGCCGGGGACGCGGCCGTGGGCGAGCGCGTCGAAGACGAACGTGTCGTTCGGGCAGGGCGAGTAGGCGATCCGCAGGGACTCACTGGTCATGGGGGTTCCAACTCTCCAGTACGGGCGCGAGCTTCCCGAAGCCGTCGGTGAGCGCGGCCAGCGCCTCACCGACGCGCCAGGCGGCGCGGTCGCGCGGGCCGACCGGGTTGGACACGGCGCGCAGCTCCAGCACGGGGACGCCGTGCGCGGCGGCGGCCTCGGCGACGCCGAAGCCCTCCATGGCCTCGGCGAGGGCACGCGGGTGGCGGGTGCGCAGCGCGGTGGCGCGGGCGGCGGTGCCGGTCACCGTGGAGACCGTGAGGACGGTGCCGGTGCGGGCCCCGGTGGCCGCGGCGGCGGCCCGGACCAGGGCCGCGGGCGGGCGGTGCGTGACGACGCCGAAGCCGAGGTCCGTGACCGGCAGGAAGCCGTCGGCGGTGTCGGCGCCGAGGTCGGCCGCGGTGATCTCGTCGGCGACGACGAGGCTGCCGACGGGGGCGTGCGGCGCGAATCCGCCGGCGATGCCCGCGCTGACGACCAGGTCGTAGGGGGCGCCCTCCAGGGCGGCCGTGGCCAGGGCCGTGGCGGTGCGTGCGGCGGCGCTCGCCGGGCCGACGCCGACGGCGAGCAGGTCGTGCCGTGCGGAGCCGGGGGCGGGTGCGGGGCATGCCTGTGCCACCGCGTCCCGTTCCCGCGG
The DNA here is from genome assembly GCF_040682395.1 of Streptomyces sp. NPDC051207. Taxonomy (NCBI): domain Bacteria; kingdom Bacillati; phylum Actinomycetota; class Actinomycetes; order Kitasatosporales; family Streptomycetaceae; genus Streptomyces; species Streptomyces sp. NPDC051207. The sequence goes on along the minus strand of NZ_JBFBAX010000016.1, from coordinate 131,283 downwards.
GACCGCGGTGGCCACCAGGACACGCGGGGCGGCGAGCGTGGTCAGGAGTCCTTCTTCAGCTTGAAGGACCACAGACCGGTGGGCTCCTTCTCACCCTCCTGGATGGAGACCAGGGTCGAGTCGCCCTGGGCGCCGTACTGCGCGTTGAAGAAGACGCTGCCCGGGATGGTGCGGTACGTCTTGGTGCTGGCGTCCGTGAGCGGCTGCCCGTTCATCAGGATGGTCCAGCCCTTGTCGGCGACCTCCGGGTCGACACCGAAGCGGACGGTCTCGTCCGGGTCGACGGTGATCGACTCGATGTCCGTCTCCTTCAGGCACTTGTCCCGCTCGGCCGGCTTCAGGACGTCACCCGCACCACCGCAGGTGGCCTCCTCGCTGACCGAGGAACTGCCGACGGTCACCGTGGCCATCGGGGTCGGCTTGTCACAGGCCGACAGGACGAGCAGTCCGGCGGATACGGCACCGGCGGCGGCGACGGCGCGGCGGCGTCGCACAGCGGATCGCAACGTGGTCATGGCCGAAGGCTATCTGGCACCCCCACCCCTGCCCCCACGAGGGGTCCGGCGCGCCGCCGACCGGCCGTGCCGCAGCCGCGGGGATGCGTGCCGCTGGGCGCAGGCCGCACCCCGCGACGCCGGGGGTGCGCGGCACCGTGACGGCACCCATCACGCCGGGTGCTACGCGACGCGAGACCGCCCGACCCCGCCACGCCGCGCCGACGTCATCAGCCCCCGCACCGTCGTCAGCCACCCCGTCGCCACGATCACCGCGGCCACGGACAACCCCAGCGCCCCGATCAGGGGCAACACGATCCCGATCGCACCCCCGAGCACCCACGACATCTGCAACAACGTCTCGGACCGCGCGAACGCCGACGTACGAACCAGCTCCGGCACGTCCCGCTGGATCAGCGCGTCCAGCGACAGCTTGGCGAGCGCCTGGGCGAACCCGGCGACCGCCGCCAGGCACGCCACCAGCACCGCGCCGAAGAACACCGCGGCGGTGACGGCCGCGCCGAGCACGAGGGCGACGACGGTCACGATGATGATCTCCGGTGCGCGTGAGCGCAGCCAGGCGCCCACCGCCGTGCCGATGGCGTTGCCGGTGCCGGCGGCCACGCCCACTATCCCGAGGGACACGGCCGCGCTCTGGCCCGTCATCGGGTGCTCGCGCAGCAGGAACGCGAGGAAGAAGATCAGGAAGCCGGACAGGCAGCGGATCGCGGCGTTGGCGGCGAGGGCGTGCGTGACGGCCGTGCCGACCGTGCGCAGCCCCGGGCGCTTGACGGGCTTGAGGTGCGGGCCGTGCAGGTGCTGCTCGTCGGCCGCGAGCAGCGCGATGTCCTCTCCCTTGGCGGAGTCGACCTTGGGCGGCAGCGTGAACGACAGGACGGTGCCCGCGACGAACAGCACGAACGCCCCGTACAGGGGCCAGCGTGGGCCGATCTGCTGCAGCCCCGCGCCGATGGGGGCGGCGATGCCGGTGGCGAGGAGACCGCCGAGGGTGACCCGGGAGTTGGCTTTGACCAGGGAGAACTGGGCCGGCAGCAGGCGCGGTACGACGGCGCTTCTGACGACGCCGTACGCCTTGGACGCGACGAGGACGCCGAGGGCGGCGGGGTACAGCCCGATGCCGCCGGTGACGACGGCGCCGGACAGGACGAGGGCGAGCAGGGCACGGGCGAGCATGGCGCCGGCCATGGCGGCGCGGCGGCCGTGCGGGATGCGGTCGAGGAGCGGGCCGATCACCGGGGCGAGCAGGGTGAAGGGCGCCATGGTGATGCCGAGGTAGAGGGCGACCCGGCCGCGGGCCTCGTCGGTGGGGACGGAGAAGAAGACGGTGGAGGCGAGGGCGACGGTGATCATGACGTCGCCGGCGCCGTTCACGCCGTGCAGTTCGATGAGTTTGCCGAGGCCGGACTCGCCGGCGCCGTGGGCGTGGGTGGCGCGGCGGATCTGGCGGGCGGGGCCGGTGACGGGGAAGTGCAGGGCACGGGCGATCGAGCGGAAGGGGCCGCGCGGCCGGCCCGTCCCGCTGAGTCCGCTGGTGCCCTTGAGTGCCACCTCGTCATAGTGCCCCGAGATGGCGGTGGGTAGTGCGATCCCGCGCGGATGGGAATGTTGCGCCGCCCCGCACCCCCGGGCGGGTGCCGGTGACGGTCCGTCAGTGCCGGTGAAAGTCGTCCGCGGGCCCCCCAACCGTCCCGTCGGTGTATGCCGAGCGCACGCGAACAGGTAGCGTGCCTAGCGCGCCGTGGCGAACGTTCTCGGCCGCGCGCCTCACGGCCATCCCGCACAATGGATGACGTAGGTGCGCCCGAGCGCGATCGGGCGCGGACGTCGACGCGGCCCCCGGGTTCCGCTCCGTCCGCTCCGCCGCCGGTGTGGCGCACCCGTGAGACGGCGTATGGAGAGAAGCGATACCTGTGAGCGCAGCGACAACGCGAAGCCGCACCCCTGACCGCCTGTGCGCCGAGGCCGTCGACCTCGCCCGCGCCGCAGCCGAGGAGGCCGCCGCGCCCGGCGTGGTCGGTGAGCATGTGGAGCTGGTCTCCGAGGGGGACCGGGTTGTCACGCACTTCTTCGAGTGCATGGAGCTCGGGTACCGCGGCTGGCGGTGGGCCGTGACCGTGGCCCGGGCGTCGCGCGCCAAGATCGTCACGGTGGACGAGGCGGTGCTGCTGCCCGGCCCCGACGCGCTGCTGGCGCCGGAGTGGGTGCCGTGGAGCGAGCGGCTGCGGCCCGGCGACATGGGGCCGGGCGATCTGCTGCCGACGGACGCCGAGGATCTGCGGCTGGAGCCCGGCTGGACCGGCGAGGACGAGCCGGTGGCCGGTTCGGCCGTCTCCGAGGAGCTGGCCGAGCTGGTGGAGGCGGAGGACGCCGAGGTCACGGCCGGGGGGCCGGCGACCCTGCTGCCGCCGTCGCGCGGGTCGATCTCGGCCATCGCCGAGGAGCTGGGCCTGGGCCGGGCCCGGGTGCTGTCCCGGTACGGGCTGCACACCGCGGCGGACCGCTGGGAGGAGGCCTTCGGGCCGAAGACGCCCATGGCGCAGGCCGCCCCCGCCGCCTGTGTGAGCTGCGGTTTCCTCCTGCGGATCGGCGGGTCGCTGGGGCAGGCCTTCGGGGTGTGCGCCAACGAGTTCTCGCCCGCGGACGGGCGTGTGGTGTCGCTGGCCTACGGCTGCGGCGGGCACTCGGAGGCCGCTGTCATGCCCAGGCCGCCGCAGCCCGCGCCGCCGGTCATCGACGAGACGCGCGTGGACCCGTTCCCGCTGCGGCCCGCGTCCGACTCGGGGTCGGTGCCGGTCACGGAGGACGAGTCGACGGCGGAGCTGGGCCACTCGTAGCCCCGCGGGTGTGGCGTACGCCCCACCGGGACCGGCCCGGGGTGGGGCACACTGGACGTTTGGCCGTGCCGGGCATCCAGAAAGGCAGCCGCGCGTGAATGGTCCGCTCATCGTCCAGTCCGACAAGACCCTGCTTCTCGAAGTCGATCACGAGCAGGCCGACGACTGCCGTCGGGCCATCGCGCCGTTCGCCGAGCTGGAGCGGGCGCCGGAGCACATCCACACCTACCGGGTGACGCCGCTCGGCCTGTGGAACGCGCGCGCGGCCGGCCACGACGCCGAGCAGGTCGTCGACGCGCTCGTGCAGTACAGCCGGTATCCGGTGCCGCACGCGCTGCTGGTCGACATCGCCGAGACCATGGACCGCTACGGGCGGCTCAGCCTCGTCAAGCATCCCGCGCACGGTCTGGTGCTCTCGACCACCGACCGTCCCGTGCTGGAGGAGGTGCTGCGCTCCAAGCGGGTCGCTCCGCTGGTGGGGGCCCGTATCGACCCCGACACCGTGGCCGTGCACCCCTCCGAGCGCGGGCAGATCAAGCAGGTGCTGCTGAAGCTGGGCTGGCCCGCCGAGGACCTCGCCGGGTACGTGGACGGCGAGGCGCACGCGATCGACCTGGACGAGAACGGCTGGGCGCTGCGGCCGTACCAGAAGCAGGCCGTGGAGAACTTCTGGCACGGCGGGTCCGGAGTCGTCGTCCTGCCCTGCGGCGCGGGGAAGACGCTGGTCGGGGCCGGGGCGATGGCGCAGGCCAAGTCGACCACGCTGATCCTCGTCACGAACACCGTCTCGGCCCGGCAGTGGAAGCACGAGCTGGTGAGGCGGACGTCGCTGACCGAGGAGGAGATCGGCGAGTACAGCGGCACGAGGAAGGAGATCCGCCCGGTCACCATCGCCACGTACCAGGTGCTGACGACGAAGCGGAAGGGCGTCTACCCGCATCTGGAGCTGTTCGACTCGCGGGACTGGGGGCTCATCCTCTACGACGAGGTGCACCTGCTGCCCGCGCCCGTGTTCAAGTTCACGGCCGACCTCCAGGCCCGGCGGCGGCTCGGGCTCACGGCGACGCTGGTGCGGGAGGACGGCCGGGAGTCGGACGTGTTCTCGCTGATCGGGCCCAAGCGGTTCGACGCGCCGTGGAAGGAGATCGAGGCGCAGGGCTACATCGCGCCCGCCGACTGCGTCGAGGTGCGGGTCAACCTCACCGACGCCGAGCGGCTCGCGTACGCCACGGCCGAGACCGAGGAGAAGTACCGCTTCTGCGCCACCACGGTGACCAAGCGGAAGGTGACGGAGGCGATCGTGCGGCGGTTCGCCGGGCAGCAGATCCTCGTCATCGGGCAGTACATCGACCAACTCGACGAGCTGGGCGAGCACTTGGACGCGCCCGTGATCAAGGGCGAGACGTCCAACACGCAGCGGGAGAAGCTGTTCGACGCGTTCCGGCAGGGGGAGATCTCCGTGCTGGTGGTGTCCAAGGTCGCCAACTTCTCCATCGACCTGCCCGAGGCCACGGTCGCCATCCAGGTGTCCGGCACCTTCGGGTCGCGGCAGGAGGAGGCGCAGCGGCTCGGGCGGGTGCTGCGGCCGAAGGCGGACGGGCACCAGGCGCACTTCTACTCGGTCGTCGCCCGCGACACCATCGACCAGGACTTCGCCGCCCACCGCCAGCGCTTCCTGGCGGAGCAGGGCTACGCGTACCGGATCGTGGACGCGGACGAGCTGCTCGCGGAGAGCTGAGGGGAACTCCCCGCGGAGAGCTGGGACGGTCGGCGCACGGCCGGGGCCGCTCGCACAGCGCGCTGCATGCACACCAGCTGCGCCCGTTCGTCCCACGACTCGGTGACGGTGAAGCCGAACCGTTCGTACAGGGCGACGGCCCCGGTCCGCCAGGCCCACACGGAGAGCCGCAGGGTGTCCACGCCGTTGCGCGCGGCATGGGCGAGCGCGGCTTCGAGCAGGCCGGAGGCGATGCCCCGGCCCCGGAACGCCGGGTCCGTCCACAGCCTCTTGATCTCCGACGTCCCGTCGACCGGGGCGGTCACCACCAGGCAGCCCGCGGCGGTGCCGTCCACCGGGGCCACCAGCACGGTGTCGTGGGCGAACGCGCTGTGCGGGTCGGAGATCTCCGCCCGGTAGCGGTGCGGCAGCCCGTCCACACCGGCCACGGGCGCGCCCTTCTCGGCCTCCGTCCGCAGGTGGTACGCCGCCAGCAGCGCGGCCAGGCCGTCCTGGACCGGAGAGGCCTGGCCCGGCCAGTGGACGACGGCGACCTCACGGCGATCAGTCATGCCGGCAGCATCACACGGCACGGGCCAGGGAGATCGCCCGCCCGTGAGGCCTGCGCGTGTGCCCCGCGCCCCGTGCCCCGCGCCGGGGAAAAGCATTCGCCTCCCCCGCCCCCGCTCACCTAGAATCTCCGCTCTTGCCCGCCTCCCCTCACGGAGTGCCGTCGCCCGGCCGGAAACCGGGCGGCAATTCCCGGTTGCCGCGCAGTCCGCAGCGGCCTCGTTCCCGCAGGTCCCCCGGAGGCACCCCCTTGTCCACGCACGCCGACGACGATCCCCTGTCCCGTGAGCGCGCGCACCTCGCCGCGTCCCGGGCCGCCCTGCGGGCCATGCGCGCCGACGTCGAGTCGCTCGACATCCGCGACGTCACCGCGAACTGGGTCAACGCGCAGATCCTGGAACGCCAGATCGCCGCACGCGTCAAGGCGCTGGCCGACCTCAGCGACACCCCGCTGTTCTTCGGCCGCCTCGACTACCTGCACGCCCCCGGCGCCGAGCGGGCCGACCGGACCGAGGAGACGGACGGGCGGTTCTACATCGGGCGGCGGCACGTGCACGACGCCGACGGCGACCCGATGGTCGTCGACTGGCGCGCGCCGGTGTCGCAGCCCTTCTACCGGGCGTCCCGGAAGGACCCCCAGGGCATCGCGCTGCGCCGCCGCTTCGGCTACACGGGCGGCGACCTCACCGCGTACGAGGACGAGCACCTGTCGGACCCGGCCGAGGCCGCGGCCACCAGCAGGCTGCTCCAGCAGGAGATCGAACGGCCGCGTGTCGGGCCGATGCGGGACATCGTCGCCACGATCCAGCCCGAGCAGGACGAGATCGTGCGGTCCGGGCTGTCCGGCACGGTGTGCGTGCAGGGCGGCCCCGGCACCGGCAAGACGGCCGTCGGCCTGCACCGGGTCGCCTACCTGCTGTACGCGCACCGCGAGCGCCTGGCCCGCACCGGAACCCTCGTCATCGGGCCGAACCGGTCCTTCCTGCACTACATCGGGCAAGTCCTCCCGGCGCTCGGCGAGTTGGCCGTGCAGCAGGCGACCGTCGACGACCTCGTGGCCCATGTGGAGGTGCGCGGCACGGACGACGCCGCCGCCGCGGTGATCAAGGGCGACGCGCGGATGGCGCAGGTGCTGCGCCGGGCCCTGTACTCCGGTGTGACGATGCCCGCCGAGCCGGTCGTGGTGGTGCGCGGCTCCCGCCGCTGGCGCGTGCCCGCGTACGAACTGGAGGAGCTGGTACGCCAGTTGCTGGACCGCGGCATGCGCTACGGCGCCGCCCGCGAGGCCCTGCCGCAGCGTATCGCGCACGCCGTGCTGGTGCAGATGGAGCGGGCCGGTGAGGCGCCGGACGACCGGGTGCAGGACGCGGTGGCCCGCAGCAACGCGGTCAAGGCGGCCGTGAAGGCGGTCTGGCCGGCCGTGGACCCGGCGAAACTCGTGCTGCGGCTGCTGACCGACGCAGACTTCCTCGCCGCGCACGCGGACGGCGTTCTCACCGCCGAGGAGCAGAAGGCGATCCTGTGGGCGAGGCCGGCGCGGTCGGTGAAGTCCGCGCAGTGGTCACCGGCCGACGCGGTCCTGATCGACGAGGCCGCCGACCTGATCCAGCGCACGCCGTCCCTCGGGCACGTCGTCCTGGACGAGGCGCAGGACCTGTCCCCCATGCAGTACCGGGCCGTCGGCCGCCGCTGCACCACCGGCTCGGCGACCGTCCTCGGCGACCTCGCGCAGGGCACCACGCCGTGGGCGACCCGCAGCTGGCGGGAGGCGCTGGCCCATCTGGGCAAGGACGACGCCGTGATCGAGGAACTGACGGCCGGTTTCCGCGTCCCGGCCGACGTCATCGCGTACGCCTCCCGCCTGCTGCCGCACATCGCGCCGGGTCTGACCCCGGTCGCGTCGATCCGCGAGAATCCGGGCTTCTTCGAGATCCGCAGGACCACCGGCCGGGCCGGGACCGTCGCCGCCTGCGAGGAGCTGCTGCGCCGCGAGGGCTCGACGGGCCTGATCGCCGCCGACGCGCACGTCCCGGCCCTCGGGCGGGCCCTCGCGGCGGCGGGCGTCCCGTATCTGTCCCCGGGCGAGGAGACCACCCCGGACGTCCGCCTGACCCTGGTCCCGGCCTCCCTGGCGAAGGGCCTGGAGTACGACTACGTGGTCCTGGACGAGCCGCGTGCCGTGGTGACGGGCGAGCCGGACGAGCCGACGGGCCTGCGGCGCCTGTACGTGACACTGACCCGAGCGGTGTCGGGCCTGATCGTGACGCACAGCGAGCCCCTGCCGCCTCAGCTCGGCTGAAGGTCCAGGTCCTCGACGGTGTCGAACGGCTCGACCCCGTCCACCGCCAGCCGCCACCGGGCCACCGCCGCCGCCGACACCGGGCCGGCCCAGCCGTCCGGGCGGGCCGCGCCGCCGATGTGGAAGCCGTCGATCCCCGCGGCCACCAGCTGCGGCAGGTGGTCGAGCCGGAGGCCGCCGCCCACCAGGAGCTGCTGCTCGTAGCCCGGCTCCCCGCGCCGCGCCGCCTCGGCGAGCAGCGTGGGGAGCCCGTCGTCCACGCCCGTCGGCGCCCCGGCGGTCAGATACGTGTCGAGCCCGGGGAGGTCCGCGAGCTGCTTGCGCAGGGCGGCCCGGTCGGCGGCCCGGTCGATCGCCCGGTGGAACGTCCACCGGCAGGCCCCCAGTGCCCCGACGACCCGCTCCACCGCCACCAGATCGAGGTCGCCGCCCGGGGACAGGAAGCCGAGGACGAACTCCTCCGCCCCCGCCTCCCGCAGCTCCCCGGCCACCGTCACGAGCCGTTCGACGTCACCCGCCGCGAACCCGTCCGCCAGCCGCAGCATCACCCGCAGCGGGATGCCGACGGCCGCACGGATTGCGGCGACGGTGCGGACCGGCGGGGTGAGCCCGTCGGCCGCCATGTCGGTGACCAGCTCGAGGCGGTCCGCGCCTCCGGCCTGGGCGGCGACCGCGTCCTCGACGTCGAGGGCGATCACCTCCAGGACTGCACGCTTGCTCATGGGACCCCATTTCCGTTGGGCGGGTAACAGGAGGTCTAGTCCAATCAAAGACTACGCGGTCCTGCGCCGCCCCACGCCGAGATCCCCTTCCCCGGCCGCCCTCCCGAGGCCCTTTCAGCCACCGAGGACGTTCAGCTCCGCGGCCCCGCCAGGCGCTCCCGCTCGTCGACCACCGACGCGCGCCAGGATTCCGGCCGCCCGGCGCGACAATGACCCCATGGCCGACCTCGACGCCCTCCGCGCCCGTTTCGCCCGCGCCCTGGAAGGAGCCCGCGGCCCCGCCGAGCGCCTGGACCGGACGCCGCTCCCGGACCCGGCGCCGTACGCCGACAACCTGCTCGGCCGCTGGCGGGAGCCGCAGCGCCGCTACCACACGCTCACGCACCTCACCGCCGTCCTCGACCACGTCGACGTGCTGGAGGCGTACGCGGACGACCCGGACGTGGTGCGGCTCGCCGCGTGGTTCCACGACGCCGTGTACCTGCCCGACCGCTCCGAGAACGAGGAGCGCTCGGCCCGGCTCGCCGAGCGCGCGCTGCCCGAGGCCGGGGTGTCCGCCGCGAAGACCGCGCAGGTGGCCCGGCTGGTCCGGCTGACCGCCGGCCACGACCCGGCGGACGACGACCGCGACGGGCAGGTGCTGTGCGACGCCGACCTGGCCGTCCTCGCGTCGCCGCCGTCCGCGTACGCCGCGTACACGGCCGCCGTCCGCGAGGAGTACCACTTCGTGCCGAACGACGCCTTCCGCGAGGGCCGCTCCGCGATCCTGCGCCGGCTCCTGGCCCTGCCCAGCCTGTTCCACACCCCCTACGGCCGGGAGAGGTGGGAGGCGACCGCCCGCTACAACCTCGCCGCCGAGCTGGAAATGCTGTCGCCCTGAGCGGACCCGGGCCCGTAACCTGCCCGGCATGCGAGTCATGGGCGGGGACCAGGTGGAACAGGCGGTCGCGGGCACCGTGACACTGCTGCGGACGGTGACACAGCGGGACTGGACGGCCGTACCGGCCGGTCGCCTGGAGTGGGACTGCCGCCGGACGGTGCTGCACATCGCCGACGACCTGATCGCGTACGCCGGTCAGCTCGCGGGCCGCGCGCGGGACACGTACGTGCCGTTCGAGATCGCCCTGGAGGAGGGCACCGGCAACGAGGGGCTGCTGGACGTCGTGGAGACGACGGGCGCCCTGCTGGCCGCGGCGGTGCGCACCGCCCCGCGCAAGGCGCGCGCCTTCCACCCGTACCCGTTCCGCAGCGCGAACCGTGAGGGCTTCGCCGCGATGGGCGTGGCGGAGGTGCTGGTGCACACCCACGACGTCGCGCAAGGGCTGGGGCTGGCGTACCAACCGCCCGCCGGGCTGAGCGACTTCGTGCTCCGCCGGATCTTCCCGCACGTCCGGCCGGATTCCGACCCCTGGCGCACCCTGCTGTGGGCGACCGGCCGCGCCGAGCTGCCCGGCCGGGAGCCGGTCACCGAGTGGCGCTGGTACAACAACCTCGTGATCCCCGCCGACCGGCTGGCCCTGGAGGGTGTCACGCCCGCTGCCGCCGCCGATCTCGCCGTCGGCGGCGACGGCGGTTTCGGCTGGCTCGGCGGAAGCCCCGCCGAGGGCACGCGGGTCGGGGCGGAGCTGGTGGTGGCCAAGCAGTACGAGGCGGGCACGCACCGGCCGGAGTGGGGCATGTTCGCGCTGGTGCGGCACGAGGACGACGCGGCGCTCGGCGCGGTCGGCTTCCACGGCGTGCCGGACGAGTCGGGCCGCGTCGAGGTCGGCTACGACCTCGTGGAGCCCGCCCGCGGCCACGGCTACGCCACGGAGGCGCTGCGCACCCTGTCGGCCCGGGCGCTCGCGCAGGACGCGGTACGGGTCGTGACCGCCCGCGTGGACCTGGGCAACCGCGCCTCGCAGCGGGTGCTGGAACGCGCCGGCTTCCGGCGCGTGGCCGAGGACGCGGAGAACTTCACGTACGAGCTGCGCGGCTAGGCGGGTCCGGTAGAGGCCCGGCGGGGCTCAGGCGCGCCCCTTCGGCCTGCGCAGGCCCGCCCCCGTCAGCAGCCGCACCACATCGCGGCTGCTGACCTCGACCGCGCCCGCGGCCACCGCGTCCGCGTACCGGTGCGAGGGGATGTCGTAGTGGTCCCGCTCGAAGGCCCGGCGCGGGACGCCCAGCTGATCGGCGAACGCGTGCAGCTCCTCGTACGACACGTCGCTGACCAGGTGGGACCACATCCGGCCGTGGCCGGGCCAGGTCGGCCGGTCGATGTAGACCGTCACGAGGACGGCGTCCCGCCGGACGCGCCCAGTGCGCCCACCGCGGCGACCTTCACGCCGGCCTTGTGGCACACCCAGTGCGGGTCGGGCCCGAGGTCGGGTTCGACGTCGAGCGCGTGCGGGTCGCCGGAGGGGCACACCGGGCACAGCGGCCAGCGGCCGTACCGGTCCAGCAGCGCGTCCTGCACGTCCTGCGCGACCAGCCCGGCCAGGTACGCCGAGCCCTCCGGCCACTGCTCCACCCACCAGCGCCGCTGCGCGACCGACTCCTCGACCAGCGAGACCACGTCCGCCTCGGCGACCTCGCGCGCGACCAGGTCGGCGAGCACCAAGGCGCGTGCGGCGTGCAGCGCCTGCTCCAAGGGGCTGACGGGGTTGCCGGTGGGGTTCATGGCACCCATTGTGCGCACTCTTGACCGGACCGCCGAACGGAAAATATCTTTCAGAGGTGACCCAGCATGTGAAGGGAATTTTCGCAACCGAGCGCGGCGGCTCCGGCGGTTCCGGCGCCACCCCGCCCGCGCCCGCCGCCCTCGCCGCCAAGGTTCGCACGCTCGCGCCGTCGATGACCCGCTCCATGCAGCGCGTCGCCGAGGCCGTCGCGGGCGACCCGGCCGGCTGCGCCGCGCTCACGGTCACCGGCCTCGCCGAGCTCACCGGCACCAGCGAGGCCACGGTCGTCCGCACCGCCCGCCTGCTCGGCTACCCCGGCTACCGCGACCTGCGCCTGGCCCTCGCCGGGCTCGCCGCGCAGCAGCAGTCCGGCAGGGCGCCCGCCATCACCACGGACATCGCGGTGGACGACCCGATCGCCGACGTCGTCGCCAAACTCGCCTACGACGAACAGCAGACCCTCGCCGACACGGCGGCCGGCCTGGACACCGTGCAGCTCGGCGCGGCCGTCACCGCCCTGGCCACGGCCCGCCGCACCGACGTGTACGGGGTGGGCGCCTCCGGACTGGTCGCCCAGGACCTCACCCAGAAGCTGCTGCGGATAGGGCTGATCGCGCACGCGCACAGCGACCCGCACCTCGCCGTCACCAACGCGGTGCAGCTGCGGTCCGGCGACGTGGCCATCGCGATCACGCACTCCGGTTCGACGGGCGACGTCATAGAGCCGCTGCGGGTGGCCTTCGAGCACGGCGCGACGACCATCGCCGTCACCGGCAGGCCCGACTCCGCCGTCACCCAGTACGCGGACCACGTCCTGACCACGTCCACGGCCCGGGAGAGCGAGCTGCGCCCGGCGGCCATGTCGTCGCGGACCAGTCAGCTCCTCGTGGTGGACTGCCTGTTCGTGGGGGTGGCGCAGCGCACGTACGAGTCGGCGGCGCCCGCCCTGTCGGCGTCGTACGAGGCGCTCGCCCACCGCCACCGCCCGCGCGGCGGCGCCCAGCGCTAGACCGGGCCCCGTCCGCTCGTCTCCCGCACCCCCCTCAGCCAGCCGTACGCACGAGAGAGCCGCCGCCCCATGACCTCCATGTCCGACAACCGCAACCTCAGAGCCCAGCTGGAGACGCTGCCGACCGAGGCGTTCCGTCCGGACCTGGCCGGCATCGACCGGCTGCCCACGCTCGACATCGCGCTGTTGATGAACGGCGAGGACGCCACCGTGCCCGCGGCCGTCGCCGACCAACTGCCGCAGATCGCCGCCGCGATCGACGCCGTGGCCGAGCGGATGGCGAAGGGCGGCCGGCTCATCTACGCGGGCGCGGGCACCGCCGGGCGGCTGGGCGTGCTCGACGCCTCCGAGTGCCCGCCCACGTTCAACACGGACCCCGCGCAGGTCGTCGGCCTGATCGCGGGCGGCCCGGGGGCCATGGTGACGTCCGTGGAGGGCGCGGAGGACTCCAGGGAGTTCGCGCGGGCCGACCTCGACGCGGCCGGGGTGGGCGCCGCCGACGCGGTGGTCGGCATCTCCGCCTCCGGCCGCACCCCGTACGCGGTCGGCGCCGTCGAGCACGCCCGCGCGCTGGGCGCCCTGACCGTCGGCCTGGCCTGCAACCCGGACAGCGCGCTGGCCGCCGCCGCCGAGCACGGCATCGAGATCGTCGTCGGACCCGAGCTGATCACCGGCTCCACCCGTCTCAAGGCCGGCACGGCACAGAAGCTGGTCCTCAACATGATCTCGACCATCACGATGATCCGGCTGGGCAAGACGTACGGGAACCTGATGGTCGACGTCCGCGCCTCCAACGAGAAGCTGCGGGCCCGCTCCCGCCGTATCGTCGCGCTGGCGACGGGCGCCTCGGACGACGAGATCGAGGCGGCCCTCACGGCCACCGACGGCGAGGTGAAGGACGCGATCCTGACCATCCTCGCCGGGGTCGACGCGGCGGCCGCGGCCCGCCTCCTCGCGGAGTCGGACGGGCACCTGCGAAGGGCGCTGGCGCGCGCGGGCCGCTGACGGCGCACCGGCACCGGATCGACAAACGCGCCCGATGCGCGGAGGCTGGTGTCCCGCGCGCCACCGCGCGCATGCCGCAGTTTACCGTCAGCCCGAGGACGTAACCGACCCGCCATGAACCACGCCCAGCTCACCGCCCTAGGCCGCGCCCTCCGTCTGCTCGGGGAGCACGGGGAGGCGCTGACCGCCGACACGCCCGACGCCAAGCTGCACGAGGTCAAGGCCGACCTGCGGCGGGCGCTGGACCTGCTGGAGGAGAGCGTCACGGGCGGCGCGCCCACCACCCGCTGCCCCGAGCACCCGAACGGGCCCGTCGACACGGCCGCCCCCGACCTGTGCCTGCTGTGCGAGACGCGGCGCAGGGCCGCCCGCCGCGCCGAGTACGGCGGCGGCGCCCCGCGGGTCAGGCCCGCGGAGCCCGCGCCGTCCCGGTACGGCGTGCGCGGGGACCGGCCGCAGCCCCAGCAGCGCTGGCTGCCGGAGCTGTGGAACGGGCGCGAGTGGCAGCTGTGCGGCACGCCCCGCCGGGACCGGCGCGAGGCCGAGGCGTACATCGCCGCCCAGGTGCGCGCGCCCCGGTCGGCGACCGCGTACCGGCTCGTGCACGAGTTCACCGACTACGAGGTGCTGCGCGTGTGGGGCACACCGGTACGGGCCGACATCGAGCCGATGGGGAACCTGTAGCCCCCGCCGGGCTCAGCTGAGCGTCTTCAGCGCCGCCGGATCGTACGGCGCCAGCTCGTCCAGGCGCCCGTCGAGGACCTTGCGGACCCACAGCGGGTCCTGGAGCAGGGCTCGGCCGACGGCCACCAGGTCGAACTCGTCTCGCTCCAGCCGGTCGAGGAGGCCGTCGATGTCGCCGACGTCCGAGCCCTCGCCCTGGAAGGACCTGACGACGTCGCCGGTCAGGCCGACCGAGCCGACCGTGATGGACGTCCGGCCGGTGAGCTTCTTCGTCCAGCCGGCCAGGTTGAGGTCCGAGCCCTCGAACTCCGGCTCCCAGTAACGGCGGGTGGACGCGTGGAAGGCGTCGACGCCGGCCGCGGCGAGCGGCGCGAGGATCGCCTCCAGCTCCTCGGGTGTCTCGGCGAGACGGGCGTCGTAGGCCTCCTGCTTCCACTGCGAGTAGCGGAAGACGACCGGGAAGCCGGGCGAGACGGCCTCGCGGACGGCGGCCACGATCTCCGCGGCGAATCTCGTGCGGGACACCGGGTCGCCGCCGTAGGCGTCGGTGCGGCGGTTGGTGCCCGCCCACAGGAACTGGTCGATGAGGTAACCGTGAGCGCCGTGCAGCTCCACGCCGTCGAAGCCGATGCGCTCGGCGGCGGCAGCGGCCTCGGCGAACGCGCCGATCACGGCGTCCAGGTCGGCCCGCGTCATCGCCCTGCCGGTGGGCTCGTCCGCGCCGATGCGCAGCCCGGACGGGCCGACGGCGGGGGCGTCCGGGAAGGGTGGCTCGCCCTGCGTGCGGACCATGCCGACGTGCCACAGCTGCGGCACGATGGTGCCGCCCGCCTCGTGCACCGCCTCGGCGACCTTCGCCCAGCCCGCGAGCTGCTCCTCGCCGTGGAAGCGCGGCACGCGGTCGCTCTGCCCGGCCGACTCGTGGCCGACGTAGGTTCCCTCGGTGATGATCAGGCCGACACCGGCGGCGGCGCGGCGGGCGTAGTACGAGGCGACGTCCTCGCCGGGGATGCCGCCCGGGGAGAACATGCGGGTCATGGGCGCCATGGCGACGCGGTTGGGGACGGTCAGGCCGTTGATGCCGACCGGGCGGGAGAGGATCTCCGCAGCTCGGGAGGCGGCGGTCTGGACGGCGGTCTCGGGGGCGGGGGCGGCCATGAGGACTCCTCGGCGTCGACGGCAGACGGAAGGCAGACTTCCGACCAACTGGTATGTGCGCGTGCATTAAAGCGCTCACCAGCCCTCAACGGCCGCGCCGCGCACGGCATTCCGGCGTCCCGCCGCGCCCCGATGTGATACCGGACACGCCCGAGGGCGGCACCCCCTGCCGTGCAGGGAATGCCGCCCCCGGTCCTCCGTACTGACGGACGGTCCGATCCTCGGGAGGATCAGAAGTCCATGTCACCGCCCGGCATGCCGCCACCGGCGGGCGCGGCGGCCTTCTCCGGCTTGTCGGCGATGACGGCCTCGGTGGTGAGGAACAGCGCGGCGATCGACGCGGCGTTCTGCAGCGCGGAGCGCGTCACCTTGGCCGGGTCGATGATGCCTTCCTTGACCAGGTCGACGTACTCGCCGGTCGCGGCGTTCAGGCCGTGGCCCGGGGTCAGGTTGCGCACCTTCTCCACCACGACGCCGCCCTCGAGGCCGGCGTTGACGGCGATCTGCTTCAGCGGGGCTTCCAGGGCCAGCTTGACGGCCTGGGCACCGGTCGCCTCGTCACCCTCCAGCTCCAGCTTCTCGAAGACCTGGGAGGCCTGCAGCAGGGCCACGCCACCACCGGCGACGATGCCCTCCTCGACGGCCGCCTTGGCGTTGCGCACGGCGTCCTCGATGCGGTGCTTGCGCTCCTTCAGCTCCACCTCGGTGGCGGCACCGGCCTTGATGACGGCCACGCCGCCGGCGAGCTTCGCCAGGCGCTCCTGCAGCTTCTCGCGGTCGTAGTCCGAGTCGCTGTTCTCGATCTCGGCGCGGATCTGGTTCACGCGGCCCTGGACCTGGTCGGCCGAGCCGGAACCGTCGACGATGGTGGTCTCGTCCTTGGTGATCACGACCTTGCGGGCCTTGCCCAGCAGGTCCAGCGTCGCGTTCTCCAGCTTGAGGCCGACCTCCTCGGAGATGACCTCGCCGCCCGTGAGGATCGCGATGTCGCCGAGCATGGCCTTGCGGCGGTCGCCGAAGCCCGGGGCCTTGACGGCGACGGACTTGAAGGTGCCGCGGATCTTGTTGACGACCAGGGTCGACAGGGCCTCGCCCTCGACGTCCTCGGCGATGATCAGCAGCGGCTTGCCCGACTGCATGACCTTCTCCAGGAGCGGGAGCAGGTCCTTGACGCTGGAGATCTTGGAGTTCGCGATCAGGATGTACGGCTCGTCGAGGACGGCCTCCATGCGCTCCATGTCGGTGGCGAAGTACGCCGAGATGTAGCCCTTGTCGAAGCGCATACCCTCGGTGAGCTCCAGCTCCAGACCGAAGGTCTGGGACTCCTCGACGGTGATGACGCCTTCCTTGCCGACCTTGTCCATGGCCTCGGCGATGAGCTCGCCGATCTGGGTGTCGGCGGCGGAGATGGAGGCCGTGGAGGCGATCTGCTCCTTGGTCTCGACGTCCTTCGCCTGCTCCAGCAGGGCGGCGGAGACGGCCTCGACGGCCTTCTCGATACCGCGCTTCAGGGCCATCGGGTTGGCGCCGGCGGCCACGTTGCGCAGACCCTCGCGCACCAGGGCCTGGGCGAGAACGGTCGCCGTGGTCGTACCGTCACCGGCGACGTCGTCCGTCTTCTTGGCGACTTCCTTGACCAGCTCGGCGCCGATCTTCTCGTACGGGTCCTCGAGTTCGATCTCCTTGGCGATGGAGACACCATCGTTGGTGATCGTGGGGGCGCCCCACTTCTTCTCGAGGACGACGTTGCGGCCCTTGGGGCCGAGCGTCACCTTGACGGCGTCCGCGAGCTGGTTCATGCCGCGCTCGAGGCCGCGCCGCGCCTCCTCGTCGAACGCGATGATCTTGGCCATGTGAAGTGGTCCCTCCAGGACTGGGGGTGATTACTTCGGACCGCGCCCGCGCCCGCGACGGACGGCCCCCGGCCGGTGGTTCCTTGCTCCACCTTGCCCGTGGCCTCACCGACCCGGTCCTTACGTTGTCACTCTCACCTTCAGAGTGCTAACGCCAATGATTAGCACTCGCCCCTGCCGAGTGCAAGCGCCCGCCCGGTATCCAGGGGGGCGCTCAGCCGCGCGCGAACAGCGCTCGCACGGGTTCCCGGCACGCTCCGGGTCCGGCCCGGCGCGCTCCGGGCGCGACCGCGGCACGCCCCGGGCGCCGTCCGGGCACGACGAAGGGCCCGTACCCGGAGGTACGGACCCTTCGCCTGAAGAACCGGTCTGCGGCAGCCGCGCGCTTTTCAGGCAGTGACGCGGACCATGTCGGCCTGTGGGCCCTTCTGGCCCTGCGAGATCTCGAACTCGACCCGCTGGCCCTCTTCCAGGGTGCGGTACCCGTCCATCTGGATCGCGCTGTAGTGGACGAAAACATCCGCACCACCGTCGACCGCGATGAAGCCGTACCCCTTCTCCGCGTTGAACCACTTGACGGTGCCCTGAGCCATGCCTAACTCCCCTATTACTGGCCCTTGCACAGATCCACACTTCGCGGACCCGGGTCAGACCTCACCCCCCACGGTGGGGGCGTGCGCCGGAACGCGTCGACCGCGGCCGAATGTATCTGTCCAACTGCCGTCTGCAACAGGTCAATCGGACGAGAAATCTGGACGCGCGCGGTCCGGAATGTAGTGAGAATTCGCCCGAGTTCAGGGCAAGTCGGGCTCCACAAAAGGAACCAATGTCGCAAAAGAGCCACACACTTTGGCTACTTCTCATCGCAAGCGGAACCGGAGTTCATATGCGCTTGGCATGTGGATCAAGCCCGGTTCCCCAACTCTACCGTGCTCAACCCTGCAGAATTGCCCCCTCCGTTTCTCTCACGGAGGGGGCAACCCGGCGAACGGTGGGTGATCGGGGGCTCAGCAGCCGCCGGCGACCGCCGGGATGATGGAGACGCCGGCGCCCTCGGGCGTCGCGGTGTCCAGGCCCTGCTCGAAGCGGACGTCGTCGTCGTTGACGTAGACGTTCACGAAGCGGCGCAGCCTGCCCTGGTCGTCCAGGACGCGGGCGGCGATGCCGGTGTGGTTCTTCTCCAGGTCGGCGATGACCTCGCCGAGGGTGGCGCCCTCGGCGGCGACCTCGGCCTGCCCGCCGGTGTAGGTGCGCAGGATGGTGGGGATGCGAACGGTCACGCTCATGCGAGGCCAGCCTCTCGGAAGGAGTCCAGGTTCGGGCGGATGGTGGCGGTGAGGCCGGTGCCGGCCACCGCGTCGAGGGTCTTGAGGCCGTCGCCGGTGTTCAGCACGACGGTCGTCAGCGTCGGGTCCAGGACGCCGTTCTCGATCAGCTTGCGGGTGACACCCACGGTCACCCCGCCGGCGGTCTCCGCGAAGATGCCCTCGGTCCGCGCGAGCAGCTTGATCGCGTCCACCACCTGCTCGTCGGTGACGTCCTCCACGGCCCCACCGGTCCGCCGCGCGATGTCCAGGACGTACGGCCCGTCGGCCGGGTTGCCGATGGCCAGGGACTTGGCGATGGTGTTCGGCTTCTGCGGCCGGACGACGTCGTGGCCCGCCTTGAAGGCGGCGGACACCGGCGAGCAGCCCTCGGCCTGCGCCCCGAAGATCTTGTACGGCCTGTCCGCGACGAGCCCGAGCTCGATCAGCTCCTTGAGCCCCTTGTCGATCTTCGTGAGCTGGGACCCGGAGGCGATGGGCACGACGAGCTGGTCGGGCAGCCGCCAGCCCAGCTGCTCGCAGATCTCGTACGCGAGGGTCTTGGACCCCTCCGCGTAGTAAGGGCGCAGGTTGACGTTGACGAAGCCCCAGCCCTCGCCGGCCGGGTCGCCGATCAGCTCGGAGCAGAAGCGGTTCACGTCGTCGTAGTTGCCCTCGATGCCGACGAGCTCGCCGCCGTACACCGCGGCCATCACGATCTTGCCCTGCTCCAGGTCGTGCGGGATGAACACGCAGGACCGGAAGCCCGCGCGGGCGGCGGCGGCGCCGACGGCACCGGCCAGGTTGCCGGTGGAGGAGCAGCTCAGCGTCGTGAAGCCGAAGGCACGGGCGGCCTCCAGGGCCTGCGCGACGACCCGGTCCTTGAAGGAGTGCGTCGGGTTGCCGGAGTCGTCCTTGACGAACAGCCTGCCCGCGTCGACACCCAGCTCGCGGGCGAGGTTGTCGGCCTTGACGAGCTTGGTCCAGCCGGGGTTGATGTTCGGCTTGTCCGCCACGTCGGCCGGGACGGGCAGCAGCGGCGCGTAGCGCCAGATGTTCGCGGGGCCCGCCGTGATGCGCGCGCGGAGTTCCTCGGTGTCGTACGCCGAGAAGTCGTAGGCGATCTCCAGCGGGCCGAAACACTCCTCGCACGCGAAGACCGGGCCGAGCGGCACGCGGTGGCCGCACTCCCGGCAGGAAAGCGCCGCGGCGGGGCCCAGGTCGACGGAGTTCGTGGTGCTTGCAACAGTCTGCACAGCCATGTGAGGCGAGGCCCTTTCTCCTCATCTTCCTCACGACGCATCTCGCCGTGAGACGGATTTGGCACCTTCCCTAGCCGGGAGCCTCGCGGAGAGCGATCAAGAATGATCTACGAGACCGGCTGGAGGGTTGCCGGGGCTTCATCGGGCCGTTTCCCTCTGCCCCTCTGGATGAGCTGTATGTGGTTGTTGATCACGCGGACGGCGGGGTCGTGACCCCCGACATGCGATGGTCATCCGCGTTGTTCAAGACTGTAACCGACGGCCAGGACAGTTGAGATAGTCGTCCGAACCGCGAGATGAATCACACCGGCTCGCCGAGAGAACGCAGAGGAGCCACCGACCGTGCTGGAAGAAGTCGAGCGCTGGCTGACTGCACGCTCCTGGTCCGCGACCGATCGTCCCCTCCACCAGCTCCTGGCCGCGAAGCGCGCCACGGGGCAGACGGTCAGCGTCGTGCTGCCCGCGCTGAACGAGGAGGAGACGGTCGGCGACATCGTCGCTGTCGTCCGCCGCGACCTGATGCGGGAGGTGCCGCTGGTGGACGAGGTGGTCGTCGTCGACTCGGGCTCCACCGACCGCACCTCCGAGGTGGCGGCCGCCGCGGGCGCCACCGTGGTGCACCGCGACGCGATCCTGCCCCGCATCCCGGCCGTCCCCGGCAAGGGCGAGGTGCTGTGGCGCTCGCTGCTGGTCACGCGCGGGGACATCGTGTGCTTCGTGGACGCCGACCTGAGGGAGTTCTCCTCCGGCTTCGTCTCGGGCATCGTCGGCCCGCTGCTCACCGACCCGGACGTACACCTGGTCAAGGCGATGTACGACCGCCCGCTCGGCTCGGCGGCCGGCCAGGGCGGCCGGGTCACCGAGCTGATGGCCCGCCCCCTGCTGAACATGCACTGGCCGCAGCTCGCGGGCTTCGTGCAGCCCCTCGGCGGCGAGTACGCGGCCCGCCGCACGCTCCTGGAGCAGCTGCCGTTCCCCGTCGGCTACGGCGTGGAGCTGGGCATGCTGGTCGACGCCCTGCACCTGGTGGGCCTCGACGCGCTGGCCCAGGTCGACGTCGGCGTGCGCAGGCACCGCCACCAGGACGGCCAGGCGCTGGGCCGCATGTCCGCCGCGATCTACCGCACCGCCCAGCTCCGGCTGGCCCGCGGCCACCTGATCCGGCCCGCCCTCACCCAGTTCGAACGCGGCGAGGACGGCTTCGAGCCGCGGACCTTCTCGGTCGACACGGAGGAGCGCCCGCCGATGGCGGAGATCGCGGAGTACGCCGAGCGGAAGGTCGCGTGACGCCCGGGAGGCGGCCCGCCGTATACGACCGGGCCACGCCGCGGAACCGTACGTTTGAGCGTTTACCGGCTGGGCTAGGTTGAGGCTTATGGCTTCAACGCAGGCTGCAGCTCAGGGTGCCCAAGTGCTGGTCGCGTCCAATCGCGGCCCGGTCTCGTACACGGTCGGCGAGGACGGCTCGCTGCACGCGAAACGCGGCGGCGGCGGGCTGGTCTCCGGCCTCTCCGCGATCGGCTCCGACGCCGACGCGCTGTGGGTGTGCTCGGCCCTGTCCGACGGCGACCGCGAGGCGGTGCGGCGCGGGGCCGGCGAGCCCGGGGTGCGGATGCTGGACATCGCGGCCGACGTGCACACCGACGCGTACAACGGCATCGCCAACTCCGTGCTGTGGTTCGTGCACCACATGCTCTACCAGACCCCGCTGGAACCGGTCTTCGACGCGGAGTTCCGCCGCCAGTGGACGTCGTACGAGACATACAACCGCGCCTTCGCCGAGGCACTCGCACAGGAGGCGGCCCACGGCGCGTCGGTGCTCGTGCAGGACTACCACCTGACCCTGGTCCCGGGCATGCTGCGCGAGCTGCGCCCGGACCTGCGCATCGGTCACTTCTCGCACACGCCGTGGGCACCGCCGGAGTACTTCCGGCTGCTGCCGGACGACATCGCCGCCCAGGTCCTGCGCGGCATGCTGGGCGCCGACCGCCTCGGCTTCCTCACCCGGCGCTGGGCGGACGCGTTCACGGCGTGCTGCGAGCAGTTCGCGGGCGGGCTCGGGGACACCCGGGTCGGCGTGCACGGCCTCGGCGTCGACGCGGACTTCCTGCGCGAGCGGTCGCAGGAGGCGGACGTCGAGGAGCGCATCAGGAGCCTGCGCGAGGAGATCGGCACGGCACCCGACGGCACGCCGCGCCGCACCATCGTCCGCGTGGACCGCACGGAACTGTCGAAGAACATCGTCCGGGGCCTGCTGGCCTACCGCCGGCTGCTGGCGGACCACCCGGAGTGGCGGGAGCGGGTGGTGCACGTCGCCTTCGCCTACCCGTCGCGGCAGGACCTCGCGGTGTACCGGGAGTACACGGCCGAGGTGCGGCGGGTGGCGGACGAGATCGACTCGACGTTCGGCACGCCCGGCTGGAGGCCGGTCGTGCTGCACGTGAAGGACGACTTCGCCCGCTCGCTGGCGGCCTACCGACTGGCCGACGTGGCCCTGGTCAACCCCATCCGGGACGGCATGAACCTCGTCGCCAAGGAGATCCCGCTGCTGTCCGACGCCGGCTGCGCGCTGGTGCTGTCGCGGGAGGCGGGGGCGTACGAGGAGCTGGGCGAGGACGCGATCGAGGTGAACCCGTACGACGTGGTCGGCACGGCCGGGGCGCTGCACGAGGCGCTGACGATGCCGGCCGGGGAGCGGGCGGAGCGGGCGAAGCGGTTGTCGGCGGCGGCGACGGCGTTGCCGCCGGCGCGGTGGTTCCTGGAGCAGGTGGAGGCGTTGCGGGGCTGAACGCGGCTGCGGCCGGGGGCGGGGGGCGCGGCCCGGCGCTGACGGGTTGCCGCCCGCGCCCGCCCTCCCCCGGACTCTCGACTTCGTCCGAGCCCGGGGGACCCCCGTCGCCCCAGCGGCGCGACTGCCCGCAGTCGGCGACCCGCACATCGCGCCCCGCGCGACCCGCCCGGCGCCACCCCGCGTCAGAGGCGACCCGCAAGCGCCGCCAGCAGCCGCACCACGCCCTCCGGCCCGTCCACCACCACGTCCGCCCGCTGCCGGAGCTCCGGCACCTCGTCGCTGCCGCTGCACACCAGCAGCCCCCCGACCCCCTCCTCCCGCAGCCGGTCCACGGCCGCGAACGCCGGCAGGTCCCCCAGGTCGTCGCCCCCGTACAGCACCGACTCCGCGCCGACCGACCGCACGTACTCGCTCAGCGCCACACCCTTGTCCATCCCCGGCGGCCGCAGCTCCAGCACCAGACGGCCCGGTTCCACGATCAGCCCGTGCCGGGCCGCCAGGTCCGTCAACGGCTCCCGCAGCACCTCGAACGCCGCCTGCGGATCGGCGGCCCGCCGCGTGTGCACGGCCACCGCCCGCCCCTTCTCCTCGACCCACGCACCGGCAGCCACCGCGGCCACCCCGGACCCCGTCAGCAGCCCCGGCAACTCCCCCAGCGCACCCGCGACCCCGGGATGCGGCGCGGGCGCGACGACCTGACCGCTCGCGGCTTCCCAGCGCTCGGCGCCGTAGTGCCCGAGCACGACGAGGTGTTCCAGCCCGGCGACGCCCGCGAACCCGCCGTAGCGCACCGCGACCTCCGCGGGCCGCCCGGTGATCACCGCGACGGAGGCCACCTTCGGCGCGAGCGCGGCCAGGGTCCGTACCGCGTCGGGATGCGGGCGGGCCTGCTCGGGGTCGGCGACGATCGGCGCGAGCGTCCCGTCGAAGTCGAGCGCGACGACGGCCTTGCCGGGCCGCGCGAGAATCGCGTCGAGGCCGCTGCGCCCGGCCGCGGTGGCAGGCGTCGGCAGGGGCCGTGCGGGGTCGGTTTCCGTGGAGTCCGTATAGCTGCCCATACGGCGACCCTATCCAGGCGGGTCCGGTCACCGCTCGGCGCGCCGGGCGTCCCGCACCCGTCTCAGCCGGTTCACGGTCACGGGGTCGAGGGCGAGCGCGCGGGGGTCGTCGAGGAGGGCGTTGAGGAGCTGGTAGTACCGGACGGGCGCCAGCCCCAGCTCCTCCCGTATGGCCCGCTCCTTCGCGCCGGGTCCGGGGAACCCCCGGCGCTCCAGCGCGAGGATGTCCCGTTCCCGCGTCCCCAGCCCCACCGGACCGTCACCCGCACCCATGCCGCCCACGCTAACGCCCGGCACCGACAGCACCCCCACCCGGCACCCGCCCCCCGTACGGGCAAATCGGCCATAAGGCCTCCGCCACGCAAGTGGACTAGACCTCTTGAGGGTAATCGGGCCACACTGTCCCCGTGAGACATGTCATCGCCCTCGACGTGGGCGGCACCGGGATGAAGGCCGCCCTGGTCGGGGCGGACGGCGAGCTGCTGCACCGGGCCCGCCGGGCGACGGGCCGCGAGCGCGGACCGGACGCGGTGGTCGAGGACATCCTCGGCTTCGCGGCCGACCTGCACGCGTACGGCGTGACGCACCTGGGCGGGCCCGCCTCCGCGGCCGGCGTCGCCGTCCCCGGCATCGTGGACGCGGCGTCCGGCGTCGCCGTGTACGCGGCCAACCTCGGCTGGCGCGACGTACCACTGCGGGCCCTGCTCGCCGAGCGGCTGGGCACGCCCGTCGCCCTCGGGCACGACGTGCGCACCGGCGGCCTCGCCGAGGGCCGGGTCGGAGCGGGCCGCGGCGCCGACCGGTTCCTGTTCGTGGCGCTGGGCACCGGCATCGCGGGCGCCATCGGCATCGACGGCCGGGTGGAGGCGGGCGCGCACGGCTTCGCGGGCGAGATCGGCCACGTCGTCGTACGGCCCGGCGGGCTGCCCTGCCCGTGCGGTCAGCGCGGCTGCCTGGAGCGGTTCGCGTCGGCGGCGGCGGTCAGCGAGGCGTGGGCGCGGGTGTGCGGGGACCCGGACGCGGACGCCGCGGACTGCGCCAAGGCCGTCGAGGCGGGCGATGCGCGCGCGGTGCGGGTCTGGCAGGAGGCGGTGGACGCGCTCGCCGACGGCCTGGTCACGGCGCTCACCCTGCTGGACCCGCGCACGCTGATCATCGGTGGCGGCCTGGCCGAGGCGGGGGAAACCTTGTTCTCGCCCCTGCGGGACGCCGTCCGGCGTCGCCTCACCTTCCAGAAGCTGCCGTCCCTCGTCCCCGCGGCGCTGGGCGACACGGCGGGATGCCTCGGTGCCGGGCTCCTGGCCTGGGATCTCCTTGACCACACCGACCGTACGGAGGTAAGCGGCTGATGGCCAACGCCCCAGGGACGCGGGACAGCGCCGACGCGCGGCACCGCCGCGACGCGCACCCTGCCACCGACCACCCGCGGCCCGCGACGGCCGGGGCCCCCACGGTCCTCGCGGGCGCCCGCGTGGTGCTGCCCACCGGAACGGTGGAGGACGGCCGGGTCGTCGTGGACGGCACCCGCATCGCCGCCGCGGCACCGGAACACGCCCGGGTCGTCGACGTCACCGGCCACTGGCTGGTGCCCGGCTTCGTGGACCTGCACAACCACGGCGGCGGCGGCGCGTCCTTCACCTCCGGGACGGTCGAGGAGGTCCTGCGGGGCATCCGCACCCACCGGCTGCACGGCACCACCACCCTGGTCGCCTCCACCGTCACCGGGGACATGGACTTCCTCGCGCACCGCGCGGGCCTGCTGTCGGAGCTGGCCGAGCAGGGCGACATCGCCGGCATCCACTTCGAGGGCCCGTTCATCTCGCCGTGCCGCAAGGGCGCCCACGCCGAGGACCTGCTGCGCGACCCGGACCCGGCCGAGGTGCGCAAGCTGCTCGACGCGGCGCGCGGCCAGGCCCGCATGGTCACCCTCGCCACCGAACTGCCGGGCGGCGTCGACTCCGTACGGCTGCTCGCCGAGCACGGCGTGATCGCGGCGGTCGGCCACACGGACGCGACGTACGAGCAGACCGCCGAGGCCATCGACGCGGGCGCGACGGTCGCCACGCACCTGTTCAACGCGATGCCGGCGCTCGGGCACCGCGCCCCCGGCCCGATCGCCGCCCTGCTGGAGGACGAGCGGGTCACGGTCGAGCTGATCAACGACGGCACGCATCTGCACCCGGCGGCGCTCCAGCTGGCGTTCCGTCACGCGGGAGCGGACCGGGTCGCGTTCATCACCGACGCGATGGACGCGGCGGGCTTCGGCGACGGCCGCTACATGCTCGGCCCGCTGGAGGTCGAGGTGGCCGACGGCGTGGCACGCCTGGTGGAGGGCGGCTCCATCGCGGGCTCGACGCTGACGCTGGACCGCGCGTTCAAGCGGGCGGTGACGGTGGACGGGCTGCCGGTGGAGCAGGCGGTCGCCGCGCTCTCGGCGACCCCGGCCCGCCTGCTCGGCCTCGCCGACCGGATCGGCTCCCTGGAACCCGGCAAGGACGCCGACCTGGTGCTGCTGGACGAGGCCTTCGACGTGAAGGGCGTGATGCGCCGGGGCGCATGGGTGGTCGATCCCCGGCCGGCCTGATCCGTCCCGGGGGGTGGCCGCCGGGACGCGGGCTGGGAGGACAGCCGGGTCTTTGGCATGATCGTGGCCTCGGAAACGGCACTGCACGCACGCGGGGGAGGTCGGCCCAGGTGATCCTCACGGTCACGCTGAACACCGCTCTCGACATCACCTACCGGGTCCCGGCCCTCACGCCGCACGCCTCCCACCGGGTCACGGACGTCACCGAACGCCCCGGCGGCAAGGGGGTGAACGTGGCCCGGGTCCTCGCGGCCCTCGGCCACCGGGTGACCGTCACCGGGTTCGCGGGCGGCGCCACCGGGTGCGCGGTGCGCGACCTGCTGGCCCGGGCGGCGGGCGTGGCGGACGAGCTGGTGCCGGTCGCCGGGCCGACCCGGCGCACGGTCGCCGTGGTGGACGACACGACGGGCGACACGACCCAGCTCAACGAGCCGGGCCCGCCCGTCTCCCCCGCCGAGTGGTCCAACTTCCTGCACGCGTACGAGCGGCTCCTCGGGTCCGCGTCGGCGGTGGCCCTGTGCGGCAGCCTGCCGCCGGGCGTCCCGGTGGGCGCGTACGCCGGTCTGGTGCGGACGGCCAGGGCGGCGGGCGTCCCGGTCCTGCTGGACACCAGCGGGGAGCCGCTGCGCCGGGGCGTGGCGGCCCGCCCGGACATCGTCAAGCCGAACGCGGAGGAGCTGGCCGAGCTGACCGGTTCCCACGAGCCGCTGCGGGCCACGCAGGACGTCCGGCGCCGGGGTGCGCGCACGGTGGTGGCGTCACTGGGCGCGGCGGGCCTGCTCGCGCTCACCCCCGAGGGCCGCTGGCGCGCGGCCCCGCCCGCCCCGGTCCGCGGCAATCCGACGGGCGCCGGCGACTCGGCCTGCGCGGGCCTGCTGTCGGGCCTCGCTGACGGCCTGTCCTGGCCGGACCGGCTGACCCGCGCGGTGGCCCTGTCGGCGGCGACGGTTGCGGCACCGGCAGCGGGCGAGTTCGACCGCCGGACGTACGAGCACCTGCTGTCCCGCGTGGCGGTGACGGCGGAGGCGAGCGCGGCCTGAACCGCGGCCTACGCGTTCGGCTCGTCCTCGAGGAACAGCTGGTCCAGGTTCGCGTTGCACTGGTTGCCCTCGTTGCACACGAGCTGGATCGTGTTGGTGCCCTCGGTCAGGCTGACGTCGGCCCAGGTGTTCTGCCAGCCCTTCTCCCAGTCGTCCTTGGGAGAGCCCGCGAAGTTCTTCATGTTGAGCGGCTGGGCGTTGGCCTTGCCGTTGACCAGGAGGGTGGCGTTGGCGTCCACCCCCGGGATGCCGTACCGCACGTAGAGCCGGTAGGTGTCGGCCTTCTCGATGCCGTTCACCGTCCAGGTCACCGTGGCGCCGACCTGGTTGAAGCCCGCCACGTAGACGCCGCCGTCGGCCTTCGCGCCCTTGACGTCCGACGCCAGGACGGGGCCGTTCTCCAGCCGGAGCGCCTTCGCGTCGATCGCCGGCAGCTCGGCCTCCTCCTCGGCGCCCTTGCTCGGCGCCTCGCTCGGCTTCGCGCTCTGCTGGGCCGTCGGGGCGGTGGTCGCCTGCCCGCCGGACTTGTTGTCGTCGTCGCCGTCGCTGGTGGCCATGGCGATGCCGATGCCGATCACGACGGCCGCGACGACCGCGACGGCACCGATCAGCAGGCCCTTGGTGTTGGGCCCGCGACCCCGCCCGCCGCCGCCACCGGACCCGATGCCGGGCGTCGGGTGCTGCACGGTGGTGGCGCCGCCGGGGAAGGTCTCCGGCGCCGCGTAGTGCGCGCCGGGCCTGCCGTACGGGCTCTGCTGCTGCGGCATGGGGGCGCCGGCCGGCGGCTGCTGGCCGTACTGGCGTGTGCCGACCGTCCGCACCCGGTTGACCGAGTTCGGGTAGCCGTATCCACCGGACGGCGGCTGGGCTCCGTTGGCCTGCCCGTCGGCGTACAGGTAGCCGAACGGGTCGTCGTCCTCGGGCGTGCTCGCGCCGTTGTTGCCGGGCGTCATCCCTTGGTCTCCTCAAACAGGTGCGGTGCGGATGCGGTAGGGGTGGTGAGAAGGGCGAGCCTACCCGCTTCCCGTGCCCCGAACGGGTGACACGGATCGCATCAACTCGCTGACCTGGACCTCAACCGGCGCGCCGGTGCTGTTTGGGACGAGATCGTTTCTCGATGTACATCCGCTCGTCAGCAGACTTCAGGACTTCGTCGGCGGTCATGCCGCAATGCGCCCACCCGATGCCGAAACTGGCGCCCACGCGCACCGCGCGGCCCTCCGCCCGGATGGGCTGGATGATCTCGTTGCGCAGCCGCACGGCGAGGTCCTGCGCGTCGGCCCGGCCGAGCCCGTTGGCGAGAATGACGAATTCGTCACCCCCGAGCCGGGCGACCGTGTCACCGTCGCGCACGCCGCGTGACAGCCGCCGGGCGACCTCGATGAGAACGGCGTCGCCCGCGTTGTGCCCGAAGCGGTCGTTGATGGACTTGAAGCCGTCGAGGTCGCAGAAGAGGACCGCGAGCCCCTTGGTGCCGTCGTCGCGGTCGCTGTGGGGGGCGACGGTGTGCACGTGGTGGTCGAAGGCGTCGTACGCCTCCGCCGCGGGCCCGTAGTCGAAGCCGTGGCTCGGGGTGTCGTAGACGGCGGGGTGGCCGTAGGCCGCGTCGAGGGAATCGGCCGTGGCGGCGTGCAGCGACTGCGGGCGCTGGCAGAGCCGGGCGGCCAGCCGGGCGCGCAGCTCGGCGGAGTTCGGCAGGCCGGTCAGGGAGTCGTGGGAGGCGCGGTGGGCGAGCTGCAGCTCGCGGCGCTTGCGTTCCTCGATGTCCTCGACGTGGGTGAGCAGGAAGCGGGGCCCGTCGGCGGCGTCGGCGACCACGGAGTTGCGCAGCGACACCCACACGTAGCTGCCGTCGCGGCGGCCGAGGCGCAGCTCGGCCCGGCCGCCCTCGGCGGAGGTCCGCAGCAGGGTGCCGATGTCCTCGGGGTGGACCAGGTCGGAGAAGGCGTAGCGGCGCATCGCGGAGGCGGGGCGGCCCAGCAGCCGGCACAGGGCGTCGTTGGTGCGCAGGATGCGGCCGTGCTGTTCGCCGCCCATCTCGGCGATGGCCATGCCGGAGGGCGCGTACTCGAAGGCCTGGCGGAAGCTCTCCTCGCTGGCGCGCAGGGCCTGCTGCTCGCGCTCCAGGCGGACCAGGGCGCGCTGCATGTTGGAGCGCAGCCGGGCGTTGCTGATGGCGATGGCGGCCTGGAAGGCGTACATCTGGAGGGCCTCGCGGCCCCAGGCGCCGGGCCGCCGGCCGTTGCGCGGGCGGTCGACGGAGAGGACGCCGAGGAGTTCGCCGCTGGAGCCGCCGGGGCCGGGCGCGTACATCGGGGCGAAGAGGCGGTCGGCCGGGTGCCACTCGTCCTCGAAGCGCGGGGCGGGGCCGTCGGTGTACCACTGCGGGACGTCGTCGTCGTCGAGGACCCAGCCCTCGGTGTGGGGTATGAACACCAGGTCGCCCCACTGCTCGCCCATGGCGAGGCGGCGGTCCCAGGACTCGCGGGAGCCGACGCGGCCGGTGATGAGGGCCTCGGCGGCGGGGTTGCCCGCGAAGGCGGCGACGACGAGGTCGCCGTCGGGGAGGACGAGGTTGACGCACGCCAGTTCGTACCCGAGGGCGCCCACCGCGCCGTCGGCGACGGTCTGCAGCGTGTCCGCCAGGCTGCGTGCCGTGTTCATCTCGGCCATGGCCTGGTGCAACTGGCGCAGGGACGCAAGGCGGACATACGGCTCCGACTCGGTCTCCATGCTCGCCCTCCCCCCGAGACCTCGCAGCGAATCAAGGGTTCTCTTCGGCGTATCGAACTGGCAGCTTCTCCGCCACTGAATCACAGCGCGCTGCCCACTCGGTACACAGGGTCAACAATTCCTGGCCCTTGTGACTCAAGTCACAGGTGAAGATGAACAATTGAGTGGGGGTTCTGCGTTTCTCCTGTCCCTTTACTGAACGCATTTATGCGCGCAGGGTGACGTTTTCGGCGTTTTCCCGTGAACCCCGTAGTGCCCCGCCGACCCCGCAAGCCCCGTCGGTACCGCCTGCAGCGCCCGCCCCCGCGGCCGGCTCGGCCGTCGGACCTAGGCCGCGGTTGGGTCCGGGGCCCGATGCGGGGCGCGCTGGGCGGAGACTAGCGTTCCGGGAGTGCCGAAGAACTCCCCCGCCCCGCCCCCGATGATCCCCGCGCCCGCCTCCGGGCATGCTGAGGGGGTGACCCACGACGAGTTCCGCGCAGCCATGTCCCGGCTCGCGGCGGGCGTGGTCCTGGTGACCGCGCAGGAGCCGCCGCTCGACGCCGGCGATCCGCAGGCACCGGACGCCGAGGACGTCGGCATGACGGCGACCGCGTTCATGTCGGTCTCGTTGGACCCGCCGCTGGTGCTGGTCAGCCTGCGCGTGGGCTCCCGCATGGACGACCTGCTCGACGAGCAGCCGCAGTGGGCGGTCTCCGTCCTCTCCGAGAGCCAGCGCCACGTCGCGGGCCGCTTCGCGATGAAGGGCCGCCTCAGCGACCGCCTGCTGTTCGAGGACATCCCCTACGTACGCGGCGAGGTGACCGGCGCGCTCCTGGTGGGCGGCGCCCTGGCCACCCTGGAGTGCCGCACGGAACAGCGCGTCGTGGCCGGCGACCACACGCTGGTGGTCGGCCGTGTGCTGACGGCCCACATCCCGAGCGCGGACGGCGGCCCGCTGCTGTACTTCCGGGGCCGCTACCGGCACCTGGGCTGAGGCGGCCGTCCCCTCGGCCGCGGGCGGTTGCGGCCAGTACCGCGGTCACGACCGGCTCTGCGGCTACGACCAGTTCTTCGGGGAACGCCCCCGCTTGGTCTCCGAGCGCTGCTTCTTCTCCCGCAGCCGCCGCTCGTTGATGCCCCGCGGGACGCGGGTGGGCCTGCGCGGCCGGGGCGGCGGCGCCGTGGCCTCGGCCAGCAGGGACGCCAGGCGTACGGCCGCCGTCTCGCGGTTGCGCCACTGGGAGCGGTGCTCGGAGGCGCGGACGGTGACGACGCCGTCGGCCAGGCGCCCGGCCAGCCGCTCCAGTGCCCGCTGCTTCCACACCTCGGGAAGCGCCTGCGTCGCCGCCAGGTCGAAGCGGAGTTCCACCGCCGTGTCGGTGGTGTTGACGTGCTGCCCGCCCGGCCCGGACGACCGCGAGAAACGCCACTGGAGCTCGGCCTCCGGGAGGCAGACGGAGCCGCGGATGACATGGGGACCGGACATGCCGTCCATGTTCCCCTCCCTGTCCGGTCCACGTCACCCCGTTTTCGCCCCGGCAGGTAAAAAAGGTAAAGCCGCCCGGAACCTTCGGCACCTCCCGCGGCGTTCATAGGGGTAGCGGTAACTTCGTGCCCGTACGCAAGCGGTACGGGTAGGAAGCCCGCCGCACCACGCAATCGCGTACGCATCGAAGGAAGGGACTCCCGAACAATGGCTGTAAGCCTGTCCAAGGGCGGCAACGTCTCGCTCACCAAGGAAGCTCCGGGCCTGACCGCCGTCACCGTGGGCCTCGGCTGGGACGTCCGCACCACCACCGGCACTGACTTCGACCTCGACGCCTCCGCGATCGCGGTGAACGCGCAGGGCAAGGTCTACTCGGACGCCCACTTCGTGTTCTTCAACAACAAGCAGACGCCGGACAGCACCATCGTCCACACCGGCGACAACCGCACCGGCGAGGGCGAGGGCGACGACGAGGCGATCAACGTCAACCTGGCCGGCCTCCCGGCGGACATCGACAAGATCGTCTTCCCGGTCTCGATCTACGACGCCGAGAACCGCAACCAGAACTTCGGCCAGGTCCGCAACGCCTACATCCGGATCGTGAACCAGGCCGGCGGCGCGGAGATCGCCCGCTACGACCTGTCGGAGGACGCGGCCACCGAGACGGCCATGGTCTTCGGCGAGCTGTACCGCAACGGCGCCGAGTGGAAGTTCCGCGCGGTCGGCCAGGGCTACGCCTCGGGCCTCGTGGGCATCGCCCAGGACTTCGGTGTGAACGTCTGACCCGGCCCCACCCCGGGCAAGTGGAGCCCCCGGCAGCCGACAGGCGCCGGGGGCTCCGCCGTGTCCGGGTCCGCCGCGGGGCTACGGGGCCAGCGCCGCCGCGCCCGCCGCGGCGAACTTCTCGTCCAGCGTGCCGGACGGGGCGCCCGCGACGCCGATACCGGCGATCGGGGCGTTCTGGGCGGTGACCGGCACGCCACCGGCGAGGAACAGCGTGCCGGGGATGTCCTTCAGGTTCGGGGCCTGCTCCAGGCGCTCGGCGAGCCGGGAGGTGGGGGCGTTCCACGAGACCGCGGTGTAGGCCTTGCGCTCGGCGGACGCGTAGGACTGCGGGCCGGCGCCGTCGCCGCGCAGGGTGACGAGGGTGTTGCCGTTGCGGTCGACGACGGCGACGGTGACGCGCTGGTTCTCCTTCTCGGCGGCGTCCAGCGCGGCCCGCGCGGCCTCGGTCGCCGCGTCGATCGTGAGGTGGGTGGAGGTGGTGGTGCGGCCGGACGCGGCGGTGGCCGGGGCCGCGGTGGAGGCCTTAGCGGGGGTGGCGGGGGCGGAAGCGTTCGCGGAGACCGTGCCGAGTGCCGTGACGGCGACGGCGACGGCGGCGGTGAGGGCGGCACCGGCGGTGGCGACGCGGGCGCGGCGGGAGAGCGTGGGCGTGCTGGGCATGGGGGTCGGCTCCTCGGTGGGTCGGCGGTGGAAGCGGGCCCGGGCTGGGCTCCGCAACCACCCTCGGGCCGGAAACGGGCCCGAGCCGTCGCCGTTCCGGCTGCTCACGGCGCGCGGAACGGCCGACGCCGGGGTCATCCGATCAGCTGACCCGGACGGCCGGGCGAGGCCTCACCATGGGAGTGTCTGCCCAGTTCGGGGCGGCGGAGGCGGGAGGGCCGGGTCGGTTGTGACGCGGCGCGCCCCCGTCCTCCCGGTGGCGCGGCACGTAGGCGGAAGGAGGCGCGCCGGGATGCGTGAGCCGTACGACAGGCGCGAGCCGCCTGAAGCGCTCGACCGGCGTGAGCCCCGCCTGCGCGAGCCCGGCGCGCGTGAGCCGTACGACCCGGACGCCCGGTGGCTCGCTGCCGTGCTGCACACGGCGTTCTTCCTGCTGCTCGGCGGGGCCCTCGCGCGTTTCCTGCTGCGTCACCCCGGCGAGCCGCGCACCCCGTGGATCGTGGCCCTGTCCGTGACGCTCGCCCTGCTGCACGTGCTCGGGCCCGTGCTCGGCGGCCGGCCCGGCAGGCCGGGGACGCGGCTGAGGCGGACGGCCTGGCTGGGGCTGGTCGTCGTGGTGTGGATGGTGCTCGTGGTGCTCGCGCCGAGCTTCGCCTGGTGCGCGGTTCCCCTCTTCTACACCGGGCTGCGCACCCTGCCGCCGCGCGCCGCCCTGGTCCTGGTCGCCGTACTGACCGTGTTCGTCGTCGCCGCGCAGCTCCGGCTCGCCGGCCGCTTCGACCCGAACCTGCTGCTCGCGCCGCCCGCCGTCGCCGCCATCGCCACGGCCGTGTTCCTCCGGGCGGAACGGCAGACCACCCGCCAGCGCGCCCTCATCGACGACCTGATCCGCACCCGCCGCGAACTCGCCGCCTCCGAACGCCGCGGGGGCACCCTCGCCGAACGCGAGCGGCTGTCCATGGAGATCCACGACTCCCTCGCCCAGGGCCTGTCCAGTCAGCGCATGCTGCTCCAGGCCGCCGAGCGGATCTGGGAGGCCGACCCGGGCAAGGCCCGCGCCCACGTCCGGACCGCCGCGTCCGTCGCCGAGCACAACCTCACGGAGGCCCGCCGCTTCGTGCACGACCTGGCGCCCGCCGACCTCGCCCGCGGCGGCGGCCTCGGCGCCGCGCTGCACACCCTGGCCGCCCGCGAGTCCGGCGACCGGCTCACCGTACGCGTCCACATCGACGCCGGCGGGCGCGAGCCGCGGCTGCCCGACCGTGTCCAGTCCGCCCTGCTGCGCATCGCCCAGGGCGCCCTCGCCAACGTCCGCGAGCACGCGGACGCCCGCAGCGCCACGCTGACCCTCACCCTCCTCGACGACCGGGTCGTCCTGGACGTCGCCGACGACGGCCACGGCTTCGACCCGGCCGCACCGCCCGGCGCCCCGCCCGGGGTGCGCGGGCACGGCCTGCCCGCGATGCGCGCCCGGCTGCGGCAGCTCGGCGGCACGCTGACCGTCGAGTCGGGCCCCGGCGAGGGCACCGTCCTGTCCGCCGCCGTCCCCCTGGAGGCACCCCGATGACCGACAGCGGCCACCCCGTGCGCATCCTGGTCTGCGACGACCACGTCGTCGTACGCGCCGGGCTGCTCGCCCTGCTCGACAGCGCCCCCGGCATCGAGGTCGTCGGGGAGGCCGGCACCGGCGAGGAGGCGCTCGCGCTCGCCGGTCGGCTCACGCCCGACGTGATGCTGATGGACCTCCAGCTCGGCACCGGCATCGACGGCGTGGAGACCACCCGGCGCCTGACCTCCGGGCCGGGGCCCGCGCCGCACGTCCTGGTGCTGACCACGTACGACACGGACGCCGACATCACCCGCGCCATCGAGGCCGGGGCGACCGGGTACCTGCTCAAGGCCGAACGCCCCGAGGAGCTGTTCGCCGCGATCCACGCCGCCGCCCGGGGCCGTACGGCGCTGTCGCCGCCCGTCGCCAGCCGGGTGATGGCCAACATGCGCCGGCCGCGGCCCTCGCTCACCGACCGCGAGCGCGACATCCTCACGCAGCTCGCCCGCGGCCTCGGCAACCGGGAGATCGCCCGCGCCCTGTTCATCAGCGAGGCCACGGTGAAGACCCACCTCAGCCGCATCTACGACAAGCTCGGCGTCGACACCCGCGCGGGCGCGGTGGCGGTGGCGAAGGAACAGCGCCTGCTGCCGTGAGGGGACCGCGGCGCCGGGCACGGGGGGGGGACGAGCGCCGGGAACTGGGCGCCGGGGCGCGGGGAACGGGGCGCAGTGGCGCCGGGGGCAGGGACACGGGCAGCGCGGTGGCGCCCGGGACAGACGGTGACGCCGGGCGCGGGAACGGGAACGGTGGCGCCGGGGACCGGAACGTGGCGCCGGGAGGGCGGGAACGTGCGCCGGGAACCGGGCACAGGAACGAGGCGCCGGGCACCGGAACGTGGCGCCGGGGAAAAGTGGTAGCGCGGCGACAGCGCCGAGCACGTGACGGTGACGTGGGGGATCACGCCGTAGCGCCAGGCGCCGGGCACGAGGCAGGGTCGGCGCAGCGTCCCGGCGAGCCGTGACACCATCGCCCCGTGCTCGACATCGGCTACGCCCTCTCCAACCGGTTCCCGGACCCCCCGCAGACCGACTACCGGCGCGCGGACGTCCGCGCGCTGCGCCACGACCTGTTCTGCGGTGACGTCTACCTCGCCGACACCGAGTCGGACCGGGAGCTGTCCACAGCCTGGGGATGGGTGCCGGTACTGGACTTCGCGTGGGCGCTGTGCGACATCGTCGAGCGGATCGACCAGGACCCGGCGGGCTCCCGGGCCTCCCGCCCCCAGCGCGCGGAGCTGGACTTCACCGAGTCCACCGACCGCATGCTGTTCGAGCGCCGGTTCGGCTGGGTGGACGTCGAGGCCGACTGGATGCCGGCCGAGGAGCCGCCGCTCACCTTCTCCCACGCCGAACTCCGCCGCGAGGCACGGGACTTCCTGCACGACCTGATCGCCGACCTGTGCGACCTGCACGAGGACCTGGCCGAGAACCCCGCGGTGTGGACGCTCCAGGCCCGCTTCCCCCGACTGCCCTGAGCCACCTATCCCGAGGATGGCCCCCTGAGGCCCCCTCAGCCTCCGTCGCGGCCGGACCGGACTCCCTACTCCACCCGCACCCCCAGCGTCGCCGCCAACGCCCCCGCCAGCTCCACCAGTTGCCCCGGACTGATCACCGCCCCCGCCAGCCGGTCCACCCCCCGGGCGATCTCCAGCGAGGCGACCCCGCGCAGGTCGACGTCCGTCAGGGTCGCCGCGTGGAGGTCCACGGCCTTCAGCTCGCAGTCCACGAACTCGACGCGCTCCAGGCGGGCGCCCCCGAAGTCCGGCTCGATCAGGACGCAGCCGTCGAAGACGACGTCCTTGAGGCGGGCCGTGCGCAGGTTCAGGCAGTCGAGCTTGCCGCCCCGGATCACCACCCGCTCCAGCACGGCACCGTGCGCCTGCGTGCCCCCGAGGCGGGCGCCGACGACCTCCACGTCACGCAGGGTCGCCTCGGCGAGGTCCGTGCCCACGCCCCGTATGCCGGTGAGGCGGGAGTCCAGGAAGCGGGCGTGCGGCAGCCGCGTCTCGTCCAGGGCGCAGCCCGTCAGAGCGCAGTCCATGAACCGGGCACCCGCGCCGTCCTGCCCGGACAGATCCGCCTCCCGGAACTCCAGCCCGTCGTAGTCCCCGTCCGGCTCGAGCCCGCCGCTCCCGTAGGCCTCCAGCGGCGGCAGCCGCAGCTCGGGGCGGCGCGCCGCCCGCACCGCCGTACCGACCCCTGACCGCCCGCCCACCGCTCTCCTTGCCATGCCCCCATGCTGCACCCCACCACTGACAACCGCCCCGACCTGCGAAAACAGCCCCACCACTCGCCGCATCACCCGCGCATCACCCGCCGTGTCAGGCACCGATGTCACATTCGGGGTCCCTCCTCATGTCGTAGTGGCGCAACAGCCGGCCCCCGGCACACCGCAACCGGCCCGTGCCGGGCCCGCAGACCCGAACAGAGGGAGATCCCCGACATGCACCGCATCACCGTCATCGGCGGCGGCTTCGCCGGGCTCACCGCGGCCATCACCGCCGCCGAGGCGGGCGCCAGAGTCACCGTGTACGAAGCGCACCACACCCTGGGCGGCCGGGCGCGCACCGCCGAGGGTCCGTACCAGACCAATGAGGGTCCGCACGCCCTCTACAACGGCGGCCCGCACTGGACGTGGCTCAAGCAGCGCGACCTGATCGGCCCGCTCGCCCCGCTCCCGCCGCTGGAGGCCGCCCGGCTGCGACTGCGGCACCGGGGCGCACTGCGCCGCATACCGCCGTTCGCCATGCTGAAGCTGCTGCGCCGGGGCCTGCCGCCCGCGCCCGTCGACACCGACTTCCTGACCTGGGCCACCCGCATCGCCGGGGAGGAGGGCGCGCGGGCCGCCGCGCACTACTCGGCGGTCGCCCTGTTCCACCACGACCCGGGCGCGCTGTCGGCGGCGTTCGTGCAGGAGCGGCTGCGCCGCGCCACCAAGCTGCCGCCCGAGGCGCACTATCCGCGCGGCGGCTGGGGCGGCGTCATCGACCGCATGGCCACGCACGCGTGGAACCTGGGCGTCCGGCTGGAGACCCTGGCCCGTGTCGACACGCTCCCGACGGACACCCCGGTCATCGTCGCCACCTCGCTGGACGCCGCCCGCCGACTGCTCAGGGACGACTCCCTGACCTGGCCCAGTGGGCGTACGGCGCTGATCGACCTGGCGGTGCGGACGCGGCGCGGCGACGCCTTCGTCGTGTCCGACCTGGACGCGCCGGGCTGGCTCGAGCGGTTCACGGCCCAGGACCGCACGCTCGCGCCCGCGGGCGAGCAACTGATCCAGGGGCAGATCCCGATCGGCCCGGGCGAGACGAAGGCCGACGGCATCGCCCGCGCCGAGCGGTTGCTCGACCTGGGCTTCCCGAGCTGGCGCGGGCGCGTGACCTGGCGGCGGGAGGCGGTCGCGGCCGGCCGCACGGGTGCGGTGGACCTGCCGGGCACGAGCTGGCGGGACCGGCCGGCGGTGGACCGCGGCGACGGCGTGTACCTCGCCGGTGACCAGGTCGCCGCGCCCGGCGTGCTGTCGGAGGTGTCCTTCAACAGCGCCCTGACGGCGGTGTCCCTGGCACTCGGCCACCAGGACCACCGGTCCCTCGACCTCAAGGGCGCCTGAGACCGAAGAACGCGACCGGAGAACACGGCCGAGAAAGGGACCGGAGAACACGCCCGAACAACGGGACCGAAGAATGAGACCGAACCATCCGCTCGCCCCCACCAGAACCGGCACCCACCGACTTGACCTCAAGCAGACTTGAGGTCGAAGAGTGGGCCCCGTGCCGCCCGCGGACGGCACCTCCACCGACCACGCACCGCTTCTTTTTGGGGGGCCCACATGCACGCCGTCCGCCTGCACGCCTTCGGACCGGCCGAGAACCTCACCTTCGAGCAGGTCGAGGACCCCCGGCCGGGCCCCGGCCAGGTGCGGATCGCCGTCGCCGCGGCCGGCGTCCACCTGATCGACACCGCCCTGCGCGAGGGCGAACAGGGCCCGCTCCCCGAGCTGCCCGCCCTGCCCACCGTCCCGGGCCGCGAGGTCGCGGGCGTGGTCGACGCGCTCGGCGAGGGCGTGGGCGCCCACTGGCTCGGCAAGCGTGTCGTCGTCCACCTCGGCTTCGCGCCCGGCGGCTACGCCGAACTGGCCGTCGCCGACGCCGCCCGCCTGCACGAGATTCCCGCGCGGCTCGACTTCGCCGCGGCGGTCGCCATGATCGGCACGGGCCGTACGGCGATGGGCATCGTGCAGTTCGCCGAGCCGGGCCCGGACACCGTGGCCGTCGTCCCGGCCGCCGCCGGGGGCATCGGCACCCTGCTCGTGCAGTACGCCAAGAACGCCGGGGCCACCGTGATCGGCCTGGCCGGCGGCCCCGGGAAGGTGGCCCGCGTCGCCGCGAACGGCGCCGACCTCGCCGTCGACTACCGGGACCCCGCATGGCCCGCCAAGGTCCGCGCCCACCTCGGCGGCACCCCGGCCACGGTCGTCTTCGACGGCGTCGGCGGCGACGTGGCACGCGCGGCGGTCGCCCTCCTCGGACCCGGCGGCAGGCACATCGTCTTCGGCTGGTCCGCCGAGGGCGTCAAGGGCGGCGGCCCCTACCTCGTCGACGGTGTCTCCGAGCAGGTCCTCGGCCCGGTGATGCTGCGCAAGGCGGGCGGCCCCGACCCCGTACGCACCCTGGAGCTGCGCGCCCTCGCCGAGGCCGCCGCCGGCCGGCTCACCCCGGCCGTGCAGCGCTTCCCGCTCGCCGACGCGGCCGCCGCGCACCGTGCCCTGGAGACCAGGGCGACCACCGGCAAGGTGGTCCTGGAGCCATGACCGGGCGTCGGCCCGGCATGCACCGTGCGTAAGGCCCGCAAGGGTGCCGGAGGGCTCCGCAGGAACTCCACAGGAATGCGACACGCCCCGATTCGTGATGTTCTGTCCAGATGAGTGTCACCCGGGCAGGTGGACCGCAGCCTCCGGTGGACGCCGATCCGCGCCGCTGGTGGGGCCTTGTGGTCATCGCGCTCGCCCAGCTGATGGTCGTCCTCGACGCGACCATCGTGAACATCGCGCTGCCCTCCGCGCAGCGGGCGCTGGACATCTCCGACGGCGACCGCCAGTGGGTGATCACCGCCTACTCCGTCGCCTTCGGCGGGCTGCTGCTGCTCGGCGGGCGCATCGCCGACCTCGTCGGCCGCAGGCGCGCCTTCGTCATCGGCCTCGTCGGCTTCGCCGCCGCCTCCGCACTGGGCGGCGCCGCCACCGGCTCTGCCATGCTGTTCGCCGCCCGCGCCCTGCAGGGCGTGTTCGCCGCGCTGCTCGCGCCCGCCGCCCTGTCCCTGCTGACCACGACCTTCACCGACCCCAGGGAGCGCGGCAAGGCCTTCGGCGTCTACGGCGCCCTGGCCGGCAGCGGCTCCGCGATCGGCTTCGTGGTCGGGGGCGTCCTCACCGAGTACCTCAACTGGCGCTGGTGCCTGTACGTCAACGTGCCCATCGCGGTCGTCGCCGTCACCGGCGCCCTCGCCCTGCTGCACGACCGCCCCGGCCCCGCCGGAGCCCGCCTCGACGTGCCCGGCGTCCTGCTCGGCTGCGGCGGGCTCGTCGCCCTCGTCCACGGCTTCAGCGAGGCCCAGCCCCGCGGCTGGAGCGACCCGTACGTCCTGGCCCTGCTCGCCGCCGGAGCCGTACTCCTCGCGGTGTTCGTGCGGTGGCAGAACCACACGTTCGGACCGCTGCTGCCGCTGCACATCCTCAAGGACCGCGACCGCGCCGGCTGCTTCCTCACCATGGCGCTCGCCGTCGTCGGCATGTTCGGCCTGTTCCTGTTCATGACCTACTACCTCCAGGTCGTCCTCGGCTACTCGCCGGTCCGCACCGGGCTGGCCTTCCTGCCGCTCACGGCGGGCATCATCGTCGGCGCCACCCAGATCTCCGCCCGGCTGCTCCAGCACGTCCCGCCCCGCATGCTGCTGACCCCGGGCATGATCCTGGCCACCGCCGGCCTGCTGCTCCTGACCCGGATGACCGCGCACTCGTCGTACGCGTCCGACATCCTGCCCGCGCTGATCCTCATGGGCCTCGGCATGGGCCTCACCTTCATGCCGGTCTTCGCCACCGCCACCGCGGGCGTCGCCCCGCAGGACTCCGGCGTCACCTCCGCCACCGTCAACACCTCGCAGCAGGTCGGCGGTTCCATCGGCACGGCCCTGCTCAACACCATCGCCACGACCAGCAGCGCCGGCTACCTCTCCGCCCGCCGCACCGACCCCGCGCAGCGCGAGCAGGTCGTGCGGGAGGGCATCGTCCACGGCTACACCGTCGCCATCTGGTGGGCCGCCGGCATCATGATGCTGGCCGGCCTGGTCGCGGGCCTGATGGTGACCGCCAGGGCCCCGAAACACGGCAGTCCGGCCGGTGCGCCGGTGCCGCAGTCGGTGGCCTGAGGGGGACGCGGGGAGGGGCCACGAACCGATCCGTGCGGGCCCCTCCCCGCCTCGCACCCCACCGACGCACCGCCCAGCAGTCGCCTCGCACCCCACCCGCCGCACCGCCCGCCCAGCACGCCGCTCCCGCGCGGAACCGCGTGCCCCGCACCGCCCGTGCCACTACCGTCCGTACGGTGATCCACGTCCCGGAGCAGCTCGCGGCCTCGCAGGAGATGGTCAACGGCGCGGCGGGCCGGGCCTTCGTCGCCCGCCTGCCGGGCCTGGCCGCCGCGTTCCTCGACCGCTGGGACCTGAGCCCGGACGGCCCCTCCCTGCACGGCGTGTGCGCCCTGGTACTGCCCGTCGTACGCCGTGCCGACGGCACGCCGGCCGTCCTCAAGCTGCACCTCGTCGACGCCGAGAGCGAGGGCGAGCCGGCCGCGCTGCGCCGGTGGGACGGCCACGGGGCGGTCCGCCTCCTCGACCACGACGAGCCCACCGGCACGATGCTGCTGGAGCGCCTGGACCCGGCCCGCAGCCTCGACCGGGTCGCCGACAGCCGCGAAGCCGTCCTCGTCGTCGCCCGGCTGCTGGCCCGCCTCACCACCACCCCGGCACCCGCGTCCCTGCGCCGCCTCGGCGACATCGCGCGGCGGATGCTCGACCGCACGCCCCCGGCCCTGGCGCGCGTCCCCGACCCGGCCGACCGGCGCCTGCTCGCGGACTGCGCCGCCGCCCTGCGCGAGGTCGCCACCGAACCCGGCGACCGCCTCCTGCACTGGGACCTGCACTTCGGCAACGTCCTGGCCGCCACCCGCTCCCCGTGGCTGGCCATCGACCCCAAGCCCCTGGCCGGCGACCCGGGGTTCGACCTGTTCCCGGCCCTCCACAACCGCTACGACCCGGCCGAGACCCGCTGGCGCTTCGACGCCATGACCGCCGCCCTCGGCCTCGACCGGGCCCGGGCCCGCGCCTGGACCCTCGCCCGCGTCCTGCAGAACGGCCTGT
The DNA here is from genome assembly GCF_040682395.1 of Streptomyces sp. NPDC051207. NCBI lineage: Bacteria > Bacillati > Actinomycetota > Actinomycetes > Kitasatosporales > Streptomycetaceae > Streptomyces > Streptomyces sp. NPDC051207. Next base: position 89,544 of record NZ_JBFBAX010000016.1, on the reverse strand, counting down.
GGGACATCGAGGAGGGCCGCCCCGTACGCCCGGACCACCTGACCATCGCCCGCACCCTGCGCGACACCGGCAACGGCTAGCCTGCCCGGCATGATCCGCACCGCGACCCCCGCCGACATCCCCGTCCTGCACACCCTGATCCGCGAACTCGCCGAGTACGAGAAGGCCCCCCACGAGGCGAAGGCAACGCCGGAACAGCTCCACGAGGCCCTCTTCGGCGACCGCCCGGCCGTCCACGCCCACCTCGCCGAGGACGACCGCACCGGCGTCCCCGTCGGCTTCGCGCTGTGGTTCCGGAACTTCTCCACCTGGCGCGGCGTGCACGGCATCTACCTGGAGGACCTCTACGTCCGCCCCGAGGCCCGCGGCGCCGGCCACGGCAAGGCCCTGCTCACCGAACTGGCGCGCATCTGCCTCGAACGCGGCTACCAGCGCCTGGAGTGGTCGGTCCTGAACTGGAACGCCCCGTCCATCGCCTTCTACGAGTCCCTCGGCGCCCGCCCCCAGAACGAGTGGACGGTGTACCGCCTGACCGACGACGCCCTCACGGCACTCGGCGAACGGGCATGACAAAGCCCGGGCCGCACACCACCCGGCCCGGGCCCACGCGAGCCCCCTGTCGGACTCGAACCGACGACCTTCGCTTTACAAGAGCGGTGCTCTACCAGCTGAGCTAAGGAGGCGCCGTGCGGGGTGCGCTGCCCTGCACGGAGGCTGCTCCACTGTACACAGAGCCCCTTTCCCCGAGCCACGAAGTTCCCCGGCGGGGCGGGCCCGCGGGGCCGGGGACGGAGCGGTGTGGAAAATTTCGGCGAAGTTCACACACCGCGAAGTACTGACAGACCAGGTGAACGCCAGGTACCGTCCTGATCCAGTTCACGCTCGTGGACTGCACCACAACGGAATCACCCGTCGTGGCACCACCTTCCTACAACGGATCGTCCGGCACGTTCCTGCCGGTAGAAGGGGGCCCATCACCATGGCCACTGTCACGTTCGACAAGGCGACCCGGATCTACCCGGGTTCCACCAAGCCCGCCGTCGACGCCCTGGACATCGAGATCGCGGACGGCGAGTTCCTCGTCCTCGTCGGTCCGTCCGGCTGCGGCAAGTCCACCTCCCTGCGCATGCTCGCGGGTCTCGAGGACGTCAACGGCGGCGCCATCCGCATCGGCGACCGCGACGTCACGCACCTGCCGCCGAAGGACCGGGACATCGCCATGGTGTTCCAGAACTACGCCCTCTACCCGCACATGTCGGTCGCCGACAACATGGGCTTCGCGCTGAAGATCGCCGGCGTCAACAAGGCGGAGATCCGGCAGAAGGTCGAGGAGGCCGCGAAGATCCTCGACCTCACCGAGTACCTGGACCGCAAGCCGAAGGCGCTCTCCGGCGGTCAGCGCCAGCGTGTCGCCATGGGCCGCGCCATCGTGCGTGAGCCGCAGGTGTTCCTCATGGACGAGCCGCTGTCCAACCTGGACGCCAAGCTCCGCGTGTCCACGCGTACGCAGATCGCCTCGCTCCAGCGCCGCCTGGGCATCACCACCGTCTACGTCACCCACGACCAGGTCGAGGCCCTGACGATGGGCGACCGCGTGGCGGTGCTCAAGGACGGTCTGCTCCAGCAGGTCGACACCCCGCGCAACATGTACGACCGCCCCGCGAACCTCTTCGTCGCCGGCTTCATCGGCTCCCCCGCCATGAACCTGGTCGAGGTGCCGATCACCGACGGCGGTGTGAAGTTCGGCAACAGCGTGGTGCCGGTCCAGCGCGAGGCGCTGTCCTCCGCCACCGACAAGACCGTCACCGTCGGCGTGCGTCCCGAGCACTTCGACGTCGCCGGCCCCGAGTCCGACCTGGGCGTCGCGGTCACCGTGAACGTGGTCGAGGAGCTCGGCTCCGACGCCTTCGTCTACGGCACCGCCGACGTCGGCGGCGAGTCCAAGGACCTGGTCGTCCGCGTCGGCGGCCGTGACGTCCCCGAGAAGGGCAGCACGCTGCACGTCGTCCCGCGCGGCGGCGAGACCCACGTGTTCGCCACCTCCACGGGCGCGCGCCTGTCCGGCTGACGCGCCACCACAGCGCACGAGAAGGGGCCCCGCAGACCGCTGCGGGGCCCCTTCTCCCGTGCTGTCGACAAATACCCCGGCACACCGGACGTTTCGAGCAGTGTGCGTCAACGCACTACCCACTTCGGGGCGGTTCCCCGTCCCCCGAACCGGTGACTAAATGTCTCCAAATCATCACTGCACGCTACCCTCACTCGCGTGAAGCACTCCACTACCCAACAGACGCGACGCGGCCGGGGCCCCGCCCGACGGATCGGCCGCACCCTCGCCCTCGTTCTGCCCGTCGTCCTGGTGCTCTCCGGGACCCTCGCGGTCACCCGAGTCAACTGGTCGGGGAATCCCTCCAGCCCGGTGCTCACCGCCGCCGACGCATCCGTGGCCGGAACCGCCCGCACCGCACGCCTCGCCCCGCAGGACGTGCTGCGCCACGAACTGCTCGCCGTCTTGCAGGAGGAGGACCCGGGCGTCGCCCTCACCCGCCTCCAGCAGGCCGTCAACGGCCGTCCCAAGCTGGCGCGGCACTGCGCGTCCATCGCCCGCGCACTGGGCAGGGCCGCGGTCCGCGTCTACGGCCCGACCCGGGCCCAGTCGTTCGCGCGCCCCGTCTGCGACACCTCCTTCGCCACGGGGGTCGCCGCGGCACACCGCTGAACCCCGCGGCACCTTCCCCCGAGCGGTCGCCGACGGCAGCCCAGCCCTGTCCGGCGGATCATGGACTCCCGCGAGCGGACACGCCGCACAGGCCCTGGCGGGACGCCACGTAAGGTTCGGTCATGACCGATCCGAGCGCTGCGTCCCGCCCCGTCCAAGCCGTCGTCCTGGCCGGTGGTCAGGGTTCCCGGCTGCGTCCCTACACCGACGACCGGCCCAAGCCGATGGTCGAGATCCCCGGCACGGGGACGCCGATCATCGGCCATCAGCTGTCCTGGCTCGCCGCGGAAGGCGTGACCGACGTGGTGGTCTCCTGCGGCCACCTCGCCGAAGTCCTCCAGAAGTGGCTGGACTCCGCCGACCTGCCGGTCTCCGTCACCACCGTCGTCGAGACCGAGCCCCTCGGCCGCGGCGGCGGCCTCAAGTACGCCGCCGCGCACCTCCCCCACCCGGACCGGCCGTGGTACGCGACCAACGGCGACATCTGGACCCGTTTCTCGCTGCGCGACATGGCGGACTTCCACGCCGAGCGCGACGCCGTCGCCACACTCGCCCTGGCCCGCCCGCGGCTGCCGTGGGGCGCCGTGCAGACGGACGGCTTCGGCCACATCACGGACTTCATCGAGGCACCGCCGTCCACGTTCGAGATCAACGCGGGCGTGTACGTCTTCTCCCCCGGCTTCGCCGACCTGCTCCCGGCGCGCGGCGACCACGAGCGCACCACGTTCCCGCGGCTGGCCCGCGAACGCCGACTGGCCGGGTTCCCGATCCCGCAGGGCTCCTACTGGCGGGCCATCGACACCGCGAAGGACCTGACCGAGGCGGCGAAGGAACTGGCCTCCCAGGGCCGTTGACAGCTCCGCGCCCGGGCGGGAACCGCCCGCAGCCCTGAGCGGCACGGCACACGTCGGCGGGGTCCCGCACACCGAGTGTGCGGGACCCCGCCGCTGCACGGTCAGCCGGTGGCCCGTCCGAGGAGGCCGCCCACCGGCCCGGCTACCCCAGCAGGCCGCCCACGAGACCGGGCCGGGGGGAGGAGTCCCCGCCGCCGTCGTCGCCGCCGCCGCTGGAGTCGCCACCGCCGGTGGTGCCGCCCGCGGTGGGCCCGGAGGTGGTGCTGGGCGCCTGACCGGCCGGGGAGGACTGCTGCGGCGGCGCCTGGCCCGAGGTGCCCTGCGTCGCGGTGGGCCGCGTGCCCGAGGTGCTGTCGCCGGGCGCGCCGGTGGCCGCCCCCTGTGGGGGCGAGGAACCGGCGCTCGGGCCGGACGTGGCGCCCTGTGAGGGCGAGCCGGACGCCGACGGTGTGCGCTTCTCCCGCTCGCGGGGCTTCTCCGGCAGCGGGGAGCCCGGCAGTTCGTTGCGCGGGGCCTCGCCGGGGCCGGGCACGACCACCCGGTCGGCGTCCCGGACGGCACCGCCGAGCACCGAGCCGATCAGCAGCGTGAGCCCGGCCACGACGGTCGTGACGAGTGCGCCGCGGCGCAGCACGTGACGGCGCAGGTCCCAGATGGGCGCGCGCGGTCCCAGGCGCCGCCAGGCGCCGGCGGCGAGGCGGCCGTCGACCGAGTAGACCGGGGCCCCGGCGATGATCAGCGGGGACCAGGCGGCGAGATAGATGATGTCGGGCGCGTCGTAGGCGGGGACGCTCTTCCAGCTGACGGTGACGAGCAGCGCCGCGGACAGCGCCGCACCGACCACGGCGGCCACCCGCTGCCAGCAGCCCAGGACCGTCAGGACCCCGACGACGACCTGGAGGAAGGCGATGACGAGGCCGGAGCCGACGGGGTGTTCGAGGGCGAACTGCCGCAGCGGCTCGGCCACTTCCCAGGGGTGCAGGGTGTTGAGCCACTTCACCATGGAGCCGCGCTTGCCGCCGTCGAAGTAGTGCGGGTCGCAGAGCTTGCCCATGCCGGCGTAGATGGAGATGAAGCCGAGGAAGACGCGCAGCGGGAGCAGCACGACGCCGAGGTTCATGCGGCGGCCCGGGTAGTAGGCGTGCCGCGCGGGGTCGTCGGCGTGGCGCCGGGTGCGCCGCCCGGTGTCGCCGTCGGCGCCCGCCGCCTCGTAGGCGCCGGTGTCGTCGGGCTCGTCGTCCGCGTAGCCCGGTTCGTCGTAGGCGCTGCCGACGGTGCGCATCTGCGGCAGGAGGCGGGTGCCGCCGGTGTCCTGCGCGTCGTGGCTGCGCTGGGCGCCGACGACGGGTGTCCCGGCGGTCTGCGCGGCCGGGTCGCCGTCGTGCCCGCCGTACCCGTCGGCCGGGCCGCCGTCGACGTCGACGCGGGGGATGACCTGGGTGGCTCCGGCGTCGGTGAGCGGCTCGTCGGCGTACCGGACGCCTTCGGTCCGCACGGCTTGGAGGAGCCGGTGCGCGCCGGTGTCGTCGGGGGCGGACCGGCCGCTCCACACGACGGGACGGCGACGGGCACCGGCGCTGCCGACGACGGGCATCGGTGCGGTGTCCTGGGTGGCGCTCAAGTGCCGGGCGATGCGCGGGGACTGGGCGAACGACGTCGAGGCGCCCAGCTGCACGCGGAAGCTCGCGTGACTGACGATGACCTGCGCCGGATCGCTCGGCACCTTCACCATGCTCAGCGCGGGAGCGTCGTCGTTTCCCAACGAGCGGTCCCCCGTGGGTGTGCGGGGTGTTCTGGTGTCCACACTCATCTAACCGAGTGACGTGTGGATAGGACACTGCTTTGACCCGTCGGATGTGTCCGGACCGCGTCAAGCTTGTCCTGCTCGCCGGGATTGCCCCGGGCGGGCGACGGCATGGACGCCCGTTCGAAGCGTCCATGCCGGGCGGGTCAGGCGCGCCTGCGGGCCGCCTCGTACAGCACGATGCCCGCCGCGACTCCGGCGTTCAGCGACTCGGCGCCACCGGGCATCGGGATCCGCACCCGGAAATCACAGGTCTCGCCGACCAGCCGGGACAGCCCCTTGCCCTCACTGCCGACGACGACGGCGACGGGCCCGCCGAGGGCCTCCAGTTCGCCGATCTCCGTCTCACCGTCGGCGGCGAGCCCGACGACCACGATGCCGGCCTTCTTGTACGCCTCCAGGGCGCGCGTGAGGTTCGTCGCACGCGCCACCGGGGTTCGCGCGGCGGTCCCGGCGGACGTCTTCCAGGCGCCGGCCGTCATCCCGGCGGCACGCCGCTCGGGCACCACCACACCGTGCCCGCCGAAGGCGGAGACGGACCGCACGACCGCGCCGAGGTTGCGCGGGTCGGTCACGCCGTCGAGGGCGACGATCAGCGGGTCCTCGTCCTCCTCGTGGGCGGCGGCGACGAGGTCCTCGGGGTGGGCGTACTCGTAGGGCGGGACCTGGAGGACGAGGCCCTGGTGGTTCAGGCCGTTCGTCATCCGGTCGAGCTCGGGGCGCGGGGCCTCCATGAGGTTGATGCCGCCGCGCTCCGCCACGAGCTGGAGCGCCTCGCGCACCCGCTCGTCGTTGTCGATGAACTGCTGCACGTACAGCGTCGACGCGGGCACGCCGCCGCGCAGCGCCTCGACGACCGGGTTGCGGCCGACGACCAGTTCGGAGGCGGACCTGCCGCCCCGGCCGCGGGCCGCGGGCCGGCGCGCGGCCTGCTTGGCCTGGGCGGAGGCGATGCGGTTCTTCTTGTGCCCCTTGCGCATCTCGGCGGGAGGCGTCGGGCCCTTGCCCTCGAGGCCCCGGCGCCGCTTGCCGCCACTGCCGACCTGCGCGCCCTTCTTGCCGGACATGCGGCGGTTGTTCGCGGCCATGAGCTACCCGTCTCCGTGAAGTTGCGTACGTACGTGTTCATGCAGTGTGCCGCCCGGGGGGCCGGGCGGCACAGTCGATCTTCGGGGCCGACGGCGCATCAGCGCCTGCCGACGCTCCAGCGCGGCCCCTGCGGGCTGTCCTCGATCACGAGCCCGGACTCCTTCAGCCGGTCACGGATGGCGTCCGCGGTCGCCCAGTCCTTGCGCGCCCGCGCGGCCTCCCGCTGCTCCAGGACGAGTCGTACGAGGCTGTCGACGACGCCCTCCAGGTCCTCGCCGCGGTCGGACTCGCCGGCCCACTGCGGGTCGAGCGGGTCCAGGCCGAGGACGCCGAGCATGGCGCGCACCTCGGCGAGGCGCGCGACGGCGGCCTCCTTGTCGTCGGCGGCCAGCGCGCTGTTGCCCTGCCGGACCGTGGTGTGCACGACGGCGAGCGCCTGCGGGACGCCCAGGTCGTCGTCCATCGCCTCGGCGAAGGCGGGCGGCACCTCGGCGGACGGCTCGACGGCACCGCCGGCGAGTTCCACCACGCGCTGCACGAAGCCCTCGATGCGCGCGAACGCCGACTCGGCCTCGCGCAGCGACTCCTCGCTGTACTCGATCATCGAGCGGTAGTGCGGGGTGCCCAGGTAGTAGCGCAGCACGACGGGCCGCCACTGCTTGACCATCTCGCTGACGAGCACGGAGTTGCCGAGCGACTTCGACATCTTCTCGCCGCTCATGGTGACCCAGGCGTTGTGCACCCAGTAGGCGGCGAAGTCGTCGCCGTAGGCCTTGGCCTGGGCGATCTCGTTCTCGTGGTGCGGGAAGATCAGGTCCAGGCCGCCGCCGTGGATGTCGAAGGCGGTGCCCAGGTACTTGTGCGCCATGGCGGAGCACTCCAGGTGCCAGCCGGGGCGGCCCCGGCCCCACGGCGTCTCCCAGCTCGGCTCGCCGGGCTTCGCCGCCTTCCACAGGGCGAAGTCGCGCGGGTCCCGCTTGCCGGTCTCGCCGGTGCCGGAGGGCTGCTTGAGGTTCTCCAGCTCCTGGTTGGACAGCCGCAGGTACTCCGGGAAGGAGCGCACGTCGAAGTAGACGTTGCCGTCGGCCTCGTAGGCGTGCCCGCGCTCGATCAGCCCGCGCATCATCTCGACCATCTCGGTCACGTGCCCGGTGGCGCGCGGCTCGTAGGTGGGCGGCAGGCAGCCGAGCGCGCGGTAGGCGTCGTTGAAGGCGCGCTCGTTCTCGTAGCCGATGGACCACCAGGGGCGGCCCTGTTCGGCGGACTTGGTGATGATCTTGTCGTCGATGTCCGTGACGTTGCGGATGAACGTGACGTCGTAGCCGCGGTATTCGAACCAGCGGCGCATGATGTCGAAGTTCAGCCCCGAGCGGATGTGCCCGATGTGGGGTGCGGCCTGCACGGTGGCGCCACACAGGTAGATCGAGACGCAGCCCGGGGTGAGCGGGGCGAAGTCACGGATCTGCCGGGCGCTGGTGTCGTACAGCCGAATAGTCACGCCTCCAGGGTAGTGGGCGCGGACCCGTGCCACGCGCCCTTCCCCCGACAAGCCCGGCCGGTGCCCCTCAGCCCGCCCGGACCACCAGGGCCGTGGCGACCGCCATGAGGCCCTCGTCGCGCCCGGGGAAGCCCAGGCCGTCCGTGGTGGCGCCCGAGACGGTCACCGGGGCGCCGGCCGCGTCCGAGAGGATCTTCTGGGCCTCGTCGCGGCGTTTGCCGATCTTGGGCCGGGGGCCGACGACCTGCACGGCGACGTTCCCGATGTGGAAGCCCGCCGCGCGCACGATCCGGGCGGCCTCCGTCAGCAGGGTCACCCCGGACGCGCCGGACCACTCGGGCCGCCCGGTGCCGAAGTGCTGCCCGAGGTCGCCGAGCCCGGCGGCCGAGAACAGCGCGTTGCACGCGGCGTGCGCGACGACGTCCGCGTCGGAGTGCCCGGCCAGCCCCGGCCCCTCGCCCTCCCACTTCAGGCCGGCGCACCACAGCTCGCGGCCCTCCTCGAAGGCGTGGATGTCGGTGCCGATGCCGACCCGCGGCAGCCAGACGCCCGGCGGCCGGACCTCCGGTGACGCCTCAGAAGCCATCGTTGAGCCTCCTGCGCGCCAGGACCGCCTCCGCCAGCACCAGGTCGAGCGGGCGCGTCACCTTGAACGCCTCCTCGTGCCCGGGCACGGTCACGACCGTCAGCCCGAGCCGCTCGACCATGCTCGCGTCGTCGGTGACGTCGTCGGCCACCGCCTCGTGCGCCCGCACCAGCGTCGCCCGGTCGAAGCCCTGCGGAGTCTGCACCGCCCGCAGCCGCGCCCGTACCGGCGTCGCCACCACGGGCTCCGCCTCACCGGGCGTCGCCGCCGGCTCGACCTCCTTGACGGTGTCGGCGAGGGGCAGCGCCGGTACGACGGCGGGCGCGCCCTCGCGCACGGTCTCGATCACCGCGTCCACCGTGTCGACCGGGACCAGCGGCCGGGCCGCGTCGTGGACGAGCACGATGTCGTAGCCGGGCGGCAGCGCGTCCAGCCCGAGCCGGACGGACTCCTGCCGCGACGCGCCGCCGGGCACCACGAGGAAGTCGGTGCGCTCGGGCAGCGCGTGCGCGTCGAGCATGCTCTTGACCTCGGCGGCATCCTCCGGCGGTGCCACGACCACGACCAGGGAGACGGCCCGCGAGGCGGCCATCGCGCGCACGGCGTGGATCAGCATGGGGGTCCCGCCGAGCGCGCGGAGCGCTTTGGGGGCGCCCGGACCGAGGCGCACACCACGTCCGGCGGCCGGAATGACGGCTGCGGTGCGGGCTTGCGCGGGCGTGGGACGCGAAACGTCAGACATCGGTTCCTGTCAGGTTTGTGTGCTCAACCTACGTGGGTATGGCCACACCGTGCCGGGCGCGAGCCTCGACCGGACCCTTCCGTGACACCGGTCGGGACAGCTGCCCGGGACCGGCACCATCAGTACCGGGGGGCGACCCCCGTCTTCGGGCGTACGGCGTGATCGGGCCAGGTCTTCCGGTGTACGGCGTGATCGTTCGAGGCGTACGGCATGAGCGTGACGCGCGGCACAGGGGTGCCGGAAGACGAACATGCCGCAGCGCCCGGCGACAGGAGAAGTGTCATCGGGCACCGCGGCATTTCACTGCACTGTGCTGAGAGCTGAGCGGGCTGGCTGCCTGCCTTGCGTCAGGAGGCGAGAACCTCGTCGAGCAGCGCCTCGGCCTTGTCCTCGTTGGTGTTCTCCGCGAGAGCGAGCTCGCTCACCAGGATCTGGCGGGCCTTGGCGAGCATGCGCTTCTCACCGGCGGAGAGTCCGCGCTCGCGCTCACGACGCCACAGGTCACGCACGACTTCCGCGACCTTGATGACATCGCCGGAGGCGAGCTTCTCCAGGTTTGCCTTGTATCGACGCGACCAGTTCGTGGGCTCCTCGGCGTACGGCGCGCGCAGCACCTCGAAGACCCGGTCCAGTCCGTCCTGACCGACCACATCACGCACGCCGACGAACTCCGCATTGTCCGCTGGCACACGCACCGTGAGGTCACCCTGGGCGACCTTCAGCACCAAGTAGGTCTTGTCCACGCCTTTGATCTGGCGAGTTTCGATAGCCTCGATCAGCGCGGCCCCGTGATGGGGATAGACCACGGTGTCGCCAACCTTGAACGTCATGTGACAGGTACCCCTTCCGTGGCTATCCAGGGTAACACGGATACGGCGTCTTCTGAATGGCGTTTTCGCAGGTCAGGGCATATCTCGGGGCTTGACAACTGCAACCGGGACGTGCTGCGACGAGCGAACGGAAGCAGGTATTCGCAGGTCGGAGCGGCTGTCCGGGGCGGACGAAACACCCCCGTCACACCCGCCCGGAGGCCCCGCCGAGCGGCTGAACATCCCCAAATGTCCGCTTCCAAGTGATCGACTTCCGGTACTCCGTTCGGTTGTCGGCGTGAGCTTCCGGACGATTCCGGAATTGATCACCGGGCGGCGCGGCGGGTCCCGGAGATCTCCCCGCACCGGCCCCCGAGATCTCCCCGCGCCGGTCCCGGAGATCTCCCCGTGATCAATTCTTCGCCCGGCGGCGCATTCTTCACGGAAATCCCGCAGGACGCCCGAGCACGGCTTATGCGAATCGCGGAGCAGGGGAGGGCGAAAGCGGCCGCCGGCCGCATGTGAGGCGGGTCTGCCGGTGCCACGCGGGAGAAGCCCGCGCCCTGAGGGAGGGTCGGGTGCGGCGGGGCGGGAACGGCTCGGTAACCTAAGGCCGCTGACAGACACGTAAGGGTGGCTTCCCCGGCCGCCACGCTCGAGTCAAGGAGTTGCCGCCGCCGTGAGCAGCAGCCTTCGACGCGGCGCCCTCGCCGCCGCCGCCATCGCCGTCTCGATCGCCTCGCTCGCCGCGTGCGGCGCCGGTCACAACGCCCAGTCGCTGGAGATCAGGCCGGACAACGCGGCCGCGACCGTCGGCGACCTGAAAATCCAGAACGCGGTCGTGGTGACCCGGGCCGACAAGGAGTCGACGGGCCCCGCGACGGTCTCCGCCACCGTCTTCAACAGCGGCAGCCGCGCCGAGACGCTGGAGTCCATCACCGTGGACGGCGCCGGCAAGGCCAAGCTGACGCCCGCCAAGGGCAAGAGCCTGACCGTCCCCGCGGGCGGCTCGCTCGTCATCGGCGGCAAGGACAACGCCTCGGCGGTCCTGCCCGGCGCCGGCCTGGTCGGCGGCAGCGCGCAGAAGGTCACCTTCACCTTCAGCACGACCGGTGCCGTGGTGCTGCGCGCGTTCGTCGTCCCGTCCGAGGGCTACTACTCCTCGTGGGGCCCGACCGAGGCTGCGGCGGCGCCGTCCGGTGCCGCGAGCGGCGAGCCCTCCGAGGGCGCGTCGGCCACGCCGGGCGGTTCCGCAACGCCGACCGACGCCGCGTCCGCGAGCGCGTCGGCCTCCGCGTCGGAGGACCACGCGGCAAGCGGCCACTGAGCCCGCGCGGTACAGACACCGCACACGGCAGGGGCGGAACCTCCTCGGGAGGTTCCGCCCCTGCCGTGTGCCGTCGTGTCCGGGCCGGTTTACGGCTCGAACTTGTAGCCCAGGCCGCGGACCGTCACCAGGTAGCGGGGCGCGCCCGGGTCCGGCTCGATCTTGGCGCGCAACCGCTTGACGTGCACGTCCAGGGTCTTGGTGTCACCGACGTAGTCGGCGCCCCAGACGCGGTCGATCAGCTGCATACGGGTCAGGACGCGGCCGGCGTTGCGCAGCAGCATCTCCAGCAGGTCGAACTCCTTCAGCGGCAGGTCGATCTTCGTGCCGCCGACCGTGACCACGTGCCGGTCGACGTCCATGCGGACCGGGCCGGCCTCCAGGGCGGCCGGGGCCACCTCCTCGGGCTCGCCGCGGCGGCGCAGCACGGCACGGATACGGGCGACCAGCTCGCGGGAGGAGAAGGGCTTGGTGACGTAGTCGTCGGCTCCTATCTCCAGCCCGACCACCTTGTCGATCTCACTGTCCTTGGCGGTCACCATGATCACGGGAACGTTGGAGCGGCCGCGCAGCTGACGGCAGACCTCCGTGCCCGGCAGGCCGGGCAGCATCAGGTCGAGCAGGACGAGGTCGGCGCCGTTGCGCTCGAACTCGTCGAGTCCGTCGGGCCCCGTGGTCGCCACTGCGACCTCGAAGCCCTCCTTGCGGAGCATGTACGACAGGGCGTCGGAGAAGGACTCCTCGTCCTCGACGACGAGCACACGGGTCACGGAAGGACCTCCGGGGCGGGAAGCGTTTGGTACGGGGATGTTCGGGAGGTGGTGGTGGACCGTCCGGCCGCGGCGTCCAGGCTCGTGCGGGCTTCGCGGGCGGTCCGCTGCTGAGCACGGTCGCGGGCCGCGCCCGCCTCCGGCAGTCGCAGGGTGAAGGTGGAGCCCTGGCCTTCGGCGCTCCACACCGTGACCTCCCCGCCGTGCGAGGCGGCCACGTGCTTGACGATCGCCAGCCCCAGACCCGTACCACCGGTGGCGCGGGAGCGGGCCGGGTCGACGCGGTAGAAGCGCTCGAAGATGCGCTCCTTGTCCTTGTCGGAGATGCCGATGCCCTGGTCGGTGACGGCGATCTCGATCATGTCGCCGCCCGGCGCGGAGACGCTGCGTGCGGCGATGCCGACGCGGGTGCGGGCGGGCGAGTAGTTGACGGCGTTCTCGACGAGGTTGCCGAGGGCGGCGGCGAGCTGGCCGCGGTTTCCCCAGACCGCCAGGTCGGCGGTGCCGCCGGCGGCCATGGTGATCTGCTTGGCACCGGCCTGGTGGCGGCAGCGGTCGACGGCCTCGGCGACGAGTTCGTCCACGCGGACGGGCTCGGCGTCCTCCAGCGGGTCGTCGTTCTGGACCCGGGAGAGGTCGATGAGCTCCTGGACCAGGTTGGTGAGCCGGGTGGCCTCGATCTGCATCCGGCCGGCGAAGCGCTCCACGGCCTCCGGGTCGTCGGAGGCGTCCATCACGGCCTCGGACAGCAGGGAGAGCGCGCCGACGGGGGTCTTCAGCTCGTGGCTCACGTTGGCGACGAAGTCGCGTCGTACCGCTTCTATGCGGCGGGCCTCGGTGAGGTCCTCCACCAGCAGGAGGACGAGCCGGGAGCCGAGCGGCGCGACGCGCGCGGAGACGGCGAGGGCCTCGCCGCGTCCGGTGCCCCGGCGGGGCAGGTCCAGCTCGACCTGGCGTATCTCCCCGTCGCGCCGGGTGTCCCGGGCCATCTGCAGCATGGGCTCGACGGCGAGCTTGCCGCCGCGCACCAGCCCGAGCGCGTACGCGGCGGAGCTGGCCTTGACCACGGCGTCGGCCTCGTCGAGGACGACGGCGGAGGAGCGCAGCACGGACAGCACGGTGTCCACACCCGGCGGCAGCACCGGGTCCGTGTGCAGTGAGGTGCGCGTGGGGCGCTTCTGCTCGCGCTCGCTCCAGCGGAACGCCAGCATGGCGATGACGCCGGTGAGTACACCGGCGATCGCTGCCGCTGCGGCGACCGCCGCGTTCACGTCCATGCGTCCAGGTTAGGCATGCGATACCGCTCCTCCACAGCCGTCCGGGTCCCCCCTCGAACACTCGTCGCCCAGAGTTCACCTTGGGGCCAGTATTGATTCATTTGAGGTGATGGAAACGGTCGCGTACGGGCACGAACGTGGGAGCGTGGGGTTGCTGAGCCCCTGAAATCTGTCATTCCGAGGCTGAGCCCCCTGAGAAGACGCACGAGAGGGAAACCCTGATGCGGGACGCGTACCACGAGGAACTTGACTCGATCGGCGACGGACTGGTGGAGATGGCCCGGCTGGTCGGGTCGGCGATCGGGCGCGCCACGACCGCCATCCTCGACTCCGACCTGAAGCTCGCCGAGAACGTCATCGAGGCCGACCAACGGGTCGACGAGCTCCAGCACGAGCTCGAGGCGCGCGCCATAGCCCTGCTGGCACGGCAGCAGCCGGTGGCGACGGACCTGCGGATCGTGGTGACGTCGCTGCGCATGTCGGCGGACCTGGAGCGCTCGGGCGACCTCGCCCAGCACGTGGCCAAGCTCGCCCGGCTGCGGTACCCCGAGCGAGCGGTGCCGCAGGACCTGCACGCCACCATCCTGGAGATGGGCCAGCTCGCCCAGCGCCTGATGGCGAAGGCGGCCGAGGTGATCGTCACCAAGGACGTCGACCTGGCGCTCCAGCTGGAGCAGGACGACGACGCGATGGACCTGCTGCACCGCACCTTGTTCCAGCACCTGATGGACGACCGCTGGAAGCACGGCATCGAGACGGCCGTCGACGTGACGCTGCTGGGCCGCTACTACGAGCGCTACGCCGACCACGCGGTGGCGGTCGCCAAGCGTGTCGTCTACCTGGTGACGGGTGAGCACGCGGACGAGTTGCAGCAGGAGAAGTCCGAGATTCAGGGGGTTCCGGGGGTTGAGGGGGCGTAAGTCCGCTCCGAGCCCCTGTGCGCCGTTGATGCGCCCGCCCTGCCGGGCATGCAATGGGCACAGGCATCAGCCTCTCTTTAGGAGGGACCCATGGCCGAGACCCCCGGCACGACGCCGGACCCCGCGCAGGAGCGCGAGACCGAGCAGCCCGCCGAGATCAGGAACCTCATGCTGATCGGCGCCTGCGGCTGCGGCTCCGGCTGCGGCTGCGGGTGCCAGTCGGGCAGTCCCTGCCAGTGCAGCTGACGAGACCGAAGGGCCCCGGCGCGGGTGGGTGGCGCCGGGGCGTTTCGGTGTGTCGTTCAGGTGTGGTGGCGGTGTGCCGACGTGTGGTCCCTGGCGGGGCGACATGGGTCGGGCCGGCTACCGGTTGATTCACCCGATCGGCCGAGTCGCCGCTTCTCCCTCCGGGGCGGAGCATGGAGGGAGAAGCGGCGGGTTTCTTCCTCCGAGGCTCGGCGTGGAGGGAGAGGCAGCGGGTTTCTTTCTCCGGGGCGCAGCGTGGAGGGAGAAGCCGCGGGCGGCGCGTCCGGAAGGCGCTCGGGAAGAGTCGGGAAGAGGAGGTGCGGGGCCATGGCCAAGTTCATGGACGTCCACCACGGGATGACGGGCATCACGGCGGACCAACTGCACGAGGCGCACCAGGCGGACCTGGCGATCGAAAAGGACGAGGGCGTCCACTTCGAACACGCGTGGGCGGACCCGCAGTCCGGCACGGTCTACTGCCTGTCGGAGGCCCCGTCGGCGGACGCGGTCCAGCGCCTCCACGAACGCGCGGGCCACAAGGCGGACGAGATCCACGAGGTGCCGCTGTCGGTGTGAGGCCGGTGCGCGTGCGGCGAGGCCGCGGGTGCGGTGAGGCTCCCGTCCGGCCCGGCTGCGGTGAGGCGGGGCGGTGAGCCCAGCGGTCCGCTCGAAGCCACCGGCTGTTGGAACTCGCGCGCCGCGTCCTCGGTCCGCGTGTAGGCGGGTGGAACGTCGGGGCATGGGCACAGGTCCCGGGAGCCACCTCGGGACTGTGCAGAGGCCGCGGATCCCACCCTCCTCCTCACCTGACCTGCACACCTCCGTCAGCAGCAGGGCGGCGACGCCGCATACCTCCGGTCAGGTTCGCTTCTGAAGGCGCTCGTTGCGCCTGCTACTCGGCCTCGGTTGCGGCCAGCTCCCACAGAGGTGCTGCGTACTGATGCGGTCTGGCCTCAATGAGCAGGGCACGCACGGCTTCACGTCGGCTGCCAGGAAGCCCCAACGCCTCGGTGAGGCGGCGGAAGGTCGTGTGCGTGACTCCGCGGCTTCTGGCTTCGCGTTCGAACGTGACGAGTCGGCTCAGCACCCGGTCCGCGTCCAGAGTCACTGAGGGCTGCGCCTTGAGCCACGCCGCCTTGCTGCGTTCGTAGTCGATTTCCGAGAATCCGCAGATTTCGCGGCTGTGTGCCTCGGCCTCGTCCAGGGTGGCGGTCGTCATGATGGCGCGGGCCAGACTGCTGCGGCTCATCGCGTCGTCCAGGTCGGCTTCGTAGACCATGGGCCCTTCATCGGTGAGAGGGACGGGGAGACCGGCGTCACGCACCTCGCAGATTCCGCGGGTTCCGCGGGCTGTCGCGGCGAGCATGGCCGTCGCCTCCGAGGGGTGCCACTCCAGGAGGCTGCCGATGGTCCGCACATCCTTGGCCGTGAAGGTGTGCACGAGGGGACCGAGCAGAGGGCGCAGATTGTCGGCAGAGATTTCGCCGTCCAGTCCGGGTCCTGCGATCAGGAGCCGGATCGGGGCGTTGACCTGCCAGCAGGCGGTGAGAGTGAGGGCGTCGGCGAGTGGGCTCTTGAGCGTTGGTTCGTCGCCTCGGGCGAGGATGTCGCCGCCGACGTCCAGGAGATCGATCGACGCGGGATTCAAGTGCTCCACCAACTCGCCCAGTTGGCGGACGATGCCCTCGGCGCCGTGACGAGGGTCCAGCAGCGCGAGGACGTACGGGAGCTCTGCCGCGAGGCGAGGGAGCGTGGAGCCTGCCGGGGCGATCGGCCGAGCCTTGGCCGGCACCGACCAGACGGATCGAGTGACGGGTTCGAGTCCCGCGAAGTCGTCGGCTCCCCGCGGGCCGGGCAGAGGGTCGACCAGCAGGCGGTCCCAGGCATAGGTGAGGATGACCACCTGATCCTCGTCGCCGTACAGGGCGGCATGGAGCATTGCGGCCGCGACTGCGTCGCCCCCTCCTCCTGCTGCCACGATCAACCGCGTCATGCGATCAGGCTACGGGTCCAGGTGCTGACCGTTCACCCTATAGTGGCCAATGGCCTTGGCCACTCGGACCAGGAGGGGAAATGCCTCAGATCGAAGAGGCGCAGCCGAAGTATCTGCAGATCGCTCACTACATCCGCGATCAAATCCTTCGGGGTGACCTACGCCCCGGAGATGAAGTGCCCTCGGAGCGACAGCTCGCCGCCGACTGGAAGGTTTCCCGGCCAACGGCCGCGCGTTCACTGGAAGCTCTGAGCCATCAAGGGCTGGTCGAGAAGCGCCAGGGTTCAGGGACGTACGTGCGCAGCCTCGAAGTGAACCGGCGCGCAAGGGAGCTGTACGGGCGGGCCCGGCAGACCGGAAAGATCTACACGCCCGGTGAGTATGCGGTGATCACGTCGGCCGGTTGGCTTGAGGCTCCGGACCATGTGGCCGAGGCCCTGGGCCTGGGGAAGGACCGCCGAGCCGTGCACCGCCGGCGCGTGACCCACAACCAGGACGGCCCTATCGACTTGTCCACCTCGTGGTTCGCTCCGGACATCGGTCGGCGGGCGCCCAAGCTCATGGAGTCCGAGCGCATCCAGGAAGGGACGCTGATGTACGTCGAGCGGATGACGGGTCGCCAGGGCAGCTACGCCGAAGACCGCATGTGCGCTCGGGCCGCCAGGGACCAAGAGGCGGCTGACCTGCAGCTGGAGCCCGGATCTGCGGTCCTCGTCGTTCATCATGTCGTCTTCGACCTCCAGGACCGGCCTCTGGAGTTCGCAGAAGCCACCTACCCGCCGCACCGCTGGGCGTTCGAGCAGGGCTATCCCCTCGCCTGATGGCTTGACACTTTCAGGGAGCCGCTTGCGCCGCCAATGTGGCTAATGCCACCATCCAGAGAAGTGGCATTAGCCACTTGACGAGCACGCACGAGATGGCGAGTCGTCGGCCGGTGAAGGGAGCACGATCAGCTCGCCGCGGGTGTCGAGGGCGCGGGTGCCAACGCGTCTCCTCCCGCGTGACGCTGACGTTCCCCCCGGCCAACGACCGCAGCCGTGCCACGCCGAAGCGGCGCTGCCTCGTCGGTGACAGCAGCGGCAAGGAGCGAGCACGCGTGACCTACACAATCGACCGCTACCCCTGCGAGGACTCGCCCCGGCTCGGCGCGATGACCCTTCACCCGGAGCCTGAGTCCGTGCCCCGTGCCCGGCGCTGGTTCCGGAGATTCATCGCTCCCTACAACCCGGCCTGCTCGATCGACGACTGCACGCTGATGATCTCCGAGCTGGTCACCAACGCCATCCTCTACGGGAAGTCGGATGAACCCTGGCTGGTGCGGGTCGAGTGGTACCGCCAGGAAAACGCGCTCCGCGTCGACGTGCACAACCCCGGCCTCCCGACAGAGGTGCAACTCCGGCAACCGGAAGCTGGTGACGCTCACGGCCGCGGGCTGCTCCTCGTCGACTCCATCGCCGACTCCTGGCACTCCGGCCCCAGTCGCTTCGGCGGAACCGTCGTCTCGTTCCTGGTCGCCGACGCCTGGCCGGACTGACCGACGCGACAGGACACCTCGCCCCGATAGGGCGGACATCCCCACCACCGTCCCCCACGGCAGAGAGACAGCCCAGGTCCACGAAAAGCCCCCACCTGCCAAGAAGCAGCAAGACGGGCCAGGAAAGCGCAGGCTCCTTGTTGCTCTGGGTCTTGCCGGAATCTTGTTGAGTCGCGCCGCTGAAGGGCGCCAAGCTGCGGGTGCACATGAAGCGGTTCTCGCCGGTCGAGATCACCTTTCCGTGGACGCCGACGGAGCTCCGGTGACCAAGCGGCTCGTCTTCACCGGGCCGCGCGGCGGCACGTCTGGCGTACCTCACTCAACGAGGAGGCGTGGCAGCCTGCGCTGGCTGCGTCGGGCGTCATCCCTGTGCTCGTACGGGGCCGACCCCGTACGCCGAGTCCCACAAGGCTGTGGCTTCGGTCTTCGATCACCGGTGACACGAGGGCCGTGGTCAGAAGCCGGTACTGCTGTAGCCGTACGAACATTTCGATGGAGAAGTTCGCTGAAGAAGCAAGCGAGCAAAGTTCGCGGACAAGCTCACAAAGTTGATTCGAGATTTCACGCGTGAGAGATTGGAGTCTGGAAAGACTGCGGACCTGGATCCGGTTGCCGCCGGACCCAGGCCCTCATGCAGTCAACGAGCCCGGTCGCCTACTACCCGACCGGGCTCGCTGCATGTACAGCTCCCGGTCGCGACCGTCCTCGCGCGTGACTCGCTCATCGAGCGAACTGCATCACGCCGGTAGCGATGGCCACCACGAGGCTTGCCCCCGTAAGCCAGACCTGCCACCTCTCGGCGCTGGTCCACCTACGAGGCTCGTCCTTCTCAAGGCTCACCTCTACCGCCTCCCTTCTCCTCCAACCGGCCTGCTTCTCGGGCCGGAGCCTTGGAACTCACGCACATCTACGCGGAGTTCAGGGGAGGTTCAGGTGAGGCGCGAACAGCATACCGGGCACATCGCTATTCACCGAGGCGCGCGGGAACCCTTGACAGCGGCCCCGAATCCCTTTCACGGCCCAGCGACGGCCCCAGTGCAGAAACAAGCCCCCTACCTACGGAAAAGCCGCAGGCAGGGGGCTTGATCAGTACTGTTTACTTCTTCTTCCCCTGGTTCTTGACCGCCTCGATCGCAGCCGCCGCCGCCTCCGGGTCCAGGTACTTGCCCCCCGGAGTGACCGGCCTGAACGTCGCGTCGAGTTCGTAGTACAGCGGGATGCCCGTCGGGATGTTCAGGCCCGCGATGTCCGTGTCCGAGATGCCGTCCAGGTGCTTGACCAGGGCGCGCAGGCTGTTGCCGTGGGCGGCGACCAGGACCGTGCGGCCGGTCAGGAGGTCGGGGACGATGCCGTCGAACCAGTAGGGGAGCATGCGGACGACGACGTCCTTCAGGCACTCCGTCTGCGGGCGCAGCTCCGGCGGCAGGGTCGCGTAGCGCGGGTCGTCGAACTGGGAGTACTCCGCGTCGCGGTCCAGCGGCGGCGGCGGGGTGTCGTAGGAGCGGCGCCACAGCATGAACTGCTCCTCGCCGAACTCCGCGAGCGTCTGCGCCTTGTCCTTGCCCTGGAGGGCGCCGTAGTGACGCTCGTTCAGGCGCCACGAGCGGTGCACGGGGATCCAGAGGCGGTCCGCGGCCTCCAGCGCGAGCTGCGCCGTGCGGATGGCGCGCTTCTGGAGGGACGTGTGGACAACGTCGGGGAGCAGGCCGGCGTCCTTGAGCAGCTCACCGCCGCGGACTGCCTCCTTCTCGCCCTTCTCGTTCAGGTTGACGTCCACCCATCCGGTGAACAGGTTCTTCGCGTTCCATTCGCTCTCGCCGTGGCGGAGGAGGATCAGCTTGTACGGTGCGTCGGCCATGGGCCTGAGCGTAATCGAACCCCCGGATGCCTCGCGCGCCCCGCCCGCAGGGCGGACGGTTGACGGGATCTGTTAATCGAGTGGTCACCGACGGCCGCGCTCTCGTAAGTTGTGCTCACCGCTTGAGCCGCTTACAGCTGGCCTGATGTCCGTGGGGGATCCTCATGCCGTACGCCCGTGCCGGACGCGCCGTCCGGGAGACCGTCTCCGGGTTGCCCCGTGAGTTCTGGTGGCTGTGGACCAGCACCCTCGTGAACCGGCTCGGCGCCTTCGTCGCCACCTTCATGGCGCTGTACCTCACCCTCGACCGCGGCTACTCCGCCACGTACGCCGGCCTGGTCGCCGCCCTCCACGGACTCGGCGGCGTCATCTCCTCCCTCGTCGCGGGCGTCATGACCGACCGGCTCGGGCGGCGGCCCACCCTGCTCGTCGCGCAGGTCTCCACCGCGCTGTCCGTCGCGCTGCTCGGGTTCATGCACCACCCGGTGGCCATCGCCGCCGTCGCCTTCGTCGTCGGGATGGCCTCCAACGCCTCCCGGCCCGCCGTGCAGGCGATGATGGCCGACATCATCCGGCCCGAGGACCGTGTCCGCGCCTTCTCGCTCAACTACTGGGCCATCAACCTCGGGTTCGCCGTGTCGTCCATGGCCGCCGGGTTCATCGCCGAGTTCAGCTACCTCGCCGGCTTCCTCATCGAGGGCGGCATGACCCTGATCTGCGCCGTCCTGGTCTTCCTCAAGCTGCCCGAGTCCCGGCCCGTCCAGGACGGGAAGACGGCGAGCGAGGACGCCGTCGGGCTGGGGACCGTACTGCGCGACGGGCGGTTCATGAGTGTCGTGGGACTGTCCTTCCTCGTCGCGCTCGTCTTCCAGCAGGGGTTCCTCGGGCTGCCCGTCGCCATGGGCGAGGCCGGGTTCAGCCCCGCCGACTACGGCATGGCCATCGCCGTCAACGGCGTGCTGATCGTCGCGCTGCAGATCCCCGTCACCCGGTTCATCGAGCACCGCGACACCCGGCGGCTGCTCGTCCTGTCGTCCCTGGTCGCCGGGTACGGCTTCGGGCTGACCGCCTTCGCCGGTTCCGTCGGGGTCTTCGCGCTGACGGTGTGCGTGTGGACGCTCGCGGAGATCGTCAACGCCCCCACACAGACCGCGCTCGTCGTGCGGCTCTCGCCGGTGCGGGGGCGCGGGCGCTACCAGGGCATGTACACGATGTCCTGGTCCGTGGCCGCGCTCGTCGCGCCGCTGCTGTCCGGTTTCGTCATCGACCGGTACGGGGCCGAGTGGCTGTGGGGGTTGTGCGCCGTCGTCGGGACGGTGGCCGCCGCCGGGTACAGCGTCCTCATGCGCCGGCTGCCGGACGAGGAGAGCGAACTGAGCCGGGAGAGCCAGGGGAACGAGGGGCCGCCGGCTCGGGACCGCATCATCCCGGCCGGGTCCGTGGACGGCATCACCCCGCCCGGATGCGCGGACGGCATCACCCCGCCCGGGTCCGTGGACGGCACCACCCCGCCCGGATGCGCGGACGGCATCACCCCGCCCGGGTCCGTGGACGGCACCACCCCGCCCGGATGCGCGGACGGCATCACCCCGCCCGGGTCGT
>NZ_JBFBAX010000016.1:0-67819 GCF_040682395.1 Streptomyces sp. NPDC051207 | reverse complement strand
CCGTGGACGGCACCACCCCGCCCGGATGCGCGGACGGCATCACCCAGGCCGGTTCCACGGACGGCATCCCGCCCGGCCCCAAGCCCGAAGTCACCCCCGCCTGACAGCAGACGCCGACGCGCTCCACGTCACGCGTCGGCGCCAAGGCGCTTCACGGATGCATCCGCGCCCCCTTCACCACCTTGTCCACTCCATTGCGCGGCCCGTACACCGCCAGCCCCACCAGGTCCAGTTCCGCCGTCGGCACCGCCCGTACCGCCGCGCGGTTGTCGCGGTCGTTGCCCGTCGTGAACAGGTCCGACGTGAAGAGGGCCCGGGGCAGGGCGCGGGACAGGGCACGCGCGTGTGCCGCGGTCAGCGTCTCCTTGGTGCCCTGGAGAACCAGCACCGGCTGGCGGAACATCGGCAGGTATCCGACGCCGTCGGCGTCCTCGTACGGCTCGCCGATCACCTCGGGGACCTGGGTACCGAGGCCGCTGACCAGGAAGGCGGTGACGTTGAGGCGCTGCCAGGGCTCCAGGTCGTCGCGCAGCAGGACGGTGATCTTGGTGTCGAAGCGGAGGGGTTCGGCGTTCATGGGACGAGACTGCCGACCGCCGTACGGCACCGTCTTGTACGTTCTTTGCATGGCCGCGCAGCCGAGGGCCGACGTCTCCGCCTGGCGCCCCCGCGTCCCGGGCGTCGTGGAGGTCTTCCACGCCCACTTCACGCAGTACGCCTACCCGATGCACGTCCACGAGGCGTGGACGCTGCTCATCGTGGACGACGGCGCCGTACGGTACGACCTCGACCGGCACGAGCACGGCACCCCGCACGACACGGTGTCGCTGCTGCCGCCGCACGTGCCGCACAACGGCTCCCCGGTCACCCCGGACGGCTTCCGCAAGCGGGTCCTCTACCTCGACGGCACGCACCTCGGCGAGGACCTGATCGGGCGGGCCGTCGACTCCCCCGACCTGCGTGATCCGCTGCTGCGCCGCCGCGTCGGCCAGTTGCACACCGCGCTCGCCCGGCCCGGCGACGAACTGGAGGCCGAGAGCCGGCTGACGCTGGTCGGCGAGCGGCTGCGGGCCCACCTCGGGCCGGGGTCCGCCGACCCGGTACCCCGCCGCGACCCGGCGCTCGCCCGCCGTCTGCGGGAACTGCTCGACGAGCAGGTCGTCGAGGGCCTCTCCCTCGACGAGGCCGCCGCGCTCCTGTCGGCCCATCCGGCGCATCTGGTACGGGCGTTCAGCGCCGCGTACGGCATCGCGCCGCACCGGTACCTGATGTCCCGCCGTGTCGACCGTGCCCGGCGGCTCCTGCTCGACGGGCGGTCACCGGGCGAGGTCGCGCCCGCGACCGGTTTCTACGACCAGTCGCATCTCACCCGGCATTTCCGGCGGCTGGTCGGCGTGCCGCCCGGCCGTTACCGCGCCGCCGCGCGCGCCGTCAGCCCGTAGGACGAGGACGCTCGTCAGCCCACCGAAACGGCGACGCTCCGTCAGTCCGCGGGACGAGAACGCTCTGTCAGGTGCGTGAACGCGTCGAGGTTCCGCGTCGACTCGCCGCGCGACACGCGCCACTCGTACTCCTTGCGGATCGCCGACGCGAAGCCCAGCTCCAGAAGGGAGTTGAAGCTGCCGTCCGCCGCCTCCAGCACCTGCCCGAGCAGCCGGTCGACCTCCTCGGCGGTGACGGCGGCCAGCGGCAGGCGCCCGGTGACGTAGACGTCGCCGAGCCGGTCGACCGCGTAACTCACGCCGTACAGCTTGAGGTTGCGCTCCAGCAGCCAGCGGTGGACGGCCGCCTCGTTCTCGTCGGGGTGGCGGATCACGAAGGCGTTGAGGGACAGCGAGTGCCGTCCGACGATCAGGGAGACCGTCGTGGAGAGTTTGCGGGTGCCGGGGAGCTTGGCGACGTAGGTGCCGGGCTTGGGACTCTCCCACTCCACCTCGGCGCTTTTCAGGGCGTCCTCGACGACCCTCGCCGCCCGTGCCGTCTTGTCTCCGCCAGCCACGTGCCCGTCAGCCATGTCTCCCTCAGTCATGTCTCCGTCAGCCATGGTGGGAGCGTACGCGACGGCGGTGCGCGTGCAGGGCGGCTGTGTACACGTCGGCCGTGGCGGCTGCGGCCGTGTCCCAGCCGAAGGACTGGGCGTGCCGGGCGGCGGCGGCGCCCATGCGGACGGCGAGGTCCGGCGCGTCGGCGAAGTCGCGCAGCACGCGCGCGTACGCCGCCGGGTCGTGGCCCTGGACGAGGACGCCGGTGTGCCCGTCGCGCACGGCCACCGGGAGCCCGCCGACCGCGGCGGCCAGCACCGGCGTACCGGTGGCCTGCGCCTCTATGGCGACCAGCCCGAAGGACTCGCTGTAGGACGGCATGACCAGCACGGACGCGGCCCGGAACCAGTCGGCGAGCTGGTCCTGGCCGACGGGCGGCCGGAAGCGCACGACGTCCGCGATGCCCAGCCGCGCGGCGAGCTTCTGCAGGCCCTCCGGCTTGGCGAGGCCGCTGCCGCTGGGCCCGCCGACCACCGGGACGACGATCTTCGAGCGCAGGTCGGGCCGCTCGTCCAGCAGTACGGCCACCGCGCGCAGCAGCACGTCGGGTGCCTTCAGCGGCTGGATGCGGCCCGCGAACAGCGGCACCAGCGCGTCCTGCGGCAGGCCGAGCCGGGCGCGGGCCGCGGCACGGCCGTCGGCGGGGCGGAAGCGGTCGAGGTTCACGCCGGGGTGCACGACGGCGACCTTGGCGGGGTCGGCGGCGTAGTGCCGTACGAGCGCGTCGGCCTCCTCGGCCGTGTTGGCGATGAGGCGGTCGGCGGCGCCCACGATCTGGGTCTCGCCGATCACGCGGGCGGCGGGCTCGGGCGTGTCGCCGTCGGCGAGGTGGGCGTTCTTGACCTTGGCCATGGTGTGCATGGCGTGCACCAGCGGCACGCCCCAGCGCTGGGCGGCGAGCCAGCCGACGTGGCCGGAGAGCCAGTAGTGCGAGTGCACGAGGTCGTAGTGGCCGGGGCGGCGTTCGGCCCAGGCCTGCATCACGCCGTGCGTGAAGGCGCACAGCTGCGCCGGCAGCTCCTCCTTGGCGAGGCCCTCGTACGGGCCCGCGTCGACGTGCCGGACCAGGACGCCGGGGGCCAGCTCGACCGTGGGCGGGAGGGCGGCGGAGGTCGCGCGCGTGAAGATCTCGACCTCGATGTTGATCGCGGCGAGGCGCTGCGCGAGCTCCACGATGTAGACGTTCATGCCGCCCGCGTCGCCGGTGCCCGGCTGGTGGAGCGGGGAGGTGTGCACGGAGAGCATGGCGACGCGGCGGGCGCGGCGGTGCAGACGCAGCCGCGGGGAAGCCGCCGCGGAACGACGCCCGAGCCTGCTGACGTACTGGCTCACGTGGCGTTCCTCCTAGCTGCGGGCATGCCGTGCGGAGGACGCGCGTGACCCTCCAGGACCGTCCAACACCGGGCGAAGCCGCTCCATTTCCGATCAGGTTCCGATCCGGGTTTCTTTGCGGAATCATTACCGGGCTTCGCTCAACCGTTCGAGGTTGATGCGCGTACGCGTGTGCGTGCCGTGCTGCGTACGCGCGTGCGTGCCGCCGCCGGGCCGGGAAGGCACCGCCGGTCGCCGCATACCCTCGTAGGCATGACCACCCGCGCCACCGCCCGCCCCCGGTCTCGGCCTCGTCCGAGCGGGGCGGCCCCCGTCGTGGGGACGGTGACGCGCGGGACGACCAACCCCAACCGGCTGCGCCGCATGGACCGCTGGATCGCCGCCACGCACGGCGCCGAGCTGCGCCGCGCCGCCGACCCGCTCGCCGTCGACCTCGGCTACGGCGCCGCCCCCTGGACCGCCGTCGAACTGCTCGCCCGGCTCCGCACGGCGGCTCCCCGCACGCGCGTGGTCGGCGTCGAGATCGACCCCGCGCGGGTCGCGGCGGCCCGGCCGTACGAGCGCGACGGCCTCGCCTTCCGGCACGGCGGCTTCGAGATCCCCCTCGCCCGGCGCCCCCAGCTGATCCGCGCGGCGAACGTGCTGCGCCAGTACGACGAGGCCGAGGTCGCCGGGGTGTGGCAGCGGCTGTGCGCGCGGCTCGCCCCGGCCGACGCGGCGACCGGCACGCGGGGCGGGCTGCTCGTCGAGGGCACCTGTGACGAGATCGGGCGCCGGCACGTGTGGGTGGCGCTCGGGCCCGAGGGGCCGCGCACGGTCACCTTCGCGGCCCGGCTCGGCTCCCTGGGCCGCCCGTCCGACCTCGCCGAACGGCTGCCGAAGGCCCTCATCCACCGCAATGTCCCCGGCGAGCCGGTGCACGCCTTCCTGCGCGACTTCGACCGCGCCTGGGCCGCCGCCGCGCCCTACGCGTCGTACGGCGCGCGGCAGCGCTGGATGCGCGCGGTGCGGGACCTGACGGGGCACTGGCCGGTGACGGACGGTCCGGGGCGGTGGCGGCAGGGGGAGGTCACGGTGGGCTGGACGGCGTTGGCGCCGCGCTCGTGACGCGTACGCCCCCGGGGTTTCGCGCCGCGTCGGCCCGGCATCGGCCTCGTCGCCGGCGAGGAACGATCCGCGGGAGCCGTTCGTCGTCAGGGAGGGGAGATCGTCGTGCCGGGCGGGACGGGGCTGGGCGGAGAGAGGGAAAGGTGCGGAAGGGCGGGCGGAGGCACGACCTCTGTCGTTTTCCGCGCCGACGTGGCACGATCCCCCAGGTGCGCACAAGTTACTGACGGTTAACCAGTTCGGGCCAGGGGGCAGGGGTATGGGAACGGGCAAGCGCGGCCTGATCACGGCGGCCGTGGCCGTCGTCTGTGCGGTCACCGTACTGGCGGCACCCGGCACGGCGTTCGCCGTTTCGGCCGCCCCGGAACCCTCCCCCACGCCGAGCGCGACGCCAAGCGCCGTACCCGCCAAGGACCTTGAGGCGGTGCGCAAGCGGCTGGAGAGGCTGTACCACGACGCGGCCGTCGCCACCGACGCGTACAACGCCGCCGAGGAGAAGGCCCGCGAGCAGAACGCCGCGCTGGTCAAGCTGGCCCAGAGGATCGCCGGCGTACGCGCCGAGCTGGAGGAGCTGAAGAAGCGCGCGGGCGCCGCGGCCGCCGCCCAGTACCGCGTCGGCGGACTGCCGCCCGAGGCGCACCTCATGCTGAGCGACGACCCCACGCGGTTCCTCGACGGCACCGGCCGCATCCTCCAGGGCCAGCGGGCCACCAAGGGCCTGATCCGCGAAACCGCCCGCACTCAGGAGGACTTGGAGCAGTACGAGCGGGACGCCACCGCCCAGTGGAAGAAGCTGGAGGCGAACCGCAAGGCCAAGGCCTCGGCGCGAAAACGCGTCGAACAGCAGATCGCGGCTGCCGAGAAGCTCGAGTCCGAGCTGGAGAAGGACGAGATCGAGCGCCTCGCGGAGCTGGAGCGGGCGGCGGCCCGCACGGCGCACGACGCCTGGCTGGACTCGGGCATCCTCGACGCGATCCAGGGCGAGGCGTCCGAGCGGGGCAGAAAGGCGGTCGAGTTCGCCACCGCGCAGATCGGCCTGCCGTACGAGTGGGGCGCCGAGGGCCCGGAGAGCTACGACTGCTCGGGGCTGACGTCCCGGGCCTGGGAGAAGGCCGGGGTGCCCGTCCCGCGGACCTCGCAGGAGCAGTGGAGACAGCTCAGGCGCATCGGCATCGAGGACATGCGCCCCGGAGACCTCATCATCTACCACGAGGACGCGAGCCACGTGGGGATGTACGTCGGCGACGGCGCGATCGTGCACGCCCCCCGCCCCGGGCGGACGGTGACGGTCGCGGGGGCGGGCTCGATGCCGATCCTGGGTGTGGTGCGGCCGGACGCGGACTGAGTCGCGGCGCGTGTGTCCCGGGCCACTTCCCCGCCACTTTCCTTACGGCACACACCGGTTCACACGGCCCCATCCGGCGTGATCCGGGCCACGTGACCGATTCCACGCCGAGTCGCTCACAAACCCGGTGGGGACGTGACGTTCGTCATCACCGGCCCGCCGTCGGCCTGTCCAACTGCGGTACGGATCGCGGCATATGACAGTGGCGGAGGGCTCAGCGGGGTGCCGTGGACCATTCCGTTGCGGCGCCGACACCCGCTAGGGTCCCCGTCGGTGGGTCGAGGTCCCTCGCCCCCGCCGTGCCCTCGGGGGGAGGGAAGGAACCCAGGACAATGCCCGTACCCGTACCGCGGCAGAGAGAGATCCCGGCCGTGGAAAGTGGTCAGGCGCAGACCGCGTCCCCGGACGGCGGCCCCTCCACGGACTCCGGCCGTCAGGCCCCGCGCCAGGACGCCACCGTGGACAACGCCGCCCACGCCAACCTGACCCTGCTGCTGATCGAGGACGATCCGGCGGGCTCGCCGATCGTGCCCGAGCTGCTCGACCAGGCGGGCAAGCCGATCCGGATCCGCACCGCCCGCAACCTCACCGAGGCCGAGCGGTTGCTCACCGACGACGTCCACTGCATCCTGCTGGACCTGGACCTGGCGCTGCCCGCGCCCGGCCGGGTCCCGGACACCGAGGACGAGCTGGCGGTGCTCAAGCACGTCCTGCAGATCGCGCCCCGGCACGCCGTGCTCGCGCTGACCGCGTCCGGTGACGCCGAGCGCGGCGCCGAGGCGGTCCGGGTGGGCGCCCAGGACTACCTCTTCCGCGACGAGCTGGACGGCCGGCTGCTGAGCCGCGCGATCCGGTACGCCGTCGAGCGGAAACGTTCCGACACGGCCGAGCGGCGGCTCGCGGAGGGCAAGCTGCGCGCCCAGGAGAACGCCCGGCTGGAGCGCGGCCTGCTGCCCACCCCGCTGCTGGAGGGCTCCTCGCTGCGGTTCGCCGCCCGCTACCGCCCCGGCCGCTCGCGCGCACTGCTCGGCGGCGACTTCTACGACGTCGTCCGCACCCCCGACGGCACGGTGCACGCCATGATCGGCGACGTCTGCGGGCACGGCCCGGACGAGGCGGCGCTCGGTGTGGAGCTGCGCATCGCGTGGCGGGCGCTGACGCTGGCGGGGCTGTGCGGGGACGAGCTGCTCAACACGTTGCAGCAGGTGCTGGAGCACGAGCGGGCCGACGACGAGATCTTCGCCACGCTGTGCACGGTGGACATCGCCCCGGACGGCCGTCGCGCCGGGCTGTGCCTGGCGGGCCACCCGTCCCCGCTGGTCGCCTCCCCCGGCCGGCCCGCGCGGCTGCTGCCGTACGACTTCAACGGCCCGGCGCTCGGCCTGCTGCCGGGCGCGCGCTGGCCGCGCATGCAGGTGGAGCTGGGCGCCGAGTGGAGCCTGATGCTCTACACCGACGGCCTGATCGAGGGCCGCGTCGGCGAGGGCCGGGAACGGCTCGGCCAGGACGGCATGGTCGAGATGATCCGCCGCCGGCTGGCCGCGGGACTGCGCGGGGAGGAACTGCTCCAGGCCGCGGTCACCGAGGTGCGCGACCTCAACGGGGGCGAGCTGACGGACGACGTGGCGGTGCTGGTGCTGGACCGGGTGCCGTAAGCGTGTCGCAGGGAGCACCCGGCCCCGGGTGGCTCAGCGGTTGCCGTTCCAGGGGCCGTACGGGCCGTCGCTGCTGGAGCCGCGGTTGGTGCGGCCGCCGCCGGGCAGGGCGCGCAGGGCGGGACGTACGTCGACCATGTACACGATCGTCGCGATGAGGCCGATGATCGGCAGGAACGACAGGATGTTGAAGATCAGGTTCACCACGAAGGCGAGCCCGAGGATGATCAGCCAGAACGGCTTGGTCTTCTTGTCGGCCGCGCGGTAGGCGTCCTCACGGCGCGTGGCCGCGTCGATCAGCGCGAAACCGCTGAAAAGGATCAGGGCGACGCTCAGCAGCCACAAGAACCCCGCGAACCCCTGCATCAGCACAACGTCCACCACCCGATTCGGCTCGTCATTACGCGGTCACCGTACCCGCAACCGCAGGTCGCCTACCCGCAGAACGGGCCGGGCACCACGAGAGTGCCCGGCCGCGTCCGACACGTGCGCCCACCGCGCCCTTACTTGGCGGGCGGCGGCGTGGTCTTCTTCGCCGCCGGCTTGCGGGGCGTGGGCTTCTTGGCGGCGTTCGTCCTCTTGGCCGCGGCCGCCTCGGCCTCGGCGTCGGACTTGTCCTCGGTGACCTTGACCGGCTCGGCGTTCGGCTCGACGGCCACGGCGATGTCCTCGATGCTCTCGGCGGCCTCGCCGCGCCAGGTCCGCACGGCCTGCTCGCCGTGCTCGGCGACCTTCTCGTAGGTCTCCCGGGCCTTGACGGCGTACTCGGCGGCGACGCCCACGCCGCGCAGCGCGAGGTCCTGGGCGCTCTCGCCGAGCTTCTTCAGGTCGGTGTCGAGGGAGCCGATGAACCCGTTGACCTTGGCCTGGAGGGTCTCCTGCGTCTCCCTGACGCGGGCGGCGGCCTTCTCCTGGACGGCCTTCGGGTCACTGCCGCGGACGGCCTCGATGCGCGCCGGGGCCTCCGTGCGCAGCTGCTCCACCAGGGCCGGCACCTTCTTGGCCTGCTGCAGGGCGAGGTCGGCGGTGCCGGCCGCGAAGTAGAGGGGGGTGGGGTCGCTGAGGGTCTTGCGCAGGTCGTCGGTGATGGCCATGGGATGTTCCTCCCGGTTGCTTTCAGCTGAGGGTTTTGGGGTCCCGCGATGTGCCGGCCGGGCGGGTGGCTCCGGCTTGCCGGCGCGGGGCGGCGTCGCTGTCGCCGGTCGTGGTGTCGGTGTCCTGGGCGGACTCGTCGGCCACGGCGGGCTCGTCGGCTTCGACGAACTCGTCGGACGCGCCGGGCTCATCGGTCCCGTCGGTCCCCCGGGTTGCGTCCGTGCCGTCGGTCCCGAAGCCGTTCTCCTTGCGGAAGGACTCGTAGATCTGGAGCAGCACCTGCTTCTGCCGCGCGTTGAGCGTCGGGTCGGCGAGGAGGGCGGCACGGGTCTCCACCTCGTCCCGGTCGCGCTCGGCGTCGAGGATGCCGGCCCGCACGTACAGCGTCTCGGCGGAGATGCGCAGGGCCTTGGCGACCTGCTGGAGCACCTCCGCGCTCGGCTTGCGCAGCCCGCGTTCGATCTGGCTCAGGTACGGATTCGACACCCCGGCGGCGTCGGCGAGCTGCCGCAGCGACAGCTGCGCGTTGCGCCGCTGCTCGCGCAGGTACTCACCGAGATTGCCGACGTTGAGCGATGCCATGCCCCCACCATGCCCCACCTCGCTAACTATTGCAAGCAACTGCTTGCAAGAGTGCGTCACGGTCGCGCGGTCCGTCGACAGCCCTCGATGAGTTCCCAGAAGCAGTCGATGCGCGGCGGCACTGGGTCAGGCACCTCCGACAGCGCACGACCGGAGATCGTCGTCGAACTCGTCGGCCATGCGGACCAACCTGCGCGGCCCGCTGTGGGCGTGCCTGCCGCTGCCCGGGGGCAGGCCCCACGATGGGCACATGCCAGAACTGATGGTCACCGGGGAGTTCGCCGCCCTCAGCCGGCTCAGCCACAAGGCGCTGCGCCTGTACGCGGACAAGGGGCTGCTGGAGCCCGCCCACGTCGATCCGCACACCCGAGTACGCCACTATCTCCCGGACCAGCTCCGGCAGGCCCGGCTGATCACCCTGCTGCGGGCCGTCGGCATGCCGCTGGGGCTCATCGGGACCGTCCTGTCGGCGGACGGCGAGCGCGCCGCCGAGCTGGTCGGCGACTACTGGCGGACCCACGACCGCGAGCACCGGGCCCGCCGGCCCCTCGTGACCCAGGTCCAGGACGCCCTGCGGGGGCGGACGACAGAGACGTATCTCATCGAGGAGCGCGAGAGCGGTGAGCAGAAGGTCGTCTACGTCGAGGGGCACGTGACGGCCGAAGGCCTGCCGGAGTTCCTCGGCTCGGCCACCGAGGAGCTGTTCGGCCATCTGCGTGCCGGCGGCGCCTCCCCCTCCGGTCCGGTGTTCGCCGTGTACCACGGGCTCGTCGACCAGGACGGCGACGGGCCGGTCCAGGTGTGCGTGCCGACCGAGGCCCCCGTCGAGCCCGCCGGGCGCATCGGCCTGCGGGTGGAACCCGCGCACCGGCAGGCGTACACCGAGCTCCGCAAGGGGCAGGGCGCGTACGCGGCCGTGGCCGGCGCCTTCGACGCGGTCGCCGCGTGGCTGCACGGGCGGGGGCTGCGCCCGAGCGCCTCCGCCCGCGAGATCTACTACCCGAACTGGTCCCACGCCGGGCCGGACGAGCACGTCATGGACGTCGCCGTGCCCTTCGCCACCGCCGTGTGAGTCCCCCCGGTTCCCTGTCCGGCCCGGCTGGGCCACGGCGCCGACGGTTCATCCGCGTGGCGGAGGTGCTGGGGAGGCGGTGAGGAAGGGAGGATGCGGCCCGCGAGTCGGCGGGCGCCGCGGGCCCTGCCTCGCGCGTTCCCGGGCGAGAGTGCGCCTACGCCAGTGCCCGGCCCAGGTACGGATTCGCCGTGGGGCGGACCGGCAGGCCGAGCGAGCCGGTGGCGACGGCCAGGGTGACCGCGTAGGAGTCGACGGCCCGGCGGACGTTGGGGGCGTCCAGGCTCGCCCCGGTGACGATGCGGTCGAGGTCGACGTACGCGGACCGCACGATCTCCAGCCGGCTGTAGACCCGCCAGTCCTCGCGCCAGCCGCGGGTGTACTCGGCGGGCAGCAAGCGCTCCCAGCGGCGGAACATGCGGTCGCGGATCTCCGGGCGGGTCGGCGTGAGGTGCATGTGCCGCACGAGGTCGTAGAGCGGGTCGCCGACCAGCGCCATCTCCCAGTCGATGATGGTCAGCGCCAGGTCGTCGTCCCGGCGCACCAGGTTCCAGGGGTTCAGGTCGCCGTGCAGCAGGGACGGTGCGCGGTGGGTCACCTCGTGGCGGGACAGGAGCTGCCCGAGCCGGTCGGCGTCCGGCAGGCCCAGCAGCCGGGCCATCTGCTGGGACTCCGTCGGCAGGTCCCGCACCAGCGACACCAGCTGGCCGCACAGCCAGCGGTGGAAGCCGCCCTCGCCGGCCGCCGGGTCGACCTGTTTGTAGTCGACGTGCCGCAGGGCGCACAGCTGGTCGACGAGCCGGTCCGCCTCGTGCGGCAGCAGCCCGTGCTCCGGGTGGTGGGGCGGCCGGCCGGCGTCCGGGCCGACGTAGGTGTGGATGGCGAAACGGTCGTCCGGGTAGCTCTCGCCCAGCGCGAGCACCCGGGGCGCCGCGACCGCCACGCGCGCCTGCTCGATGGCGCGCAGCACGGCGTGCTCGCTGAGGAAGCTGCGTTCGCGGCGGCACACCCGGGGCAGTCTGCGGCGTACGACGACCGTCCCGGTGCCGGGCAGCCGGACGACCGTGTTGAGGTGCGCCGTCCCCTTGAACACCCGGTACGCCGGGGCGGCTCCCTCCGCCGCCAGTGCCTCCCGGACGGCACGGGCGGGGAACTCCGGGTGCTCCGGCACCCGCCGGTCCGGCTCCCAGACCAGGGCCCGCGCGATCCGGCCGCGTCCGCCGCGCCCGGGGCCGGGGCGGGAGGCCAGCCAGCGGAACAGGGCCCGCTCGATCTCGTCCTCGCCGGGCACGCTCGGCAGCCGCAGCGGTTCGGCCGCCGCCTCCAGGGAGCGGCGCACCTCGGCGGTGGCGTCGTCGAGCCGTTTCTGGGTGAACGACTCCTCCAGCGACCGCGCGGCCCGTACGACGTCGGGATACACCGACCGCGCCCGCTCGAAGGCGAGGTAGTGGTCCAGGTCCCTGGCGAGGCCCGCGACCGCGGCCGGGCGGACCGCCCGCACGGCGTCCGCCCACGCGTCGATCACCTGGGTCCACTGGCGTGCCGGATACTTCATGCGCACCAGTTGCGTCGCCAGGTCGTGCAGCGGGTCGCCGTAGGTGGCGAGCTCCCAGTCGACGCAGACGAGCGGCGGGACACCGCCGTAGGACACCAGCACGTTGTCGCGGTGCAGGTCGGCGTGGAGGAGGCCGTACGGCCGTCGGGTCATGGCCGGGACGCGTTCGGCCAGCCCCGGCAGGGCGTCGTCCGGGATGCCGAGGGCGGCGAACAGCCCGCCGAACGCGGCCCACGCCGGCTCGCGGACCTGCCGGCCGGCGAGGTGCGCCAGGGTGCGCAGGAAGCCCTGGCTGTCGGTGTCGTTGCGCGGCCACACGGCGGGCAGCGCGGGCAGCGCCCCGCGCCGCACCTGGGTCATCTGCGCGAACAGGTCGGCCAGTGCCTCGACGAGCAGGGCGTCGACGGGCCTGCCGTCGCCGCAGACGCTGGAGAGCGGGACGCCCTCCACACAGCTGTGGACGGCGAAGTCCTCCCGCTCGGCCAGGCACTGCGGCACGTGCGGCAGGATGCCGCGGACCGCGCGCAGGACGGCCGCCTCCTCCCGCCAGGTCCTGAAGCCCACGGGCAGCACCCCGGTGCGCCGGATCCGCACGGTCACGGCCGTCCCGGCCTCCCGGCCGAGCAGCCGGGCCACGGGTTCGGTCAGCGGCAGGACGAAGCCGTGGTGGTCGTGGCCGCTGCTCCTCCCGGCCCGCCGCGCGGTGTCCACGAACTCCCGGAGGGCGTCGGGCGTGGCGCGCTTCCCGCGCGAGGAACGGGGAAGAGGAGGTGCGCCCACGGGGCCGCTCCGGGGTGAGAGGGGACGGTATGGCAAACGGTAGGCGCGCGAGTGGCATCGCGCAGGGCGGCGGGCGCCGTGACGGCCGCGGCGGGTGAGGTGCGCCCTTCCGCACGAGGTGCACGTGAGCCGCTTCGCGTGTGGCTCGCGGGCCCCTTGACACGAGGCAACCGGGCGATCGCCCAGGTGGTGCGGGCATGCTACAGCACGCCGGGGCCGGTCCCTGAGGCACCGTCAGCCGCCTGCGAGGCACCGGCCGGGCGGGGCCGGCGGCGTCCTACCCCCGCACCACCCGCAGCAGTGGTTCGAGCGACGTCACCACGGTGACGGCTCCGGCCCTCCTCAGCAGCGCGGCCTTCCGCTCGTCGTGCGCGAAGCCGAGGAACGGCACCCCCGCGCGCTGTGCGGCCTGGTGGTCGGTGGGGGCGTCGCCGATCATCAGCGCGGCGGCCGGCGCGGCGCCCATGGCGTTCAGGGCGCGGCTGAGGCAGTACGGGTCGGGCTTGAGGTGGTGCAGTTGCTGGGTGCGGCCGTAGACGTGAGGGCGGAAACAGCCCTCCAGGCCCCGGCTCTCCAGGTAGGTGCGTGCCACGCGCGGTGAGTTGTTGGTGGCGATGGCCATGCGGGAGCCGACCGCCGTCCAGGTGCGGATCAGCGGGTCGGCGTACGCGGTGGGCATCGCCGACACCGAGGCCCGCAGCTCCTCCTGGGTGAGGCGTTCCTCCAGCTCCGTGACGAGGTCGCTGCCCGGGTGCCGGCGGTTCACGGCGCGCAGCACGACCTGCGGGTCGAGGGACGCGCGTTCGGTGTCCGTCAGCAGGCCGTGCAGGCCCCGCCCCTCCAGCCACTCCACCAGGTCGCTCGCCACGCGCTCCGCCGAGTGCCCGGCGAACAGCCGGCAGATCGGCCCGTCGAAGTCCCAGAGCACGACGCGGGCCGGCGCGACCAGCTCCCGGAGCCCGTCGGGACCGGGTGCGGTCTGCGCCGCCCGCGCTGCCACTGGAGCACTGTGCGTCGTATCAGAGGTCACTAGGAGAGTGTCAGGTCCGTGGTGATGGTTTCCCAGAGGGCGTCGAACCACTTCTGGGATTCCGCGACGAACGCCGCGTCCCGCGCCCCGGCCGTCGCCTCGAAGGAGAACAGCAGGGACTCGGTGCCCAGGACGTCGTACATGTCCAGCGTCCCGTGGTCCGAGGGTTCCTCCCGGCGGGCGACCATGTAGTACGCCATCAGCGCCTCGGTGCCGTTGAGCAGGTACAGCTTCACCGGGGGTGTGAAGGGCAGCGCGCGGAAGGCGACCCGTACGTCGATGCCGTGCGAGTGGCGCAGCGAGCACATGTTGTGGCTCAGGACGTGGCCCTGGGCGTTGCGCTGCTTGAGCCAGCGCTCGTGGACCGGGTCGTCGCCGCCGTGGTCGCCGACCGAGGTCGGGAAGGCCAGGTTGATGTCGCGGGACGGCAGCAGGATGCGGATGTCGATCGACTCGGGGCGGATACGGCCCTCGTGTATGAGGCGGAGCGGCTCTCCGAGCCCCACCATCAGCGTCTCGGCCGTCAGGCAGGCCGCGTCGATGCGCACGCGCGGCGCGTGGAACGCCTCGGCCAGGCGGGGCGCGAGGGCCACCATGGTCGGCTGCGGGTCGTGCCGGGCCGGGCCGGGGGCGGCGACCCGCGGCGGACTCCCCTTGCTCACATCCCTGAGCAGCCCGTCCTCCTGCAACACCCGCAGCGCCTGGCGCACGGTGCCGCGTTCCACGCCGAACTCCCCGGCCAGCTCGGCCTGGGTGGGCAGGCGGTCTCCCGCTCTGAGTTCGCCGGCGCGGATGCGCTCGCGCAGGACGTCGGCGATCTCCTGGGGCGTGAGCTTGCCGCTGCCGTTCACTGCCACGTTCTCCTGGGTCACGGCCAAACGCTACAACTCTGATCCAGCCAGAGGGAGTTGCTCGGCAGTTGTTTACGGCTGGTCGCCAAGTGGGGACAACTTACTAAGAGTTGGCCACCAACTTGGCTTACTTGCTCAGAGTTGGCGGAAGTTTTGCTTCCGAAGCCCCGGCTTTCGAAGCCCTGCTTCCATGACCGGCCCACAGCCAGAAGGGGGAACCACCATGCCTGCTCTCGCCCTCCTCTCCGCCGTGTTCGTCATCGGCCTCGAGCAGCTCGTCCAATGGAAGTTCGGCGTCACCGGGGTCGTCGGCCTGCTCCTGTTCACCGTGGGCATCAAGGCCAACAGCCCGGCCATCAGCTCGGCGGGGGCCGTCCTGCTCGCGCTGCTGCTCTCGGGGCCGGTGCTGTGAGCGAAAGACCTCCTGATCGGCGCCGTGGGAGACGTCAGACCGTGAGCACCAGCTCCGAACTGATCGTCTCCCACAGTGCGTCGAACCACAGGCGCGACTGCTCCACGAACGTCGTGTCCCGGCGGCCCGCGC
Source organism: Streptomyces sp. NPDC051207 (assembly GCF_040682395.1). Classification (NCBI taxonomy): domain Bacteria; kingdom Bacillati; phylum Actinomycetota; class Actinomycetes; order Kitasatosporales; family Streptomycetaceae; genus Streptomyces; species Streptomyces sp. NPDC051207. The sequence continues at coordinate 52,829 of NZ_JBFBAX010000016.1, read as the reverse complement.
CCTGCTCGAAGGCGAACAGCATCGACCGGGTGCCCTCGGTGTCGTACATCTGCAGGGGCTCGTGGTCGATCTCCTCCTCGCGGCGCCGCAGCGTGTAGTACGCGAACAGCGCCTCCGCCCCGTTGAGCAGGTACAGCTTCACCGGCGGCGTGAAGGGCAGGGCGCGGAAGGCGACCCGTACGTCGATGCCGTGCAGGGCGCGCAGTGCCAGCAGGTTGTGCCGGAGGACCTGGCCCTGCGCGTTGCGCTGCGCCACCCAGCGGTCGTGGATCACGTCGTCGCCGCCGTGCCGCTCCACCGGGACGGGGAAGGCGAGGTCGATGTTCCGGCTGGGCAGCAGCACCCGCACGTCGATCCTGGCCGGCGTCAGCTGCCCGGCGTGGATGCGGCGCAGCGGCTCGCCGAGGGCGAGGTTGAGGGAGACCGAGGTCAGGCAGAGGGCGTCGATCTCGACGTGCGGGGCGGCGAAGGCCTCGGCGATGCGGGGGCCGAGGGCGACCGTGGTGGGCAGCGGCGGCGCCCCGGGGCCGGTCGGCGGCGGGACGGGGTGGGGCGCGACCCGTGCCGGGCTGCCCTTGGAGACGTCGGTGAGCAGCCGCTCCGACTGCAGCAGGCGCAGCGCCTGGCGTATGGCACCGCGCTCCACGCCGAACTCGTCGGCCAGTTCCGCCTGGGTGGGCATGCGCTGTCCCGGCCGCAGCACCCCGGACCTGATCCGGGAGCGCAGTTCGTCGGCCACGTCGCGGTGGGTGCGCTGTGACCGCTGTGACCTCTTCCGTCCAGTGACGGAGGTGTGTTCCGGGCCCACGTTCCCACCCTACAACCCTCGGCCAGCTATGGGGAGTTCGTGTGAAGGTGGTGATAAGGCGCGCCCAAATGGAGAGAGATACAGTGAAGTTGGCTGCCAACTCGCACGACATGGTCACGCGCTACGGAGGTTGGCCGATGCGAGAGGCGACGGGGGACGGCTGCGGGCTCCCTTCCGGAGGGGAGCCGGGAGCCCGGCCGGCCCAGGGCAGGAAGGAGACTCAGAACATGTCCGGGCACCACGGACGCCTGGACGTACGCAGCAGGGCGTCGGCCACCCGGGCGGCGCCCGCTCGTTCTTCCCGCACCCGGCCCAGCGCCGCGAGCCGCACCGCCGACTCGTCACCGAGCCACAGCGCCGCCAGGTCACCGATGTCCAGCGTCAGGTCCGCGGTCTCGGCGGTCGGCGCGCAGGACGCCCCGTCCGCCGCCGCCTCCAGCCGGTAGCGCCCGCCGGCCCCGCCGCCCTCCCAGGCGTCCACGACCTCCAGCACCAGCGAGCCCTCCTCCTCGTACGTCCGCGCCTGAAGCGCCCGTACGACGTCCAGGATCCGCACCCACAGCCAGTCGGCGTGCGTGGTGACCCTGGCCGCGCGCGGGTCCGGCAGCAACAGGGGCAGCAGGTCGTCGGGGGCCCGCCAGCCGCTCTTGACGGTGGTGACCCAGTCGATCGTGCACAGGTAGTGCCACAGCGCGCGTTCCGCGGCCGGGACCACGCCGATCAGCCAGTTCACCGCGAGGGTGTGCAGCGGCTGCTTGGCGTCGCCCCACTTGTCGTCCGACTCGTACGACACCATTCCCTCGACCGTGCCGTCCGCCGCGCGGTACACGGCGTAGAACGGCTCGGTCCACGACGGGCGGAAGCGGGCGGCTCCCGTGTTGACCCGCCACCACAGGTCGCCCCGGCTCACGGCGCCCGGCCGAACGCGGCGCAGCCGCTCGTGCAGCTCGGGTCCGAGCCCGCGGACGTCCGCGCCGTCCACCAGGTCGACACGGCCGCCGTCCTCCGGGCCCCGCCGGCGCGGGTCGAGGCCGGCCCGCGGCACGTCGACGGTCCACTCGGTGGTCCAGGTGGCGGGCCCGAAGCCGTACCGCCCGTAGATCGGGTACTCGGCGGCGATCAGCGTGGCGACGACGTCGCCGCGGTCCTTCGCGGCGGCCAGGTCGGCCGCCATCATGCGGCGGAGCAGGCCGCGGCGGCGGTGGGTCGGGCTGACGGTGACGTTCGAGACGCCGTCGGCCGGTACGGGCGCGCCGCCGACCGCGGTGATCTCCTGCGCGAAGGAGCGGAACGTGGCGACGCAGCGGCCCCGGTCGAAGGCGCCGAGCAGCCGGCCCGCCACCCACTGCTCCCGGCGGGCGGCCAGTTCCTCCTCGGTGACCGCGGGCTCCTGGAGGAACCCGGTCTGCACGGCGCGGTGCCAGTCGGCGAACTCGGCCTCGCCGATGGGACGGATGCCGATGTCGGCGCTGCGGGTCATGGGGGCACGGTAGGTCGACCCGGGCGGGGGTGTCGCGGCATTTTGCGCCCGCCCGGCACCGGGCCCCCGCCTCAGGTCAGCAGGTCGTCCACCTGCGCCTCGCCCTCCCGGTAGCGGCGGGCGATCTCCGCGCTGCAGTCGTCGGCCGTGCGCTGCAGCCGCTGGCGGCGGCGGGACACCTGCTGCTCGTAGCGCACCAGGCGGCCCATCGCGGCGTGCAGCTCCGGGTCGGTGCGGGCGCCGAGGTCCGACAGCTCGACCTCGGCGAGCATCTCGGCGGCCAGCAGCCGGTACTCCTCGCCCTGCGGCGTCCCCAGCGTCACGTGCCGCGCGGAGGAGCGGTGCCGGGCTGGCGCGTCGGTCAGGATCTCCGGCAGCCGCTCGATGACGGACGCCTCGGGCGGGGCCGCGACCGAGGCCGCGCCCACCGGCGAGCGGCGGGTCAGTTCCGCCCGCAGGATGTCGATGCGGCCCTGCAGCAGCCGCCGCAGATAGCTGAGGTCGGCCTCGTCGCGCTGCGCGTCCCGGCGCAGGGTGCGCAGCTCGGGCAGGCTCAGCAGGGTCAGGTCGTGCTCCTCGGGGCAGCCCGCGCCCGCGGAGCCGGGTGGAGGATCGCCGGGCAGCGGCGGGCTGTCGGTGCGCTGCGCGGGCGCCCTCAAGCCCTCCAGGGCGGCGTCTCCCGGACAGGTCAACGGGACAGCGCCAGGCGGCTGCCCCGTACTCGGTGTGCTCATGTGCCTCTACCGTCCCCTCGACCGGCGTGTGGGCAGCATCGTGCCATCCCAAGTGGCCGCAATGTGAATGAGTGCCCCCGATCGGCCCCAGATGGGGGCGTACGGTAGAAAAATCCACCGGAGATCCGCCGGAGATCACCGGCACGGAGCACACCGCGGCGCCCGTCATGATGGTCCTATGCGTGCAGTGGTGCAGAGGGTGGACGGCGCGAGCGTCGTCGTGGACGGCGAGACGGTCGGGGAGATCACCGGCGAGGGACTGTGCGTCCTGGTCGGGGTCACCCACGAGGACACCAAGGAGAAGGCGGCGCAGCTCGCCCGCAAGCTGTGGTCGATCCGCGTGCTGACGGACGAGAAGTCGTGCAGCGACATCGACGCCCCGCTGCTGGTGGTCAGCCAGTTCACGCTGTACGGCGACGCCCGCAAGGGCCGCCGCCCCACCTGGAACGCGGCGGCCCCCGGCGACGTGGCCGAGCCGCTGGTGGACGAGGTCGTGGCGCAGCTGCGCGCCCTGGGCGCGACGGTGGCGACGGGCCGGTTCGGCGCGCGGATGCGGGTGTCCCTGACGAACGACGGCCCGTTCACCGTCCTGCTGGACATCTGAACTGCGGACCCCAGGGGCTCGGCAGGCTCAGGGTTCGACCACGGTCTCCTGGGCCGCCGCCGTGTCCCCGGCGACGAGGCGGGCGTCCACCGGCACGTTCCGCTTCACCAGGGCGAGGGCGACCGGGCCCAGCTCGTGGTGGCGTACGGACGTGGTGACGAAGCCGACCTTGCGGCCCTCGGGGCCGTCGTCGGCCAGCCGCAGCCCGGTGCCGGGCGGCGGCAGGTGGACCTCGCTGCCGTCCAGGTGCAGGAAGACCAGCCGGCGCGGCGGCTTGCCCAGGTTGTGCACCCGGGCGACGGTCTCCTGGCCCCGGTAGCAGCCCTTCTGCAGGTGCACCGCGGAGCCGATCCAGCCCAGCTCGTGCGGGATGGTGCGGTGGTCGGTCTCGAAGCCGAGGCGCGGCCGGTGCTGCTCGACGCGCAGCGCCTCGTACGCCAGGATCCCGGCCGGCGGTCCGGCCGACCCGGCGCAGGACTCCAGGTCGGCGCGCGGCAGCAGGACGTCACGGCCGTACGGCGTCTCGCGGACGACGGCGTCCTTGGGGATCTCGGCGATGGAGCCGGCCGGCAGGTGCACGACCGCGGTGTCGGCGGTGCGGTCGGCGACCTCGACCCGGTAGAAGAACTTCATCGACTCCAGGTACGCGATCAGCGCCCCCTGGGTGCCGGGCTCGACGTGCGCCCAGGTCGTCGCGCCGTCGTCCACCAGGTACAGGGCGTGCTCGATGTGGCCGTTCGCGGAGAGGATCAGTGCCTCGGTGGCCTGCCCCGCCGGGAGCTCGCTGACGTGCTGGGTGAGCAGCAGGTGCAGCCAGCCGAGCCGGTCCTCGCCGGACACGGCGACGACGCCGCGGTGCGAGAGGTCCACGAAGCCGGTGCCGTCGGCGAGGGCGCGCTGCTCGCGGAACAGGTCGCCGTAGTGGGCGGCGACGCCTTCGTCCACGCCTTCGGCGGGGACGGCGCCGGGCAGGGTCAGCAGAGGGCTCTTCATACGCCTAGCCTACGACTCGGTAGTTGAACCCTTCAGGGAACAGTCCCGGCACCGGCCGAAGATCGCGAAGTGCTTCATGTCGGTGTCGAAGCCGAACGTCTCGCGCAGCTTGGCCGTGAACTCGGCGGCCACCTCCAGGTCGGCCTCGATCACGTTCGTGCAGTCGCGGCAGACGAGGTGGATGTGGTGGTGCCGGTCGGCCAGGTGGTAGGTGGGGGCGCCGTGCCCGAGGTGGGCGTGCGAGACGAGGCCCAGCTCCTCCAGCAGCTCCAGCGTGCGGTAGACGGTGGAAATGTTGACCCCCGACGCGGTCTTCCTCACTTCCACGAGGATGTCGTCGGGGGTCGCGTGCTCCAGGGTGTCCACGGCTTCGAGCACGAGTTGGCGCTGCGGCGTCAGCCGGTAGCCGCGCTGCCTGAGATCACTCTTCCAGTCGGTGCTCACCACACGCCGAAGTCTAGGACTACTTGAAGAACGCGATGCCGTCGTCCGGCATGTCGTCCGGGAGGGCCTTCGCCCAGCGTTCGACGTCCTCCGGGGTGACGACCTTCTTCAGGTGGGCCGACATGTAGGGGCGCAGCTCGATGTCGGGGGTCTGCTTCTCGCCGACCCACATCAGGTCGCTCTTGACGTAGCCGTACAGCCGCTTGGCGCCGGTGTAGGGGCGGGAGGCGGCCGTCCGGGCCACCGCGTCCGTCACCAGGTCGATCTGCGGTTTCTTGTCGGCCAGCTCGCCGTACCAGACCTCCACGACGCCGTCGTCGCGGACCATGGTCACCTCGACCTTGCGCTCGGCGTCGATCCGCCAGTAGCCGTGCTCGGACTCCAGCGGCCTGACCTTGTTGCCGTCGTTGTCCAGGACCCAGCTGCGCGAGGAGTACTCCAGGAAGTCCCGGCCGTCGTGCGAGAAGGTGACCTCCTGCCCGAAGTTGCACTTCTCGGCGCCGGGGAAGTCGTGGACGCCCGCGCCGGCCCAGCTGCCGAGCAGGAAGGCGAGCGGGACGAGGTCCTTGTGGAGGTCGGACGGGATCTCGATCATGAGCTGCTTTTCGTCGGGTGCTTCGGGTGCGTGGGATACGTCGGTGCGGGCGCGATCAGCGCTGGCCCTGGTACAGCTTCTTCACGGCCAGGCCGGCGAAGGCGAGGACGCCGACGACGATCAGGACCAGCAGGATTTCGAAGAAGAGTTCCACGGGGTGCTCCTCGGTGAGCAGAGGGTGCGGTAGACAGGGCCGGCCCCCAGCTTACGCGGCCGGGGCCGGGCCCTGTCGGGCGAGGTGCGTCCCCGCGGCTCAGCCGAGCAGCTGGCTCTGCAGCGTCACCGTCTGCCGGAACGGCACGGCGGGCGCGGTGCCCCTGCGGGACTGGATGATCACCGCGAGGGTGTCCCCGACCTGGACAGCGGCGTGCCGCACCTGCTCGGCCCCGTGCGGCTTCGTCTCGACGTACACCGACCGGTCGGCCCACACCAGATCGGCCTCGGCGGGGAAGTCCTCGTCGAGCTGGCTGTCCTCGGTGCCGCGCACCACGAAGCGGGGGCTGTCCCCGCCGAAGGCGCGCGCGACGCCGGCCTCCGTGTTGAAACGGAGCAGGTAGATACGGGTGTGCGTGCCGTCCGGCATGCGCCAGCCGCGCGCCGCGATGTGCCGCAGGCCGGTCTCGGTGAGGTCGTCGCCGAACTCCTCGCGCTCCTTCTTGTCCGGCCACTCCGCCAGGAAGTCCTTCGTGGCCAGCCAGCCGTCGGCACCGCGCAGCGCCCGGTCCTGCTCGGCGCCCTCCGGTGCGGGCAGCACCAGCTCGCGCAGATCGGCGTAGTGGGTGCCGGCCGGGTTCGACGGGTCCACCGGACCGGGACTGCCCGCCGGCCGCGGCGGGCTGACGAGCGTGGGGTAGTCCCAGCGGCCGTCCGACGCGGTGGCGAGCCCGGGTACGTCGGTGCGCTCCATCCGCGTGATGCCGTACGCCGTGGACGCGCCGACGGCGGCGAACACGACGACGGCGGACGTCCAGCGCAGGACGGCGCGCAGGACGCGGCGGTCCCCGGGAGCCGCCGGGGGCGCGGCGGGGGCCGGGGGCACGGGGGGCGGCGGCGCCGCCAGGACCCCGGGTATCTCCCGCTGGTGCTGCTGCTCGGTCGTCATACGGCCTCCCCCGGCTCGGCGATGCGGTCGAGCTGCTCGCGCAGCAGCGACGCGACGTTGTCGGTGTCGAACGGCTTCGCGGCGTCGGTCGTGGCCGTGACCAGGACGTTCCCGACGTACGCCGTGCAGAACATCGACTCCAGGTCCTCGTCGGCGTCCTTCGGCGGCAGGAAGCAGTGGGCGTTCTTGTGGCCCTTGATCACCGGGCCGTCGCGCAGGACGTCCAGGGCGTCGAGGAACGCGCTCTGGTTCTCCGCGATGGTGCGCGCGGCCGACCTGTTCTCCATCCGGGCGAGCTGGATGCTCACGGTCACGGAGCCGCGGGAGGTGTGGGGCAGGAGGTAGCTGCGCATGGCGATGCCGCTGATGCGCTGGCGGTCGATGTCCTTCTCCAGCCGCTTGCGCTGGGTGCGGGGCAGGCCGCTCAGCGCCTCCTTGCGCAGCGCGGTCGCCCGCTCGCCCTCCAGGTCCGCCTCGGAGCCGTGCTCGCCGAGGTCGGGGCCGCGGACGAAGTCGTCGGTGCCGTACGGCACGAGCATGCCGACGAGCCCGGAGCCCTTGCCCGCTTCGCCCTTGCGGTCGTGCGCCTCGCCGGCGTCCCCGCGCTTCGGGAACGTCCACACGGCGGCTCCCGCGTCGCGGTCGGCGCCCTGCACGGTCACGACGGTGTGTCCGACGCCGCCGAGGACGGCCAGTGCGGCGGTCAGGGCGACGGTGACGGTGCGGGCCCGCGGGCGACGGCGGGGCTCGCCCGCGGGCGGGACGGCCGGCGCGGCCGGCTCCCCTGCGGCCGTCGCCACCTCTTCGGCCGCGGTGGCCGTCGGCTCGCCGGGCGCCACCGGCCGGGGCTGCGCCTCGGGCTGCTCCTCGAACTGCTGCTGGTCGCTCACAGGCGCTCCGTCTGACGCTCGGCCAGGCTCATGATCTTCGACTTGGGGATCGGACCGGTGCCCGACACCCAGATCTCCATGGCGATGTCGCCGCGCCAGGCGTGCGCCTGGCCAAACCCTTGGGTTGTGGGGAGGTTGATTACGATTCAGTCATGGCGAAGAAGCTCGTGATCAAGGTGACCGCCGGGGCCGACGCCCCCGAGCGCTGCTCCCAGGCGTTCACCGTCGCGGCCGTGGCCGTGGCCAGCGGTGTGGACGTCTCCCTGTGGCTGACGGGCGAGTCGGCCTGGTTCGCGCTGCCGGGCCGCGCCGCGCAGTTCGAGCTGCCGCACGCCGCCCCGCTTCCGGACCTGCTGGACTCGCTGCTGGCGGGCGGGCGCGTGACGCTGTGCACACAGTGCGCGGCGCGCCGGGACATCACGGAGAAGGACGTGATCGAGGGCGTGCGGATCGCGGGGGCGCAGGTCTTCGTGCAGGAGGCGCTCGCCGACGAGACGCAGGCGCTCGTCTACTGAGACGGCGGCGCCCCGGGCTCAGCGGCGGCGTCTGCCGTCCAGCTCGTCCCACCACTCGTCGGACGTCGGGTCGCCGGAGGGGTCGTCCCACCAGCGGTCGTCGGGACCCCTGCGGTTGGCGACCACGGCGGCGAGCGGCGGGATGACCATCGCCACCAGGCACATGCCGACGGCCACCGGGACCGACCACAGGCGCACGACGCCCCAGGCCAGGACGAAGAGCGCGAGGCACGTCCCCATCATGACGAAGTACCGCTGACGCCGTCGTGCGTACATGTCTCCAGCCTAGGTCCGGGCGCCGGACACGCCAGAGGGCCGCACCCCGCGGGGTGCGGCCCTCTCGTCGTCCGGTGGCTCAGACCGCGATGGCGACCTCGGCCAGGCCGCCCTGCTGGGCGACGACCGTGCGGTCGGCGGTGGCGCCGGGCACGAGGGCGCGGACGGTCCAGGTGCCCTCGGCCGCGTAGAAGCGGAACTGTCCGGTCGCCGAGGTGGGCACCTCGGCGGTGAACTCACCGGTCGAGTCCAGCAGGCGGACGTAGCCCACCACGGGCTCGCCGTCCTTGGTCACCTGACCCTGGATCGTGGTCTCACCGGGCTTGATCGTCGAGGCGTCCGGGCCGCCGGCCTTCGCACCGCACATGTCTTACTCCTGAAGGGGTCTGGAAAGGTCGGTCGGGTCGGGTTACTTGTTGGCGCCGAGCTCGATCGGCACGCCGACGAGGGAGCCGTACTCGGTCCAGGAGCCGTCGTAGTTCTTGACGTTCTCCACGCCGAGCAGCTCGTGCAGCACGAACCAGGTCAGGGCGGAGCGCTCACCGATGCGGCAGTAGGCGATGGTGTCCTTCGCCAGGTCCACGTTCTCCTCGGCGTAGAGGGCCTTGAGCTCCTCGTCCGACTTGAACGTGCCGTCGTCGTTGGCGTTCTTCGACCAGGGGATGTTGCGGGCGCTCGGGACGTGGCCGGGACGCTGCGACTGCTCCTGCGGCAGGTGGGCCGGTGCGAGCAGCTTGCCGGAGAACTCGTCGGGCGAGCGGACGTCGACCAGGTTCTGCCGGCCGATCGCGGCCACGACGTCGTCGCGGAAGGCGCGGATCGAGGTGTCCTGCGGCTTGGCCTTGTACTCGGTCTTCGGGCGCTCCGGCACCTGGGTGCCGTCGACCAGCTCGCGGGCGTCCAGCTCCCACTTCTTGCGGCCGCCGTCGAGGAGCTTGACGTTCTCGTGGCCGTAGAGCTTGAAGTACCAGTAGGCGTACGAGGCGAACCAGTTGTTGTTGCCGCCGTAGAGGACCACGGTGTGGTCGTTGGCGATGCCCTTCTCCGACAGGAGCTTCTCGAAGCCTGCCTGGTCGATGAAGTCGCGGCGGACCGGGTCCTGGAGGTCCTGCGTCCAGTCGATGCGGACCGCGTTGCGGATGTGGTTCTTGTCGTACGCGGACGTGTCCTCGTCGACCTCGACGATGACGATGTTCGGGTCGTCCAGGTGCTCCTGGAGCCAGTCGGCATCGACCAGGACGTCGCTGCGGCTCATGCTCTTTCTCCTCCGGGGCAGTTGCGGCGGGGCGTGCGAGTGCGAGGGGTGCGCGCTCGTGCGTTCGGATTCACGCGGAAAGCGGCGCACGGAAGGCCCCTGTGCGGGGCGCGGGGATGCGGAAGCCGGGAGCTTCCGCTCAGAAGGTGCGACAGAGCATGGCGGCCACGCGGCACAGGTCTACTGCCCGCCGCTTCGTGAGGTCCGCCTGTCGCTTCATGAGGTCGATCGTAGGGACGGGGAGGCGGGCATGTCACCGGGGTGTCGCATGCTGAGACGCGATCGTCCGGATGCCGGGACGCGTGGGCGCCGGGAGTGGTCGGCGCAGGGTCCCCGGCCGGATGCGGCGCCCGTCACAGCTGAGGGGCGGACAGGGCCGTCTCGCGGACCGGACAGCGGGGCGCGGGCCCGCCGTCCGGCGCGCTACCCGGCGAGCCGGACGTCCGAACCCTTCACCGAGATCTCCACGCCGTTCTTCGCGGCCTGCACCTTGTCGAGCTCGATGCCGCCGGGCAGTTCGTCGATGCGCTGCTCGAAGTCCGTGATCGCGCGGACCCGGGACTCCGGCAGCTCGACGCTGCCGATCCTGGGCAGGGCGTCGGCGTCCACCCGGACGGAGTCGCCCTCGACCTTGACGGTGCTGAGCACGTGGACCGGCTCGGGCAGCTTGGTGCCGAACAGCGTGGCCTCCACCGCGACCCTGATCTTGCCGTTGCCGCCGTCGGAGAGCCCCACGACCTTGGCGGTGACGCCCGGGGCGACCTGCGCCGGCTCGGGCTTGGCGGTCTTCAGCAGCTCGTCGTACGCGATGGTCGCCGTGCCGGTCGCGGTGGCGGCGGTCGCGGAGCTGTAGTCGCCGGAGAACTCGACGCCCCTCATGCGGGCCGTGAGGTCGGCAATGCGGATCTTCTCGCCGCCGCTGCCGGCGGCGGCCTCGTAGTCGTCGATGCCGACCTCCACCTCGTCCAGCTCACCGCCGGCGAGCTGGGTCAGGAACGGGAAGCCGTTGATCGACACGTCCGGGGTGTGCGCCAGGTTCTCGGTGGTCCGCAACCTGTCCGCCACCTCGCCCTCGGCGAGGGTCACCGCGACCCGGTCGACGATCACGAACAGCCCGCCGAGGATCACGACGACGATCAGCAGTATTCGCAGTGCGCGCATGTGGTGTCCCCCACGTGGCCGGTTCCGGCGGTCGGCGACGGGTGGCCGCCACGGCCGGCGCCCGTCGAACGCCGAGCGTAGCCCGGCCGGGGACGGGGCAGGGGGATTGTCGATCACCTGTGACAGGGCGGCGACCCTGCTGCCCGCGGTGCGCCGGTATGCGGTGCGCGCGGTCGCACGGCTGAGGACCGCCGTCCGCGCACCGGGCGTACGTGCGCGGTCCGGCGGCGCCGTCTAGCCCAGTGCGCGTCCCAGGACGTACACCGCCGGGGCCGACGCGGCCAGGGGGAGGGCTACGCCCGCCGTGAAGTGGACGAAGCGGGACGGGTAGTCGTAGGCCGCCACGCGGTGCCCGATCAGGGCGCACGCTGCCGCGCCCGCGCCGAGCAGCGCCCCGGACGCGCCCAGGTCCGTCAGCCGGCCCACCGCGATGCCCGCGCCGGCCGCCGCGAGCAGTGCCGCCACCACCGACGCCGGGGTCGGCAGCGGCAGCGCCCGGGCCAGGACGGCCACCGCCACCGCGACCGCGCCGGCCGACACCGCGTCCGCGTCGGCCGCGAGCCAGCCGCCGGCCACGATGGCCAGCGCGGCGGCGGCGACGGTCGCCATCAGGCCGTACATCCGCTCGTCCGGGTCCGCGTGCGACCGCAGCTGGAGCACCAGCGCAAGCAGCACCCACACGCCGAGCGTGCCGAGGATCGCGGCCGGGGACCGGTCGGACACCAGCAGCGCCGCGTCCGCGGCCAGCGCGCCCGCGAAGCCCAGCGCGATGCCCTGCCGGGCGGGCCACATGCCGTTCAGCCGGAACCAGCCCGCGGACGTCACCGCCTGCAGCAGCACCAGCGGCACCAGCAGGGCGTACGTGCCGATCGCCGCGGCGCCGGACAGCAGCAGGCCCAGCAGCGCCGTGAGCAGCGCCGGCTGCATGCCCGGGTCGATGATCGGCGAGCGGCCCTCGGCGCGGGCCCGCTGGGCGTCGGTGATCCGGGGGTTCCCGGCGACGGTGGCGGGCCCGTAGGAGGGCGCCTCACCGCCGCCCGCACCCGGCGCGGACGCGGGCGGCTGCTGGTACGGCTGCGCGTGCTGCGGCTGCGGCTGGGGCTGCCTGCGGACGCCGTAGCCCTGGGGCTCGGCCTGGGCGTACGCGTCGTGGCCGTGGCTCGCGTGTGCCGCGTGGTGCCCGGTGCCGTGGCCGCCGTGCGGCTGCTGCCCGTGCGGGCCCGTGTCCGGGCCCTGCGGCGGCAGGTACGCCGTCTCCTCCGCGGAGACCGGCGGCTGGACCCGCGTCTCCCACGTCTGGCCCTGCCACTGCTGCGTGTGCGGCTCGGCCGCGTGCGGGTCGCCGGGGCCCTGCGGGTGTCCCGGCCAGGGCTGCTGCCGGTACGGCGGCTGCGGCTGCTGCGGATCCGGCTGCTGCCGATACGGGTCGTAGTCCCCGTACTGGCCTTCGTAGGGGCCCTCGTACGGGCGGCCTTCGTACGGGCGGCCTTCGTACCGACCCTCGTACGGGCGGCCTTCGTGCGCGCCCTCGTACGGCTGGTTCGTCATCGGTCGCTCATCCTCCTGCGAACGGCGGGAGCACTTCGACCGTGCCGCCGTCGGCCAGCCGTACCGTCTCATGCGCGCGGGTGCCCACGGGGTCGCCGTCGACGAGGAACGAGCACCGCAGCAGCACGCGCGTGAGTTCGCCGGGGTGCCGCTCGCGCACCGCGTCGAGCGCCTCGGCGAGCGTGGCGGCGTCGTAGGGCTCCTCGGCCACCCCGGCCGCGGCCTTCGCGGCGGCCCAGTAGCGCACCGTGACCTTAGCCATCTGGTTCCTCAATCGATTCGGTGACGGACAGCGAAAGGCTAGCCCGCCCGGCCGGTCCGGGCGGCGGCCCAGTCGCCGATGCGGCGCAGCAGGCCGTCGCCGGCCGCGTGCTCGGCGTGCCCCATGCCGGGTTCCAGCCACAGTTCGCCGTGGTCACCGGCCGCGGCGGCCAGCATGCGGGGATGGTCGACGGGGAAGTAGCCGTCCTGGTCGCCGTGCACCACGAGCAGCGGCGTCGGCGCGATCCGCGGCACCGCCTCGACCGGGGACAGCGGGACCGGGTCCCAGGCCCGGTGGTGGATCCGGGTGCGCAGGGCGCAGCGGGACACCAGGCGGCCCCCGGGCCGGGTGACCAGCCAGTGCAGGCGCCGCATGGGGGCGGTGCCCCGGTAGTACCAGCGGGCGGGCGCGCTCACCGACACGACCGCGTCCGGGTGCAGCTCGCTGTCCCGGCCGTACAGCGCGGCCTGCCGCAGCACCACCGAGCCGCCCATCGAGAAGCCGACGGTCACCACCCGCCGGTGCCCCAGCTCGCGCGCCCGGGCGACCGCCGCCGCGAGGTCCAGCACCTCCCGGTCGCCGACCGTCGACCGCCCGCCGGACGCCCCGTGGCCCCGGAAGGAGAACGTGACGACGCCCCCGTACCGCCCGAACGCCTCCGCGACGCGCCGCACCTGCGGCCGGTCCGCGTCCCCGGTGAACCCGTGCGCGACGACGAAGGCGGGGCGGGCGGAGGGCGGCGTGCCGGTGCTGTATACGACCGTTCCCGGTTCGTATACGGAATCGATCGGCACGCCGTCCGACGTGTACAGGAACGTCCGCAAACGCGCGTCCCCACCTGTCTCGGAATGCGGACGTGCGGTGGAACGCGCCACACGACCTGCCGGAGAAAGGGCCATGTCGGCTATTCTGCTTGCCAGAGGACTCGGGCAGCGTAGCCCCCGGGTCCTTTTGTGCATTCGAAAAGCGTTTGTATACGACGCGGGAACCCGCGGGTGTACGGGCCGTCGGACGCATGCGGGGCCCACGGGCGCGGGAGGTAGCCCCATCGCAGGGACCGAGGAGGAACCAGACGTTATGGGCGAGCGAACCGAGCACGAACGCACGACGACCCGGGCAGGTGGAGTGCGATGAGTTCTCTGCTGCTCCTGACCAACGCCCTCCAGCCGTCGACGGAGGTGCTCCCCGCTCTCGGCCTGCTGCTGCACAACGTCCGCGTGGCCCCGGCGGAGGGTCCCGCCCTGGTCGACACCCCGGGCGCCGACGTCATCCTGGTCGACGGCCGCCGCGACCTCCCGCAGGTCCGCAGCCTGTGCCAGCTGCTGCGCTCCACGGGCCCCGGCTGCCCGCTGGTCCTCGTCGTGACGGAGGGCGGCCTCGCGGCCGTCACCGCCGACTGGGGCATCGACGACGTCCTGCTGGACACCGCGGGACCGGCCGAGGTCGAGGCCCGGCTGCGGCTCGCGATGGGCCGGCAGCAGATCGTCAACGACGACTCCCCGATGGAGATCCGCAACGGCGACCTGTCGGTGGACGAGGCGACGTACAGCGCCAAGCTCAAGGGCCGGGTCCTGGACCTGACCTTCAAGGAGTTCGAGCTGCTGAAGTACCTCGCGCAGCACCCCGGCCGCGTCTTCACGCGCGCCCAGCTCCTCCAGGAGGTGTGGGGCTACGACTACTTCGGCGGCACCCGCACGGTCGACGTGCACGTACGGCGGCTGCGGGCCAAGCTCGGACCCGAGCACGAGTCGCTGATCGGAACCGTCCGGAACGTCGGTTATCGATTCGTTACGCCTGAGAAGACCGACCGCTCCGCCGAGGACGCCAAGGCGAAGGCGGCCAAGGCGGCCGCGGCAGACCGGTCAAAGCCGGGAATTCCCGGCGAAGCGCCCTCTCCGGTCACCGCCGAGGCCCCGGCGGACGCGTAGGAACCGGCCGGGCGGGGCGTCGCGGGAGCCGAAAGCGGTGCCCTTCCGCCCTGCCCACGGCGGGTCCATCCGCGTAGACTCCGCGCGTGGCCAAGGTGACTCGGGATGATGTGGCGCGACTGGCGGGGACGTCCACCGCGGTCGTCAGTTACGTCATCAACAACGGACCCCGGCCGGTCGCCCCGGCCACGCGCGAGCGTGTCCTCGCGGCGATCAAGGAGCTGGGCTACCGGCCCGACCGGGTCGCCCAGGCGATGGCCTCGCGGCGCACGGACCTCATAGGCCTGATCATCCCCGACGCGCGCCAGCCCTTCTTCGGGGAGATGGCGCACGCGGTCGAGTGGGCCGCCGCCGAGCGCGGAAAGATGGTCCTCGTCGGCAACACCGACTACGTGGGCGAGCGCGAGGTCCACTACCTGCGGGCGTTCCTCGGGATGCGGGTCTCCGGCCTGATCCTCGTCAGCCACGCCCTCAACGACCTGGCCGCCGCCGAGATCGACGCCTGGGACGCCCGGGTCGTCCTGCTGCACGAGCGGCCCGAGGCCATCGACGACGTCGCCGTCGTCACCGACGACCTCGGCGGCGCCCGGCTCGCCGTCCGTCACCTCCTGGAGCACGGCTACGACTACGTCGCCTGCGTCGGCGGCACCGCCGAGACCCCGGCCGTCGGCGACCCGGTCTCCGACCACGTCGAGGGCTGGCGGCGCGCGATGGCCGAAGCCGGGATACCGACCGAGGGCCGGCTGTTCGAGGCGCCGTACAACCGCTACGACGCCTACCGGGTCGGCCTGGAGATCCTCGCGGGCCCCCAGCGCCCGCCGGCGATCTTCTGCTCCACCGACGACCAGGCCATCGGCCTGCTGCGCGCGGCCCGTGAGCTGCGCATCGACGTTCCCGGCGAGCTGGCGGTGGCCGGCTTCGACGACATCAAGGAAGCCGCGCTGGCCGACCCGCCGCTGACGACGGTCGCCTCCGACCGCTCCGCGATGGCCCGGGCGGCGGTGGACCTCGTCCTGGACGACGGGCTGCGGGTCGCGGGGTCCCGGCGCGAGCGGCTCAAGGTGTTCCCGTCGCGGCTCGTGGTGCGGCGGTCGTGCGGCTGCGGGTGACCGCTGTCATGAAGCTCCGCTGAGAGGTTCGCGCGGGCCCCGGGAAGCGTCTTTATACCGGGCATACGAGGTTCTGCCGGGCTTCTCAGGCGGCGCTCAGGAGGCTTTCATCGACGCGGGCGAGGCTCGTGGACATGAACGAGAGCTTCCGCCGTAGCGGCGCGTACGAGCATCCAGGGCCTGTTGGCTCCCACGTCGGGGCCGGTGCCGACGCCCACGCCGGGTCCCACGCCGGGTCGCCCGTCGGGTCCCCCGTCGATCCGGAGTGGCCGCCTCCGCCGTCCCGGCCGCCCGGTCAGCCGGCGTCCCAGCCGCCGACGCCGGGCCCGCCGCCGTCCGCGCCGCGCAGGAGGCGTGCGCGGCGGCCCCTGTCCCTGCTCGCCGCCGTGGCGATCGTCTCGGCGGCCGTCGGGGGCGGCACGGCGTACGGCATCCAGGAGCTGACCGGCGCCCGGGCGGTCGCCTCCAGCTCCACGAGCACCGGCGTGGTGCCGTCGGCCGACCGGGGCACGGTCGCCGGGGTCGCCACGGCGGTCGGCCCGAGCATCGTCGAGATCAAGGCCGCCTCGAACGCCGGGTCCTCCACCGGTTCCGGCGTGATCATCACCGCTGGCGGCGAGGTCGTCACCAACAACCACGTCGTGTCCGGCGCCTCCTCGATCAAGGTGACGACCAGCGACGGCACGGAGTACGCCGCCGAGGTCGTCGGCACCGACAGCTCGAAGGACCTGGCGCTGATCACACTCAAGGGCGCGTCCGGCCTCAAGGCGGCGACGCTGGGCAACTCCGACGGTGTGCGGGTCGGCGACCAGGTCGTGGCGATCGGCTCACCCGAGGGCCTGACCGGCACCGTCACCAGCGGCATCGTGTCCGCCCTGCACCGGGACGTCACGGTCTCCACCGGGGAGGGACAGCAGCAACAGGGCGGCGGCGACTGGCCGTTCGAGTTCGGCGGGCGGGAGTTCAACGGCGACACCGGCTCCTCCAGGACGACGTACAAGGCGATCCAGACGGACGCCTCCCTCAACCCCGGGAACTCCGGCGGCGCCCTGATCGACATGAACGGCAACGTCATCGGGATCAACTCCGCGATGTACTCCTCCGCGGCGCAGTCCTCGTCGGACGCGGGCAGCGTCGGCCTCGGCTTCGCCATCCCGATCAACACGGTCAAGGCGGACCTGGCCGAGCTGCGGGCGGGCGCGAACGGCTGAGACGCCCCCGCGCACGGGCCCCGCCCGCCTCCCCGTACGGGGCCCGTCCCGAGCCGTCACAGCGAAACGTGCGACGCTGAAGGCGTCCCGTCCGTGTCCCACCGCATTCCGAGGAACCGCGCCCATGACCCCCGCCGACGGCGACCGTGACCCCCAGCGCATCCTGATCGTCGACGACGAGCCGGCGGTGCGCGACGCCCTCCGGCGCAGCCTCGCCTTCGAGGGGTACGACACCGAGGTCGCCGTCGACGGCGCCGACGCGCTGGAGAAGGCGCGCACCTACCGGCCCGACCTGGTCGTCCTCGACATTCAGATGCCCCGCATGGACGGGCTGACCGCCGCCCGCCGCATCCGCGGCTCCGGCGACACGACGCCGATCCTGATGCTGACCGCACGCGACACGGTCGGCGACCGGGTGACGGGGCTCGACGCGGGCGCCGACGACTACCTGGTCAAGCCGTTCGAGCTGGACGAGCTGTTCGCCCGGATCCGCGCGCTGCTGCGGCGCAGCTCCTACGCCGCCGCCGTCGCGGGCACCGCCGAGGACGACGAGGTGCTCGGCTTCGCCGACCTGCGCATGAACCTGGCCACCCGGGAGGTCGCCCGGGGCGGCCGGCCGGTGGAACTGACGCGCACCGAGTTCACGCTGCTGGAGATGTTCATGGCGCATCCGCGTCAGGTCCTCACCCGGGAGCAGATCCTCAAGGCGGTGTGGGGCTTCGACTTCGAGCCCACGTCGAACTCGCTCGACGTGTACGTCATGTACCTGCGCCGCAAGACCGAGGCGGGCGGCGAGCCGCGGCTCGTGCACACGGTACGGGGCGTGGGATACGTGCTGCGGCAGGGCGGCGCCGAGTGAGCGGGCCGGTACGCCGTTTCCGCGCGCTGCCCATCCGGGCGCGGCTGTCGCTGCTGGTGGCGGCGGCGGTGGCGTTCGCGGTGGCGGCGGTCTCCCTGACGTGCTGGTTCATCGTGCAGGGCAAGCTGTACGGCGAGATCGACGACAACCTGCGCTACGGGAACATCCGGATGACCATCCCGCAGATCGAGTCCACGCTCGACAACTGCACCCAGGTCCCCCACGGCACCGTGCAGCCCGGCCCGCGCAACCGGCCCTACCTCCAGCTCGTCAGGGCCGACGGCGACTACTGCCTCTTCGAGGACTCCGCGGGCGCCGTGAAGGTCGCCTCCGCCGACGTCGACGTGGCGCGGAACCCGGACGGGTCCCTGCGGTTCCGCAACGGCAAGGACACCGAGGGCAACGCCGTACGCACGATGACGGTACCCCTCGGCAACGGCGTCGCCCTGCTGATCGCGCTGCCGCTGGAGGACACCGAGAACACCCTCGACGAACTCGCCCTGCTGCTGCTCCTGGTCTCCGGCATCGGGGTCGTCGGCGCCGGGGCGGCCGGGCTCGCCGTCGCACGGGCGGGGCTGCGGCCCGTGGACGAGCTGACCGAGGCCGTGGAGGAGGTCGCCCGCACCGAGGACCTCGGCATCCGCATCCCCGTGGACGACGACAGCGTCGACGAAGTGGCCCGGCTGTCCCGCTCGTTCAACTCGATGACCGCCTCGCTCGCCTCGTCCCGCGACCTCCAGCAGCAGCTCATCGCGGACGCCGGCCACGAGCTGCGGACGCCGCTGACGTCCCTCCGTACCAACATCGAGCTGCTCGGCCGCAGCGAGGAGACGGGCCGCCCGCTCCCCGAGGCGGACCGCAAGGCGCTGCTCGCGTCGGTGAAGGCGCAGATGACGGAGCTGGCGGCGCTGATCGGCGACCTCCAGGAGCTGTCGCGGCCGGACACCGGGCAGCACAGCGGCAAGGCGCGCGTGCTGGCCTTCCACGACACGGTCGAGCACGCCCTGCGCCGGGCGCGGCTGCGCGGCCCGGAGCTGGCGATCACGGCGGACCTGGAGCCGTGGTACGTCCGGGCGGAGCCGTCGGCGCTGGAGCGTGCGGTGGTCAACGTGCTCGACAACGCGGTGAAGTTCAGCCCCGGTGGCGGGACGGTCGAGGTGCGGCTGGCCGGCGGGGAGCTGACCGTCCGGGACCACGGCCCCGGCATCCCGGCCGACGAACTCCCCCACGTCTTCGACCGTTTCTGGCGTTCCCCGAGCGCCCGCGCGCTGCCCGGCTCGGGGCTCGGCCTGTCGATCGTGGCGCGGACGGTGCAGCAGGCGGGCGGCGAGGTACGGCTGTCTCCCGCGGAGGGCGGCGGCACGGTCGCGGTGATCCGGCTGCCGGGGGCGCCGACGCCGCCGCCGGAGCTTCCGTAGCTCTTCAGGAAGGTGTCTGGCGCATGCCCGCCGTGGGGCCGAGGTGGCGCACGAGGGCGCGGACCGCGGCCCACGCCTCGGTCCGCGTGCCGTCTCCGAGGTCGTGGTGGAGCGTGGTGGCGGGGCCCCGGCCGAGGCGAACGGGGGCGGGGACGGGGGTGGCGCAGGGCGGCTGGCCGGTGCCCTCCGCCGCGGTCCTGCGCACCTCGTCGGGGCCGAGGGTGACCGACACGGGGTTCGGCGGGGGTTCGAAGGTCGCCGGGACAGTGAGGTCGCGGCGGGCGGCGCGGAGCGTGGTGAGGAGGGTGAGGAGCCCGTGGTGGGCGCCGAGTTCGGCGGCCAGGGGCTCGACGGCGTCGAGGGGCGGTTCCTCGTCGGCGCCGAACCCGACGGCCACGAACATGTCCTCCTCCACACCGTCCGGCGTGCGCGTCACGCGGAGGGTGGCGAGCGCGGCGCGGTCGCCGTGACCGACGGCGACCAGCCAGGTCGGTCGGGGAGCGCGGGAGCGTGCCAGGTCGGTCAACTGCCGCGCCGACCAGGGGAGGTTGCCCCCGTTCTTGCCGGGCATGTCGATCTTTGGTACCGCCAGGGCGGCTTCCTGCGCGTGCGCGGCCATCTCCAGATTCCCCTGGAGATAGCACCCCATGGCCTCACGTGCGCCATGGACCGACTTGGCGGCACGGGCGTTCAGGAACAGCACGTCCTTGGTGGTGCTGTACACGAACGTGGAGAGAGCCGCGCCGACGGGGCCGGTCGGACTCGTCACCCCGCACGTCGGTCCGCTGATGGTCCCCGCCGACGCGACCGCGCTCTCCATGTTCTTGCCGTACGACTTGACGTCCTTCGCCATCTCCTCCATCGCGTCCCGCACGAGCGACGTCACGAACTCGACGCCGGACACAGAGATGTCCCACCCCGTCACACGGTCCCCCGGTGCACGTCAGTCTCCTGTGCCACTCGGCACACGAAATGTCGAACATACTGTCGCACGCGGGGTTGCGACTGCAACGCGAAGGCCGAGGACTGACCGAAACTCGTCCCCGCGAAGTCGGCCCTACGACCTCGCGGCGGCCGACGTCAGGAACGCCGTCCACGACGACGCACCGAACACGAGCACCGGCCCGTCCGGGAGTTTGCTGTCGCGGACGGGGACGACGCCGGGGAGGCCTTCGGCCACTTCTACGCAGTTGTTGTCGCCCCCGTCGCTGTAACTCGACTTGCGCCAGACAGCGCCGTGGAGATGGGGGTGCGGTTCATGATCTGTGCTCCTCCAGTACGTCCCTGATGAACGTCAGAGAGTCTGACGGGGTCAGTGCCAGATCCCGAAGGCGATCGCAGGACAAACGGTGGTGCATGACGTCCTGCGGGTCGTCCAGGAGCTGCCCGCTGCTGTCGCCCTCGGTGTAGACGGCGGCGCTGCCGTCCTGCTGCCACAACAGCGTCAGGGAGCCCTTTCCCATGAGGGGGTGAATCCCGGACGAGAACGGCAGTACCTGGACGACGACGTTGGGCCACCGCGCCACGGCCTCGACGTGGGCCAGTTGACCCTCCCACGTCTCCTCGCTCGCCGAGGGGCGCCGGAAGGCGAGTTCGTCGATGATGAAGCGGACGCTGGGAGCCGGGCTCCTGCGGAGCAGCAGTTGACGTCCGAGGCGCGCGGCCACCTGCTCCTCGACTACTTCCGGTCCTGGTCCGTTGTCTGCGGTGCGGACACCGTCTCCCGCGCGAAGCATTCCGTCTGAAGCAACCCGGGCACACTCGGCGCGTACTTGTCCATGATGCGCGCGGTCTACTCCAGTCGCATGAACTCCTTGTACTTGTCCTTGAACGCGTCGTACCGAGCCGGCTTCCACAGCCCGGCGAGCAGGTCCTCCCCGCCGTAATAACTGTCCAGATCCTCCATCACCGTCACCTTGGACAGCCGCTCCCCCGACTCCAGCCGGCACAGGTAGCTCTTGTCGTAGCCGGTGTCCTCGGCCAGCTGGCCCAGTGACTTGCCCGCCTTCTCCCGGAGGAACCGCAGCGTGCGGTGACCACCCCGGACGGCAAGCCCTGTTACCTCAGCACCGACGACGACGGCGGGCTGATCTCCCGGCTCGCCGACGACATCGAGGAGGCGCAGATCAGCTCGGGGCAGAACGTGCTCGGCGGGGCGCGGGCCGTGCTCGCCGATCGCGGGGCCGGTGAGCGGGCCGTGCGGTTCGCGCTCACGCGGGCCGCGGAGTCCCTGGAGGACGTGCTGCGGGTCGCCGTCAGCCGTGGGGCCCGGCTCGCAGGACCCCGTCAGGGAGACCGAGATTGAGTCCTGCGGTTCGGGCTTCCCGCTGCCCCGGGCACCGCGAAGGCGGTGGGGACCCTCCGGTCCACCACCGCCTTCGCCGCGAACGGCTGCCCCGCCGGGGCAGCCGGGCGGCCTACTTCACGATCGTGATGCGGTTCGCCGCCGGCGGTGCGATCGGGTTCGACGGCGAGGAGTTCGCCGTCAGGTACTTCTCCAGCGCCGCCAGGTCGTCCAGGCCGACGAGGTCGTTGGTGCCCAGGCCCAGCGTGGGGAAGCCGTCGCCGCCGCCCGCGAGGAAGCTGTTCGTGGCGACGCGGTAGGTGGCCGCCGGGTCGATCGGTGCCCCGCCCAGCCTGATGGAGTCGGTGACGACGCGGTCCGCGCCCGTCTTCGTCATGTCCAGCGTGTAGGTGAGGCCCGAGGAGACCTGGAGGATCTTCGGGGCCGCGGCGTTCGCGCCGCTCACCTGCTCCTTGAGGACCTGGATGAGCTGGCTGCCCTTGAAGTCCTGGAGGTTCACGGTGTTGGCGAACGGCTGCACGGTGAAGCCCTCCGCGTACGTCACCACGCCGTCGCCCTCACCGGCCTTGGCCGCGTAGGTGAGGGGCGCGCGGATGCCGCCCGGGTTCATCAGCGCCAGGTCGGTCTCCGGGTCGAGTTCCTTGCCGTGGGCGAGCTGCGCGTCCGCGATCAGGTCGCCGAGCGGGGACTCGGTGCCCGTGTTGCCTATGTCACCGGAGATGTAGCCGATGGGGCGGTTGCCGATCGGGGCGGCGAGGGCGTTCCACTTGCCGATCAGCTCGGTCATGTCGGGCGCCTTGGGGACGGTCCGGGTGACCACGTGGTTCGCCGACTTCACGGCCGTACGGGCGATGTCACCCGTCCAGCGGTCGTACGTGAGCGTCGTGTCGGTGTAGAGGCGGCCGAAGGACGCGGCCGAGGTGACCATGCGGGGCTGGCCCGCCGGGTCGTTGATCGTGCACACGTACGGGTTGTGCGTGTGGCCGGTGACCAGCGCGTCGACCTGCGGCGTGATGTTCTTCGCGATGTCGACGATCGGGCCGGAGACCCCGGCGCCGGGGCCCGGCGAGTCGCAGTTGTAGTTGTACGCGGAGGAGGCCGGGAAGCCGCCCTCGTGGATGAGCGCCACGATCGACTTCACGCCCTGCCTCTGCAGCTCCTTGGCGTACTTGTTGATCGTCTCGACCTCGTCCTTGAAGGTGAGGCCCTTGACGCCCTCGGCGGACACGATGGCCGGGGTGGCCTCCAGCGTCACGCCGATGAAGCCGACCTTGACGTCCTTCTTCTTCCACACCCAGTACGGCTTGAGGATCGGCTTGCCGGTCTTGTCGTCCAGGACGTTCGCCGCGAGGAACGGGAAGTCGGCGCCCGCGAACTCCTCGTCCGTGTAGCAGCCCTCGGTGGGGTGGCAGCCGCCCTTCTGCAGGCGGGACAGCTCGCGCGCGCCCTCGTCGAACTCGTGGTTGCCGACGGAGGTGACGTCCAGGTCGAGCTTGTTCAGCGCCTCGACGGTGGGCTCGTCGTGGAACAGGCCGGAGATCAGCGGGGAGGCGCCGACCATGTCGCCGCCGGCCGCGGTGATCGAGTACGGGTTGCCCTCGCGCGCCGTGCGCAGGTGCGTGGCGAGGTACTCCACGCCGCCCGCGTCGACCGTCTTCGTCGTGCCGTCCGCCTGCAGCTCGCTGACCCGGCCGGCCGAACCGGACGGCGGCTCCAGGTTGCCGTGCAGGTCGTTGAAGGACAGCAGCTGTACGTCCTGGTAGCGGCCGGGCCGGTGGTGGCCGGCCGGCTGCGCGCTGTCGTCCGCGCTCGCCGAGCCGGGCAGCGCGGCGGCCAGCGCGCCGGCCGTGGCGACACCGGCTGCCGCCGCGATCAGGCGGTACGTACGGCGTCTGCGGCTCGGGTGGGATGTGGTAGGCATGCGCCCCCCTGTGGATGTGCTGGGAATGTGGGCCCCGTGCGGCGCAGCCTAAGGTCAACGCGCGTAGCGCGACAGGGTGTCCCTGGTTACATCCTGGTTGCTTCTTCGCGCCCCCGAGAGGAGGCGCCCCTTACCCTCGTACGCATGACCAGCGACGACATCGCCCAGCCCGCCGGCGGCCGCTCGATCGAGACCTCCTCCGCGCTCTCCGCGGAGCGGACCGAGGCCGTCCTCGCCCTGCTCGCCGAGGCCGCCCGGCACGACGGGCAGCAGGCGGTGTCCGAGCAGGGACGGCTCCAGCTGCGCGGCGGCGAACGCGAGGGCGTCAGCCATCTGCTGGCCCTGTACGGCGGCGAGCTCGTCGGATACGCGCAGCTGGAGGACACCGACCCGGTGGAGCCGCCCGCCGCCGAACTCGTCGTCCACCCCGCGCACCGCGGCCGGGGCCACGGCCGGGCGCTCGGCTCGGCGCTCCTGGCCGCCTCCGGAAAGCGGCTGCGGGTCTGGGCGCACGGCGGGCACTCCGCCGCCCGGCACCTCGCGCAGGTCCTCGGGCTCACCCTGTTCCGCGAACTGCGCCAGCTGCGCCGCCCCCTGGCCGGCTTCGACGCGCCCGAGCCGGTGCTGCCCGAGGGCGTCACGGTGCGCACCTTCGTCCCCGGCCGGGACGACGCCGCGTGGCTCGCGCTGAACGCCGCCGCCTTCGCCCACCACCCCGAGCAGGGCTCCCTCACCCAGCGCGACCTCGACGACCGCAAGGCCCAACCGTGGTTCGACCCGGCCGGGTTCTTCCTGGCCGAGCGGGACGGCGAGCTGATCGGCTTCCACTGGACGAAGGTCCACGCCCAGGAGCGCCTCGGCGAGGTCTACGTCCTCGGCGTCAGCCCCACGGCCCAGGGCACCGGCCTCGGCAAGGCCCTCACCACCATCGGCCTGCGCCACCTGACGGCCCGGGGCCTGCCCACGGCGATGCTGTACGTCGACGCCGACAACAAGGCGGCGGTGTCGGTGTACGAACGGCTGGGCTTCACGACGTACGAGACGGACCTGATGTACCGGACGGAGACGTGAGACCCGGGGGCGGGCGGCCCGGGGGCCTCCGCCGGCCTTCACCGTGCACCACCCGGGAGCCGAGCGTCCCCCTCCACAGGTTCTCCACACACCCGTGAACCGAAGTCCCTGTGGAGGGACCCCGCCCCCACCCCGGCCCCCTGACCTCACCGCCTCCGACCCCTGCGATCCGCCCCCCGCTATCCCGCACGTCATGTCTCCGTAACCGTCGATTCAGACTGGCTTGCGAGGCTCGGCGAATGACGCCCGCCGTGCCAGAGCCTTCGCCGCCTCCCGAGGGGAACGCGCGCAACGGGGACCGCCCAATCGCCGCCGCGCTGACGCCCGCGCGTTCCGACGCGCCCGTGTCGCCCGGTGCGCGGAACAATGGATCCATGAGCCAGCCGAACACCCAGGCACAGGTCCAGCACGCGCAGCCCTCCGTGGGCTCCATAGCCGCGCACCGCCCGCACACCGTGGCGGCCACGGTGTCCGATCTGGAACCCGACATCGACGCCGATCTCGACGGCTACGAGGAGGCGCCGTCGGACGGCGTGCCGCTGCCGACGGGACGGTTCCTGGACCGGGAGCGCAGCTGGCTCGCGTTCAACGAGCGCGTCCTCGAACTCGCCGAGGACCCGAACACGCCCCTGCTGGAGCGCGCCAACTTCCTCGCGATCTTCGCCAGCAACCTGGACGAGTTCTTCATGGTCCGGGTGGCGGGCCTGAAGCGCCGCATCGCCACCGGCGTGGCCACCCGCTCCGCCTCGGGCCTCCAGCCGCGCGAGGTCCTGGAGATGATCTGGGCGCGCTCCCGGGAGCTGATGGCCCGGCACGCCGCGTGCTTCCACGAGGACGTCGCCCCCGGCCTCGCCGAGAAGGGCATCCACCTGGTCCGCTGGAACGAGCTGGCCGAGAAGGAGCAGGCGCGCCTGTTCACGCTGTTCCGGCACCAGATCTTCCCGGTGCTGACGCCGCTGGCCGTCGACCCCGCGCACCCCTTCCCGTACATCTCGGGCCTGTCGCTGAACCTCGCGGTCGTCGTCCGCAACCCCGTCACCGGGCACCGCCACTTCGCGCGCGTCAAGGTGCCGCCGCTGCTGTCCCGCTTCCTGGAGGCCTCCCCCGGCCAGTTCGTCCCCATAGAGGACGTCATCGCGGCCCACCTGGAGGAGCTGTTCCCGGGCATGGAGGTGCTGGAGCACCACGCCTTCCGCCTCACCCGCAACGAGGACCTCGAGGTCGAGGAGGACGACGCGGAGAACCTCCTCCAGGCCCTGGAGAAGGAGCTGATGCGGCGCCGCTTCGGGCCGCCGGTCCGCCTGGAGGTCGAGGAGTCCGTCGACCGCGAGGTGCTGGACCTGCTGGTGCGGGAGCTGAAGATCAGCGAGGCCGAGGTGTACCCGCTGCCCGGCCCCCTGGACCTCACCGGCCTCTTCCGCATCCACAGCCTCGACCGGCCGGAGCTGAAGTACCCGAAGTTCATCGCCGGCACCCACCGGGACCTCGCCGAGGTCGAGTCGGCGTCCGCGCCCGACATCTTCGCCGCGCTGCGCAGCCGTGACGTGCTGCTGCACCACCCCTACGACTCGTTCTCGACGTCCGTGCAGGCCTTCCTGGAGCAGGCTGCCGCCGACCCGGACGTGCTGGCCATCAAGCAGACCCTGTACCGGACCTCGGGCGACTCCCCCATAGTCGACGCGCTCATCGACGCCGCCGAGTCCGGCAAGCAGGTCCTGGTCCTGGTCGAGATCAAGGCCCGCTTCGACGAGCACGCCAACATCAAGTGGGCGCGCAAGCTGGAGGAGGCCGGCTGTCACGTCGTCTACGGCCTGGTCGGCCTGAAGACGCACTGCAAGCTGTCCCTGGTGGTCCGCCAGGAGGGCGAGACACTACGGCGCTACAGTCACGTCGGCACCGGCAACTACCACCCGAAGACGGCCCGCCTCTACGAGGACCTCGGCCTGCTCACCGCCGATCCGCAGGTCGGCGCGGACCTGTCCGACCTGTTCAACCGGCTGTCGGGCTACTCGCGCCGCGAGACGTACCGCCGGCTGCTGGTCGCCCCCAAGTCCCTGCGCGACGGACTGATCGCGCGGATCAACAAGGAGGTCCAGCACCACCGTGTCGGACGTCCCGCCTACGTCCGCATCAAGGTCAACTCCATGGTGGACGAGGCCATCATCGACGCCCTGTACCGCGCGTCCCAGGCGGGCGTGCCGGTGGACGTGTGGGTGCGCGGCATCTGCGCGCTGCGCCCCGGCGTGGCGGGCCTGTCGGAGGACATCAGGGTGCGTTCCGTGCTCGGCCGGTTCCTCGAGCACTCCCGGGTCTTCGCCTTCGGCAACGGCGGCGAGCCGGAGGTGTGGCTGGGGAGCGCCGACATGATGCACCGCAACCTCGACCGCCGCATAGAGGCACTGGTCCGCGTCACCGACCCCGGGCACCGGGCGGCCCTCAACCGCCTGCTGGAGACCGGGATGTCGGACACCACCGCGTCCTGGCACCTCGGTTCGGACGGCGACTGGACCCGGCACGCGACGGACGCGGACGGCGTGCCGCTGCGCAACATCCAGGAGATGCTCATTGACGCCCGGAGGCGCCGGCGTGGCACAGCAACACCTTGACCCGACGGACCCCACGGCCGTACCGGTGACGGGGGACGCCCTCGCGGGCTACCTGCGCGGCCAGGCCACCGAGTTCCTCCGCGCGCTGCGCCTGCACCGGGAGACCGGGGGGACGGGCGCGGCGGGCGGCCCGGGGGGTCCCGTCGACGCGGCCCGGGCGCTGCGCCGCTCGGCCCGCCGGATCAGCGGCAGCCTGCACACCTTCCAGGCGCTCCTGGACGCCGACTGGGCGGAGTCGATGCGCCCCGAACTGGCCTGGGTGTCGGGCACGCTGGCGCTGGAGCACGCGTACGCGTCCCGCCTGGAGCGGCTGCTGCAGGCTCTGCACCGCCTGTCGGGCGCGGCGGTGGTCCCGGCCCAGGGGGGCGTGGCCGTGGGCACGGGCCCGGCCCGGGGCGGCGTGGCCGTGGGCACGGCGGACCCCGGCGGCCCTGGCGCCCGGGCCCACTCGTCGGCCACCGCGGACCCCGGCAGCCCGGGCTCCCGCCCTCACCCGCCCGCCGCCACCGACCGCGGCAACCTCACCGTCGGCGCGGCCAAGGCGGGCGCCCTCCTCGAACGCCAGCTGACCCTGGCCCGGACCCGCGCCCACTCCACCGCCCTCCAGGCGCTCGGCAGCAGCCGCTTCCACGCGGTCGCCGACAAGGTCGCCGTACTGGCCAGTGAGGTCCCCCTCGCCAAGACCGGCGCGACCGCGGAGCTGGGTCCGGCGGCAGCGGCGGCCGAGGAGCGGCTCGCGGCGGCGGTTGCGGCGCTGCCGCTGGTCACCGCCGGCAGCCCGTACAACTCGGAGGCGCTGATCCACGGCCTGTCCCCGGACCCGGCCCCGCACCCGCAGGACGCGCCCTGGCACCAGGTCCGCCTGCTGCTGCGCCTGCACCGGTACGCGCGCGAGGTGCTGCACGGCGAGGACGCCCCCGTGGACCTGCGGCTGCTGGCCGCGGGGCAGGCCCTGGACCGGCACCGCGACGCCTCGGAGGCCGCAGCCGCCGCCGCGCAGGCGGCCCGTACGCCCCGGATCGCCCCGGCGACGGCGTACGCGCTCGGCGTGCTGCACGCCGATCAGCGGCACGAGGTGGAGGCGGCCCGGTACGCGTTCCAGCGCTGCTGGCAGAAGGAAACGGTCGGCACCCCCTAGGGCCTGGCCGAAAGCGGACGACATCCTCCCGGAGGCGGTGAGTACGCGGTGGGCACTCCCGGCAACGGCACCGTTCAGGCGGCCGGCTGCGTCCTGTGGCGGCGCTCCCCGCTCGACGGCGAGCTGGAGATCTGCCTGGTGCACCGGCCGAAGTACGACGACTGGTCGCACCCCAAGGGCAAGCTGCGGCGCGACGAGGAACCGCTCGCCGGCGCACTGCGCGAGGTGGAGGAGGAAACCGGCCACGTCGCCGCGCCGGGCCCCGCGCTGCCCACGGTGCGGTACGTGGCGAACGGCCGCCCCAAGCAGGTGCGCTACTGGGCGGCCGAGGCCGTCGCCGGCTCCTTCGTCCCGTCCGACGAGGTCGACCGCGTCCTGTGGCTGCCCCCCGGTCCCGCGCGGCTGCGGCTCACCCGCCCGCACGACCGGGACCTGGTGGACGCGCTGCTGGAGGCGCTGCGCCTGACCTAGAGGTGTCTGACGCATGCCCGCCCTTCGGCGACGCGGTGACGGTCCGGCGGGAGGCCCCGGATGTCCCAGGACGCCGGAATCATTCCGTGTCCTTGACGTAAGCTTTCCGTTACCTCACCGCACCGTCCTCAGGGGTTCACCTGCCGTTCATTTACGGCCATCGGCGCCTTCACCTGTTCTGCCTAATTTCGGCCTTAGCCGATGCGAGCCGTGCCGCGAAATCCCTCGACCACGCGTCCGCATCCAACAGACTTCGCACGCCGCCGAATCAGGACGGCGGCTCCTGGAAGGAACTCCCTCAAGTGAAGCTTCAGCGCAAGAACCGGCGGGCCCTCGCTCTCGGTGCTCTCGCCGTCTCCGGCGCCCTGGCCCTCACGGCGTGCGGCTCCGACGACACCGGCAACCCCGGTGGCGACTCCTCGGAGACCACGCAGGCCGGCAACATCGACTGCGGCGACGCCAAGGGCCAGCTCCAGGCCTCCGGCTCCTCGGCCCAGAAGAACGCCATCGACGCGTGGATCAAGCAGTACACGGCCAGCTGCAAGGACGTGCAGGTCAACTACCGTCCCGACGGTTCCGGCGCCGGCATCACCGCGTTCGTCCAGGGCCAGACCGCCTTCGCCGGTTCGGACTCCGCGCTGGACCCGGAGGAGGTCGAGGCGTCCAAGAAGGTCTGCAAGGACGGCCAGGGCATCGACCTGCCGATGGTCGGCGGCCCGATCGCGGTCGGCTTCAACGTCCCGGGCGTGGACACGCTCAACCTGGACGCCTCCACGCTCGCCAAGATCTTCGACAGCAAGATCAAGAAGTGGAACGACCCCGCCATCGCCAAGCTGAACCCCGAGGCGGACCTTCCCGACCTGCAGATCCAGGCCTTCCACCGCTCCGACGAGTCCGGCACCACGGACAACTTCACCAAGTACCTGAAGGCCGCCGCGCCGAAGGACTGGAAGTACGAGCCGGAGAAGGCGTGGAAGGGCGCGGGCGGCCAGTCCGCCAACGGCTCCTCCGGCCTGGCCCAGCAGGTGAAGGCCACCTCCGGCGCGATCGGCTACTTCGAGCTGTCGTACGCCAAGGACGGCATCAAGACGGTCGACATCAAGACCGAGGCCGCCGAGCCCGTCAAGGCCACGATCGAGAACGCGACCGCCGCCATCGGCGCCGCCAAGGTCGTCGGCACCGGCAAGGACCTGGCGCTGGAGCTCGACTACACGCCGTCCGCCGACGGTGCCTACCCGATCGTCCTCGTGACGTACGAGATCGTCTGCGACAAGGGCAACAAGGCGGACACCCTGCCCGCCACCAAGTCCTTCCTGAACTACATGGCCTCCGAAGAGGGCCAGGGCCTGCTGGCCGACGTCGGCTACGCCCCGATGCCCACCGAGATCATCACCAAGGTCCGCGAGACCATCTCGGGCCTGAGCTGACCTGAGTCGCGGTCCGGCCCCTCCCCGGGGCCGGACCGCACTGTCCGGTGCACCGCCGCCAGGAGCCCGCGACCCGCGGGGCTCCGTGAGAGCCGCCCCGCGGGCTGCTCCGCAGACCGGAGAACTCAATGGACATATCGACACAGAACCCCACCGCACCCCCACCCGTGCAGCCGCCCACCGCCGAGCAGAAGCGCGCCGCACGAGGCGCCACCCGCCCCGGAGACCGGGTCTTCCTCGCGCTCTCCCGCGGGTCCGGCATCCTGGTCCTGGTGATCATGGCCGCCATCGCGGCCTTCCTGACCTACCGGGCCGTCCTCGCCATCGGCAAGGACGAGGCCAACTTCTTCACCACCTTCGAGTGGAACCCCAGCGGGATGCCGCCCGAGTTCGGCATCGCCGTGCTGGTCTTCGGCACCATCGTGTCGTCGATCATCGCCATGGTCATCGCGGTCCCGATCGCCGTGGCCATCGCCCTGTTCATCACCCACTACGCCCCGCGCAAGCTGGGCGGCACCATCGGCTACGTCATCGACCTGCTCGCCGCCGTGCCGTCCATCGTCTACGGCCTGTGGGGCGCCCTCGTCCTGGTCCCGAACCTCAACGGCCTCTACGGCTGGATGGACGAGTACCTCGGCTGGACCGGCATCCTGGAGTGGAACGGCGGCGCGCCCCGCTCGCTGTTCACCGTCGGCATCCTGCTCGCCATCATGATCCTGCCGATCATCACCAACGTGAGCCGCGAGGTCTTCCGGCAGGTCCCGCAGATGCACGAGGAGGCGGCCCTGGCCCTCGGCGCCACGCGCTGGGAGGTCATCCGCCTGACTGTGCTGCCGTTCGGCCGCTCGGGCGTCATCTCCGCCTCGATGCTCGGCCTCGGCCGCGCCCTCGGCGAGACGATGGCCGTCGCGATGGTCCTCTCCCCGAGCTTCGACATCACCGCCAGCCTGCTCGACCCGGGCGGCGGCACCTTCGCCCAGAACATCGCCAGCAAGTTCAACGAGGCCACCACGATGGGCCGGGACGCCCTGATCGCGTCCGGTCTGGTGCTCTTCGTCATCACCCTGCTGGTCAACGGCGCGGCCCGCCTGATCATCGCCCGCCGCAAGGAGTACTCGGGGGCCAACGCATGAGCAACGCAACCGTCACCGAAAAGCGCAGCTCCCTGCGCGGCGCGACGCTGCCCAAGTGGTTCCCCTGGGCGCTCGCCGTGGGCTCCGTCGGCGTCGGCCTCGGCATCAGCGCCGCCGCCGGGCTGGACAGCAACATCCAGTGGGGCCTGATCGCCGCACTCGCCTTCGTCGTCGGTACGTACGGAATCTCCGCGTCCGTCGAGAGCCCCCGGCAGGCCAGGGACCGCATCGCGACCAGCCTGGTGTGGGTCGCGTTCATCATCGCCCTCGTGCCGCTCGCCTCGCTGATCTGGGAGACCGTCGAGCAGGGCGTGAAGGTCCTCGACGGCTACTTCCTCACCCACTCGATGGGCGTCGTCGCCGACACCGAGCCCGGCGGCGGTGTCTACCACGCACTGCTCGGCACGCTGCAGCAGGTCGGCCTCGCCACCCTGGTCTCCGTACCGGTCGGCGTGCTCACCGCGATCTACCTCGTCGAGTACGGGCGCGGCAAGCTCGCCAAGGCCGTCACCTTCTTCGTCGACGTCATGACGGGCATCCCGTCGATCGTCGCCGGTCTGTTCATCCTCAGTCTGTGGATCGTGATCCTGGACATGGGCTACTCCGGCTTCGCCGGCTCGCTCGCCCTGTCCATCCTGATGATCCCGGTGGTCGTCCGCTCCACCGAGGAGATGCTCAAGCTCGTCCCGAACGAGCTGCGCGAGGCGTCGCTGGCGCTGGGCGTGCCGAAGTGGCGCACCATCCTGAAGGTGGTCCTGCCGACGTCGTTCGGCGGCATCACCACCGGTGTGATGCTCGCCATCGCCCGTATCACCGGCGAGACCGCGCCCGTACTGCTGCTGGTCTGGGGCACCAACTTCATCAACACCAACCCCTTCTCCGACCCGCAGGCCTCGCTGCCGATGTACATCTACCTCCAGTACGCGAACAGCGGCGGCTCGGGTGCGGCCTACGACCGTGCCTGGGCGGCGGCACTGACACTCATCGCCTTCATCATGATCCTCAACCTGGGGGCCCGCGGCATCGCCCGCTGGAAAGCCCCGAAGACCGGTCGCTGACGCGGCCAGGGACGAACAGTCAGCGACTCGGACTCGAAAGAAGCAGTGATTCACCATGGCCAAGCGCATTGATGTCAGCGGCCTCAACGCCTACTACGGTTCCTTCCTCGCCATCGAGGACATCTCGATGACGATCGAGCCCCGCTCCGTGACGGCCTTCATCGGCCCGTCCGGCTGCGGCAAGTCCACGTTCCTGCGGACGCTGAACCGCATGCACGAGGTCACGCCGGGCGGACGCGTCGAGGGCAAGGTCATGCTCGACGACGAGAACCTGTACAGCGCCGGGATCGACCCGGTCGCCGTGCGGCGCGAGGTCGGCATGGTCTTCCAGCGGCCGAACCCGTTCCCGACGATGTCGGTGTACGACAACGTGGCGGCGGGCCTGCGGCTGAACGGCAAGTACAGGAAGTCCGAGCTGGACGACGTGGTCGAGAAGTCGCTGCGCGGCGCGAACCTCTGGAACGAGGTCAAGGACCGCCTGAACAAGCCGGGTTCCGGCCTGTCCGGCGGTCAGCAGCAGCGTCTGTGCATCGCCCGGGCGATCGCGGTCGAGCCGAACGTCCTGCTCATGGACGAGCCGTGCTCGGCGCTGGACCCGATCTCGACGCTCGCGATCGAGGACCTGATCGGTGAGCTGAAGGAACGCTTCACGATCGTCATCGTGACGCACAACATGCAGCAGGCGGCGCGGGTCTCCGACCGCACGGCCTTCTTCAACCTGGCCGCCGTGGGGCAGCCGGGCAAGCTGATCGAGATCGACGACACCGAGCGGATCTTCTCCAACCCGTCGGTCCAGGCGACCGAGGACTACATCTCCGGCCGCTTCGGCTGAGCCGACGGCGCGAGACCCCTCGCGGTGCTGCATGGCGGTGCCACCGTGAGGCAAAGGGCCCGCCCCCGGCTCCCGGGGGCGGGCCCGCGCCACGTCTCCGGCGGCCGACACGGATGCCTGCGGCGGCCTGCGCGGATTGGGTGGGGGTGCGCGTAGCGCGCGGTTCGCCCGACACGACCCCTGCTCGCCGTCGGCGACCGCGGGCAGTGGGTGGCGAGACGGCGGCGGCGCGGACGGCAACCCGTCAGCGCCGGGCCGCGCGACCCCCCTGGCGTCACGGCAGCGCGCCGCGCCGGAAACCCGCGGCCCTACAGAAACGCCAGGTTCACCACCCAGAACGCGCACGCCGCCACCCCGGCAGCCGCCGGCATCGTGATGAACCATCCCAGGATGATGTTCTTCGCCACACCCCACCGCACGGCGTTCAACCGCTTCGTCGCCCCCACACCCATGATCGCCGACGTGATCACGTGCGTCGTGGAGATCGGCGCCTTGAACAGGAACGCCGTCGCGAACATGATCGACGCCCCCGTCGTCTCCGCGGCGAACCCCTGCGGCGGATCCAGCTCAATGATCTTGCGCCCCAGCGTCCGCATGATCCGCCACCCACCGGCATACGTGCCCAGCGACAGCATCACCGCACACGCGATCTTCACCCAGATCGGAATCGGGTCCCCGTAGTCCTCGACGTCGGCGATGACGAGCGCCATCACCACGATGCCCATCGTCTTCTGGGCGTCCTGCAGACCGTGCCCCAGGGCCATGCCCGCCGCCGACACCGTCTGCGCGATCCGGAAGCCCCGCTTCGTCTTGTGCGGATTGGCCCGCCGGAAGATCCACATGATCCCCGTCATCACCAGGTAGCCGACGAGCAGGCCGACGACGGGCGAGATGAACATCGGGATGACGACCTTCTCCAGCACCCCGTGCCAGTACACGGTCGTGCCGCCGGCCAGCGCCGCGCCCACCATGCCGCCGAACAGCGCGTGCGAGGAGGACGACGGCAGCCCGAAGTACCAGGTGATCAGGTTCCAGGTGATCGCGCCCACGAGTGCCGCGAAGAGGATGCCCATCCCCGTCGACCCCTCGGGCGTCTCGATCAGCCCTTCGCTGACGGTCTTGGCGACCCCCGAGCCGAGAAACGCGCCGACCAGGTTCATGACGGCGGCCATCGCCAGCGCCGCCCGCGGCGTCAGCGCGCGCGTGGACACGGACGTGGCGATCGCGTTCGCCGAATCGTGGAAGCCGTTGGTGTACGTGAAGAAGAGCGCGACCCCGATGGTCACAACCAGAGCGAAGGTGTCCATGTACGGGTCAGGACTCCTTGACGGCGATGGTCTCCACCGTGTTCGCCACGTGCTCGAAGGCGTCCGCCGCCTCCTCCAGCACATCCACGATCTGCTTGAGCTTCAGCACCTCGATGGCGTCGTACTTGCCGTTGAAGAGGTGGGCGAGCAGCTTGCGGTGGATCTGGTCGGCCTGGTTCTCCAGGCGGTTGACCTCGATCCAGTACTCGGTGAGGTTGTCCATGGTGCGGAGGTTCGGCATCGCCTCGGCCGTCAGCTCGGCGGCGCGGGCGAGGACCTCGATCTGCTGGTCGACGCCCTTCGGCAGTTCCTCGACGTTGTAGAGGACGACGAGGTCGACGGCCTCTTCCATGAAGTCCATGATGTCGTCGAGGGACGATGCGAGGCTGTAGATGTCCTCACGGTCGAACGGCGTGATGAACGAGGAGTTCAGCTGGTGGAAGATCGCGTGCGTCGCGTCGTCACCCGCGTGTTCGGCGGCCCGCATACGCTCTGCGATCTCGGCCCGGGCGGAGGCGTCCGCCCCGAGCAGTTCCATCAGGAGTTTCGAGCCGGTGACGATGTTGTCCGCGGATGCGGCGAACATGTCGTAGAAGCTCGTCTCCCTGGGGGTCAGACGAAAGCGCACGTGGGGTCCTCGGGATGCATCGGTTTCGGTCAGGCTGATGCTAGGCGCATCATCCGGCCACGGCTATCGGGCCGCCCACCAGTGTCGCCCATCAGGCACAGTGATGAGCACGGGGGCGCCAACAGGCCTATACCCACGAAGTTCGCTACCATATACCCTCTAGGGGTATATGTCCGCCATCCGCTCACCAGGAGGACGCGATGACGACCACCGAGGCCGGCGCCGGTGCGCCCTCCGCGCCGGAGACCGTGGATGAAACGGACGCCTCGACCGACCACAACCACGGCGTGCACGGCTACCACAAGCAGAAGGACGAACACCTCAAGCGCCTGCGCCGCATCGAGGGCCAGATCCGGGGCCTGCAGCGGATGGTGGACGAGGACGTCTACTGCATCGACATACTCACCCAGGTGTCCGCCTCCACCAAGGCCCTGCAGTCCTTCGCGCTGCAACTGCTGGAGGAGCACCTGCGCCACTGCGTCGCCGACGCGGCCGTCAAGGGCGGCGCCGAGATCGACGCGAAGGTCGAGGAGGCGACGAAGGCGATCGGACGGCTGCTGCGCACCTGAGCGGGGTTCAGCTTCCGGCCGGAACCGGACAGGGACGATTTCCGGCCACCCGGCGCCGGACGGCTTCCACGGTCACCGGGCCGTGCCGCGGGACCTCTCCTCGGCCACCTTCAGCACCTCGTCGATGCTCTCCAGGCTGAGCCGCTCCTCGTGGGCGGCCGAGGCCGCGATGATCAGCTCCCCGCACAGCTCGATCTCGGCGAGGGCCACGTGGTCCTGAACTGCCGTACCGCCGACCGGAGCCACGTGCGTCACCTCGTCTCTGCCGTCACCGGCTTCCTAGAGTAGGCAGCGGCCCACGCGCCGCGCATGGCACGGAAGGGCTAGTTCTTGACGCCCGTCAGGCACACGCGTGACCTTGCTCACTCTTCGGCGATCCGGCCGGCGTAGATGTCCTCGGCCTTCGGCAGCCGTACGCGCACGGGGGCGCCGAAGTCGAACAGCAGCGTCGTGGAAGCGACGGCGACCGGGGCCTTCTGGCGGCCGTTGACGAAGCTGAACCGGTGGCGGACCTTGCGGATGCGGCCGACGTCGTCCAGATAGACGTCGAACGGGACGACGGCCGTGGCGAACCCTTTCGCCGCCGCCGCGAGAGCCTGCCGGTTGGCCGCCGTGGCGGACCGCGCGGCCAGCACGAGGTCGGCGGTCCCCCGGTAGTGCCGCACCTGGGTCCCGGCGAACTCGGTGTCCCCGACGTAGGCCGCTCGCCGGGTGCCGCGCAGCACCTCGGCGGCGGTGAACGGGTCCGTGGCGCCGCCGGTGACCAGGTTCCCGTCGGACAGCGTGGCCGTGTCCACCCGCACCCACTTGTCGGCGGGCACCCCGGCGCCGCGGTTCTTCATGAACAGGGCGCCCGGCGCGAGGAGTTCGGTGATGGGCCGCTGCGGCCCGGTGCCGGCCGGGCCGTGCGGCAGCAGCACCCGCAGCCGGCCGAGCTGCCTGCGGTAGTCGTAGACGCCCTCGCCCCGGATGGTCACCCGGGTCCCGCCGGTCGCCATTTCCATCGACGTACGGGCCTGGGAACTGCCCGCCTCGGCCAGCCGGTCCGCCGCCCGGTGCAGCACCTCGACGGGATCGCCCGCCCGCGCGTCGTCGGCGGCGGCCCGCGGACTCCCGGAGCAGCCGCCGGTGCCGAGGCAGACGCAGCCCACGAGCCCCGCCGCGACGAACGCCCCGCCCATCCGCCTGTGCCGCCGCCCAGCCATCGCCTGCCTACCCCCAACCGCCGCCGTCCGTCCCGGCTCTCCGTCGTTCCGGTTAACGACGGGTAGGGAGCCCCGTCACGCGCCCGTACACAGCCCGCCACCCGTCCCCGCTACCGTGGAGCGCGTGACGCAGCAGGACGGGCCCGAACCTTTTGGGGACTCGGCACAGCACCGGACCACGACGGTCGAACAGGGGCCGTTCTGCATGGCCCGCTGCTCCTGCGGCTGGCGCGGCCCCGCGCGCCGGGCGCGCAGCCTGGCGCGGGCGGACGCGGAGGAGCACACGCCCGGCTGACCGCCACCGGGCGCACGCCGTGGAACCCTTGTGGGCACTGTCCCGTCTCGTTCCACGGGGCCCTCGGGAGGCGCACATGGACCGGCGTACGTTCATCTCGGGCGGCGCGGTGGCCGCCGCGGCGGTCGTCGCGGGCGCGTGCGACGGCGGCGGCCCCGGCCCGGCGCACGCCGGCCCGAAGGCCTCCTCCGCTTCCCGCACGCCGCCGCGCCCGGCGGTCACGGCCGCCGACTGGCCGGCCCTCGCCGGGGACCTGGACGGCGCGCTGGTGCGGCCCGGGGACGCGGACTGGCCGACGGCCCGGCAGCTCTACAACACCCGCTTCGACGGCCTGACACCCGCCGCCGTCGCCTACCCGGCCCACTCCGACGACATCCGCACGGTCCTGTCCTACGCCCGCGCCCGCGGCCTGCGCGTCGCCGTCCGCAACGGCGGCCACTCCTACGCCGGCTGGTCCTCGGGCAACGGACGTCTCGTCCTCGACGTCTCCCGGCTGGCCTCGATCAGGCCGGGCGGCGGCGAGGCCGTCGTCGGCGCCGGGGCCAAGCTCATCGACGTCTACCGCGCCCTGGCCGCCAAGGGCGTGACGGTCCCGGCCGGTTCGTGCCCCACGGTCGGCATCTCCGGGCTCGCCCTCGGCGGCGGGCACGGCGTGGTCTCCCGCGCGTACGGCCTGACCTGCGACAGCCTGACGGGGGCCACGCTGGTCACCGCGGACCGCAGGCTGCTCACCGCCGACGCGAGCGAGCACCCGGACCTGTTCTGGGCGCTGCGCGGCGCCGGCAACGGCACCTTCGGCGTCGTCACCGGGCTGCGCTTCCGCACCAGCCCCGCGCCGCAGGGCGTGACGGCGTACCTGACCTGGCCCTGGCCGAAAGCCGCCGCCGTGGTGCGCGCCTGGCAGGAGTGGGGGCCCGGACAGCCGGACGAGATCTGGTCGGCGCTGCACCTGGCGAGCACCGCGGGCGGCACCCCGGCGGTCTCCGTCAGCGCGTTCTCCCTCGGCACCCACGGCGAACTGCAGAACGCCGTGGACCGGCTCGCCGGCCGCATCGGCGCCCCGGCGAGCAGCGTGTCGCTGCGCCGCCGCTCGTACGAGGAGTCCATGGAGGTCTACGCCGGCTGCTCCGGCTTCGCCTCCGACGCCGCCTGCCATCTGCCGGGCCGCACACCGGGCCGCTCCCCGCAGGGCTCGCTGCGCCGGGAGACGTACACGGCACGCTCGGACTTCTACGACCGGCCGCTGCCGGCGGCGGGCGTCCGCGCACTGCTCTCGGGCATCGGGTCGGTGCGCGGCGGCACGGGCAGCTTCTCGCTGACGGCGCTGGGCGGCGCCGTGAACCGGGTCTCCCCGACGGCCACGGCGTTCGTGCACCGGCGTCACCGGATGCTGGCCCAGTACATCGCGGCCTGGCGGCCGGGCACGCCGGGCGAGGCCGCCCAGGCCTGGCTGACGCGGGCTCACCGGGCCATGCGGCCGTACGCGTCGGGCGCGGCGTACCAGAACTACACCGACCCGACGCTCACCGACTGGCGCACGGCCTATTACGGGGACGCGGCGCCGCGCCTGGCGCGGCTGAAGCGGCAGTACGACCCGCACCGCTTCTTCGACCACCCGCACGCCCCGTAGACGCGCGGGCGCCGCCGGCGTCGGGCGCCCCCACGCCCCGTGGACGCGCGGGCTCCTCCGGCGTCCGCGTCAGGCGGCGAGGTCGCGCTCCTCGGAGCCGGGGTGCCGCTCCGCCGTGGCGCCCGGGACCACCGTGTCGTGACCGGGGGTGCGGCGGGCGGTGATGAGCCGTCCGGCGCGCGGGGACCGCTCGATCGCCGTGGCCAGCGGCGTCAGCAGCGCCATGGCGACCGGCGAGAGCAGCAGCACGACGGCCGTGCCGAGCGCGAACCCGCCGACGACGTCCGTCGGGTAGTGCACGCCCATGTAGACCCGGCAGAAGCCCTCGATGAGCGCCAGCGCGATGCCGACGAGGCCGAATCTGCGGTGGGCGACGAACAGGCCGACGCCCATCGCCATGGTGATCGTGGCGTGGTCGCTGACGAAGGAGAAGTCGGTCTTGCCGGGCTGGAGGACCTCGAGCCCCTGATGGACACGGAACGGGCGGGGCCGCTCCACGAACCCGCGTATCGGCACGTTCACCAGGACGGCGACGCCCGCCGCGAGCGGGGCCCACACCAGGGCCGCGACGGACGGCGCGGCGTCCTCGCCGCCACGGCGCCGCACGGTCCACCAGCACGCAAGCACGAGCAGCAGCAGCGCGAGCAGCAGTCCGTACTCACCGACGTACTGCATGACCCGGTCGAACCAGGCCGGTGCGTCCTTGGCCAGGCCGTTGATGTCGTAGAGCAGCTCGACGTCGGGGTTCGACCCGGATGCGGCGAGTCCAGCCATGGTGCTGCGGCCCCTTCGTCGTGTTCATTTCCCGGCGCACCCCTGTGTGGTGCGCCGCTTGCCACCCCCGTGGTCTGTGGATCGCGCCCACGTGTGTCCGCGCGGTCGTACCGGACACGTCATCAGGAACGCACGGCCCCCGCAAATACGTTCCACACTCCACCGAATGATCACGCAGACGTTACCGAAGAGAGACCCATCGCCGCAGCTCAGGGGGCGGGTTCACCATCGGGTCACACCCCGGTGGGGAGCGCTTTCGCGCCATCTTCGGTGACCCGGGTGGCACCGAAGTAGTCCGGGGTGTCGATCGGGTCGAAGCGGATGACGGCCCCCGGACGGGGCGCGTTGATCATGTATCCGCCACCGACGTAGATGCCGACGTGCCGGATGGCGCGGGAGTTGGTGAGGTCGTCCGAGAAGAACACCAGGTCGCCGGGGAGCAGCTCGTCCCGGCGCGGGTGCGGACCGGCGTTGTACTGGTCGTTGGCGACCCGCGGCAGGGTGATGCCGACGCTCTCGTACGCGGCCTTGGTCAGACCCGAGCAGTCGAAGCGTCCGCCCTGGTCAGCGGTGCCGTTGCCGCCCCAGAGGTAGAGCGTGCCGAGCTTCTTCTGGGCGTAGGCGATGGCGCCCGCGGCCTGCTCGGAGGGGTCGACGCGGCTGACCGGCGCGGCGAAGCTCTCGGCCAGCGTGGTGATCGTCCTGACGTAGTTCTGGGTCTCCTTGTACGGCGGCACGCCCCCGTACTTGATGACCGCGTAGGCACCCGCGTTGTAGGACGCCAGCATGTTCTCGGTCGGGTCCCCGGGGACGTCCTTGACGTACTTCGCGAGTTCGCAGTCGTAGGAGGCGGCCGACGGAATCGCGTCATTCGGGTCCCAGACGTCACGGTCGCCGTCCCCGTCACCGTCTATGCCGTGCGTGGCCCAGGTGCCGGGGATGAACTGGGCGATGCCCTGGGCCTGCGCCGGGCTCTGCGCGCCCGGGTTGAAGCCGCTCTCCTGGTAGAGCTGGGCGGCGAGCAGCGCGGGGTTGATGGCGGAGCAGAGGTTCCCCCACTGCTGCACGAGCCTCTGGTACGCGGCGGGCACCGAGCCCTTGGCGAGCTGCCGGCCCGCGCCGCCCGCGCCGCCCATCGTGTTCCCCGCGACGACGTAGACCCCGACGACGAGGAGCATCACGAAGGCGAGGGCGGAACCCACGGCGGCGAGCCCCACGATCCATGCCCTACGCACCGTCAACCGCCCCTCGCCACCCACGAGTCCGTCGTCACAGGCAGTGTAGAGGCGGGGAACCCGCCGTGGGGTGACCGCTCACGGTCGGCGGAATATCACCACCGCGCTCACCCGACCGGCCGTCAGGAACCCGGCACAGCCGCGAAAGGGTTCAACGACACAACCGTACGACAGGTTCCGCTCAGGCCTCATTGCCCGGCGTGACCTGCCGTGATACACAGAGTGACGATACGACTCTTCGCACACCGCTCCGCCCCTCCGGGACGGGGCCGGTGTGCGGCGGTGGCAAGGTATTCGCACGAAACCCGCCAACCAATGACGCCAAGTCGACATGCGACGGCGGATTTGTCGGCGACAATGAGGCGTGACCTCTGCACACCGCAGGGGAGACTGCGGAACTATCCACCAGGGGCGGTGACTTACATGTTCTTTGCAGCCGACGAGGGAGACATCAACACCATTATCGGCGGGATCGCTCCGGACTGGGGCCCCTTCGGCAGCCTGGGCAACGAGGCCAAGGTGATGATCGAAGTGGTCATGGCGGTCGCCATCCTCATCTGCCTGGGCATCGCCATCTGGGGCGCCGCCAAGCAGCGCATCGGTGCCACCGCGCTCCGCGACACCTTCAGCGCCGAGCAGGGCAAGGGCCTCATCATCGCGGGCCTGACCGGTGTGTTCATCATCGGCTCCCTCGGCACGCTCTTCACCATCGTGTACGGCATGGCCGTGTAGCGGCGCGCTCATACCGTCGGTCAGTCCACCCCGGGCCCGCCCGGTTGCCCCTCCGACCCACCCGCCCGTCGTGCCACCGACTGAGGTTGCGTCTCCCTGATGCCGAGTCACCACACCGCGCCCGCGCAGGCGCCAGCGCGGCTACCGTCGTACCGCGAGGGATTCCCGCACGAGGTGTATCCGTTCGACGTCGAGGGGGCGTACGCGGCATGAGTCTCGGTGACGAGCACGAGGCCTCCGGCGGTTACGGGGGCACGGGCCAGACCCGCACCCGGCTGCCCGGCGCGGGCGGCGACGTCTACGGCGGCGCGCGGCGGGGCGGCCGGTCGTCGTCCCGCAGCATGGTGACGGTCGCCGGCGTGGTCGCCCTCCTCATCGCGGCCATCGCCTTCGCGAACCGCGGAGGAGACGATTCCGCACCGGGCGAAACGGCGGCGGACAAGCCGGAATCAGCGGCGACGGCCCCCACCGGGCGGCGGCCCGTGGGGGCGAAGGCCGGCGGGATCCCGACCGGGTATGCCCATGATGCGCAGGGCGCCCAGAGCGCCGCCGCCAACTACTCCGTGGCGCTGGGCTCGGCCGACATGTTCACCACGGCCAGGCGGAAAGAGATCGTCGAGACCGTGTACGCGCCCGATGTCGCCGCCGCCCGGCAGGCGGAGCTCGACAAGGCGTATGCGAGCGAGAAGTTCCTGACCAACATCGGCCTCGAGAAGGACGGCTCCGCCCCGGTCGGGCAGACCTTCGTCTCCCGTGTCATTCCGGTGGGCACCAAGGTCACCGCGTCCGGTTCGGCCGAGACCAAGGTCGAGGTCTGGTACACCTCGCTGTTCGGCCTGTCCGGCGACAACTCGAAGAATCCCGTGACCGAGAGCTGGTACACGACCTCGTACACGCTGCGGTGGGTCGGCAACGACTGGAAGGTCACCGACCTCCAGCAGAAGGACGGACCCGTTCCGGTCGGCGGCGACCAGAGGGTTTCCACTGCCGACGACATGACGAAGGCCGTCGAGGAGTACGGAGGCTTCACCTATGCGCGCTGACCGTCCCCTCCTCAAGCTCACGGCTTCCCTCGCCGTCGTCCAGGGCACGCTGCTGCTGTTCGCCACCCGGGCCGTCGCCGATCCCACCCCCACGCCGACGACCAGCAACAACCCCTGCGACCTCATCCGCGGCCGAGCCCGGGACTACTGCGAAAGCGGAGGCAGCGACGGCGGAGCGGGGTCCTCCTCGTTCGAGCCCTCCGGCACCACCGACCCCCTCTCCTCCCTCGCCCGGGGCTGCGCCGACGCCGCCGCGTGGACCGTCGACAAGCTCAGCGCCGCCGTCGAGGACACCGCGAACGTCGACTTCACGAACCCCACGTTCCTCCAGCAGTACGCCGTCGTGTTCGCCGCGTCGACGATCCTCACGCTGCTGCTGTGGCTGCTGGCCGTCGCCAAGCGGGCGGTACGCGGCGTGCCGCTCACCACCGCGCTGTCGGAGGCCATCGGCTTCCTCTGGCTCACCGTGCTGGCCTCCGCCTTCACGCCCCTGATCCTCTACACGATCGTGTCGGCGACCGACGGCGTCACCGAGGTCCTCGCCAAGGCGACCGGCGAGCAGACGGACACGTTCTTCGGGACGTTCTCCGCCGCCCTGAAGAAGGGCGAGGACATCGGCGGCGGCCCGATCATGCTCATCGTCGTGTCGCTGGTGTCGATCGTCGCCGCCGGCGTCCTGTGGCTGGAACTCGTCATCCGCGCCGCGCTGCTCTACGTGGGCGCCCTGCTCGGCACGGTCGTCTACGCCGGGCTCGTGGACAAGAACCTGTGGGGTCACGTCCGCCGCTGGGCCGGCATCATGATCGCCGTCATCCTGGTCAAGCCGGTGATCGTCATCGTGCTGGGCCTCGCCGGGGCGCTGTCCGCCGAGGAGGGGCCCGACGCCTTCTCCGCCGTGGTCTCCGGCCTCGCCATCATCCTGCTCGCCATCTTCGCGTCCGCGATGATCTACCGCTTCGTCCCCGGCTTCGGCGACGAGATCGCCGGCTCCCGCAACAACCGCCTGATGCAGGGCGCCGAGAACAAGGCGGCGGCCGTCATCAGCTCCCCGGCCACCCTCGTCGCCCAGGGCATCAAGACGCACAGCTCCCGCGCCGACAACAACGGCCAGGCGAACTCCTCCACGCCCCGCCCGTCCAACCCGGCCTCGGGTGGCGTCGCCGCGCACAGCTCCCGCGCCGGCGGCGGATCCGTCCCTTCCGCCGCCCCCGCGCCCCGCCAGGCCAGCCCGGCGAACACCCCGCACGCCAGCAACACCCGCAACATCAGTACCAACCGCACGGGAGGTGAAGGGCGTTGACGACCGAGTCCCACCTGTCCCATCCGGTCACGCCCCGCCGTACATACCTGATCGGCCGCGCCCGGCCGAACGGCATCGTCGGCCGCAACCGCGAGACCGGCGAGATCGCACTGATCATCGCGGGCGCGTTCCTCGGCATGATGTGCGGGCTCCTCGTCCCCGTCCTGACCCTGCGCATCGTGCTGCTGATGGGCTTCCCGCTGCTCGCGCTGGCCGCGGTCTACGTGCCGTACAAGCGCCGCACGTTCTACAAGTGGTTCGAGATCAACCGCAGCTACAAGCGGACCCTGCGGCGGAGCGCGACGTACCGTTCCGCCGTCATGGAGGCCGGCACCCGGCTCGACGGGCGGGAGGTGGAGATCGGCCCGCCGCCCGGCATCGGCCGCATCACCTGGCTGTCCGCGCCGTTCGGTCCGGACGAGATCGCCGTGCTGCTGCATGCGGACCGCAAGACCGTCACGGCCGCCATCGAGATCGAGGGCCCCGGCGTCGGCCTGCGCGACTCCGAGGACCAGGAGGCGCTCGTCGACCGGTTCGGCACACTGCTCAAGCACGTGGCGAACGGCGACGGCTTCGTCACCCGCATCCAGATGCTCGCGCGCACCCTGCCCGCCGACCCGGACGCCCACGCCAAGGACGTCGCCGTCCGCGGCGACGACCGGGCCCCGGCCTGGCTCCAGGAGTCGTACGACCAGCTCCAGTCGATGGTGTCGACCAGCAGCGAGCAGCACCGCGCGTACCTCGTCGCCTGCATGCACTACACGCGCGAGCTGGCCGCCGAGGGCCAGGCCATGGCCCGCGCCGCACGCCCGCTGGGCGGCCGCAAGCTCGACCGGGACGCCGGTCTCGCGGTCGTCATGGCGCGCGAGCTG
Organism: Streptomyces sp. NPDC051207; assembly: GCF_040682395.1. Lineage (NCBI taxonomy): Bacteria > Bacillati > Actinomycetota > Actinomycetes > Kitasatosporales > Streptomycetaceae > Streptomyces > Streptomyces sp. NPDC051207. Next base: position 8,085 of record NZ_JBFBAX010000016.1, on the reverse strand, counting down.
ACCGACATCTGCTCGCGGCTGCAGGAAGCCGACATCCGGGTGCGCCAGCCGCTCGGGCAGGCCCGGCTGGCCTCCCTCATCCACTCGATGTACGACCCGGACCACCCCATCGACCACATCCAGGCGATGTCGAAGCGCAACGCCTGGCCGGCCGAGCTGGACGCCATGGAGCCCACCTACCTCCAGGCGAAGACCCGGGAGTCCAGCACCCGCGCCCCCTGGTGCCACGCCACCGCCTGGGTCAAGGAGTGGCCGATGACCCCGGTCGGCGTCAACTTCCTCGCCCCGCTGCTGGTGCACACCCCGGACGTGATCCGGACGGTCGCCGTGACGATGGACCTGGAGCCCACCGAGGTCGCCATCGAGCGCATGCTGACGGAGAAGACGAACGACGAGGCCGAGGCGTCCCGCGCCGCCAAGATGAACCGGACCGTCGACCCCCGCGACATCGCCGCCCACAACCGCCTCGACCAGCGCGGCGAGGACCTGGCCAGCGGCGCGGCGGGCGTCAACCTCGTCGGCTACATCACCGTCTCCTCCCGCTCCCCCGAGGCCCTGGCCCGCGACAAGCGGACCATCCGGGCGTCGGCCGGAAAGTCGTACCTGAAGCTGGAGTGGTGCGACCGCGAGCACCACCGCGCCTTCGTGAACACTCTTCCGTTCGCCACCGGCATTCGAAGGTAGGGGCTGAGGAACAGATGCGGGATCCGCTGTCCGTCCTCACGGACGCCTTCACGTCCTTCCTGTTCGGGAAGGTCGAGACGACCAGACTGCCGGTGCGCACCTCGACGGGACAGGCCCAGGCGGTCTACCTGCCGACGGCGGCCCCCGGCCTGGGCGACTCGGGCGTCATCATCGGCCGCGAGGTCTACTCCGGGAAGGGCTACATCTACGACCCCTTCCAGCTGTACGGCCAGCAGCTCCCCGCCCCGCACTGGCTCGTCCTCGGCGAGTCCGGCAACGGCAAGTCGGCCCTGGAGAAGACCTACGTCCTGCGGCAGCTCCGCTTCAAGGACCGCCAGGTCGTCGTCCTGGACGCGCAGGGCGAGGACGGCGTCGGCGAGTGGAACCTCATCGCGCAGGAACTGGGCATAACGCCGATCCGGCTGGACCCGACGGCCGCCCTGAACCACGGCATCCGCCTCAACCCGCTCGACCCGGCAATCACGACGACCGGCCAGCTCGCGCTGCTGCGCACCATCATCGAGGTGGCGATGGGGCACGGTCTGGACGAGCGCTCGGGCTTCGCCCTCAAGGTCGCGCACGCCTACGTCAACGAGACCGTCGTCGACCGCCAGCCCGTCCTGTCCGACATCGTCGACCAGCTGCGCCACCCGGAACCCGAGTCCGCCGAGGCGATGAACGTCGACATAGACGACGTCCGCGCGTGGGGCCTGGACGTCGCGCTGGTCCTGGACCGGCTGGTCGACGGTGACCTGCGCGGCATGTTCGACGGCCCGACCACGGTCGGCATCGACCTCGACGCGCCGCTGATCGTGTTCGACCTGTCCCACATCGACCGCAACTCCATCGCCATGCCGATCCTCATGGCGATCGTCGGCGTGTGGCTGGAGCACACCTGGATCCGCCCCGACCGGAAGAAGCGCATCTTCCTGGTCGAGGAGGCCTGGCACATCATCAACAGCCCGTTCGTGGCGCAGCTGTTCCAGCGGCTGCTGAAGTTCGGGCGCCGGCTGGGCCTGTCGTTCGTCGCGGTCGTGCACCATCTGTCCGACGTGGTCGACGGCGCGGCGGCGAAGGAGGCCGCGGCGATCCTGAAGATGGCCTCGACCCGGACCATCTACGCCCAGAAGGCCGACGAGGCACGGGCCACCGGCCGGGTGCTCGGCCTGCCCCGCTGGGCCGTGGAGATCATCCCGTCGCTGACCCCGGGCATCGCCGTCTGGGACGTCAACGGCAACGTCCAGGTCGTCAAGCACCTCATCACCGAGGCCGAACGCCCGCTGGTCTTCACCGACCGCGCGATGACCGAGTCGTCGGACGACCACCTCACGGACGACGCCCTGCGCGCCGCCGAGCTGGAGGCGGAGGAGCGGGCGGCGGCCTTCGTGGAGCAGCACATCGGCGACTCCGAATCGACGGTGGCGTAGGGGGAGGACGGGCGTGACAGCGGACGACCACCGAGAGCGGCGGCGCCAGGGCGGCATCCCCGACGGCCTGCTGATCGGCATACTCGCGTTCCTCCTCGGCATGACCCTGCTGGTGTGGACGGCCACCGGCCTGGCCGGGCTGTTCTCCCACGGCGCCTGGCCCGACGGCGTCACGTTCACCCGTACGCCGCTGGCCATGCGCCGCCTGATCGGCGAGCCGCACGACATGGCCGGCGCCTGGGCGGACACCCCGGCCGCCCAGCTGCCGGGGTACGGCCTGTTCTGGGGACTGTTCATCGGCGAGCTGATGCTGCTGTTCGTCCTGACGGTGTTCACGGTGGGCACCCTCGCCCGCTGGAAGGCGGTACGGCTGCGCAGGCGCGCGGAGCGCAGGGCGGCACCGGCGCGTCACGAAGCGCCTCAGCAGGCTCCTCAGGCCCTGCAGCAGGCGCCCGCCCCGGCCCCGTACGAGGCGGCACCCCCGCAGGAGCTGCCCACCCCACGCACCGCCCCCGAGCCCGGCCCGGCAGCGCCCCCGCCGGCCACGACGACCACCGCGCCCTTCGGCACCGAACCCACCACCGGCTGGGAAAAGGTCCTGGTCGCCCCGGAAGACACCCGTCGCGCCACCGCCGCCACCGCCGTACGCGACGCCGCGGGCCCCGCCCTCGTCGTCACGTCGAACGCCGCCCTGTGGCAGGACACCAAGGACGCCCGCGCCAAGCTGGGCCCGGTCCTCCTCTACGACCCCACCCACCTGTGCGACACCCCGGCCCGCCTCCACTGGTCGCCCACGGCGGGCTGCGAGGACAAGCGGACGGCAGCCGCCAGGGCCACCGCGCTCCTCGCCCCCGTCCGGCCCACCGCCAGGATCGACCAGGCCGTGAGCGACACCGCAGAGACCCTGCTGCGCTGCCATCTGCACGCCGCCGCCGTCGACGGCCGTACCGTCCGCCACCTCCACCGCTGGGCGCAGGGCACCCAGGTGCAGGACGCCGTACGCATCCTCCGCACCAACCCCAAGGCGGCGCCGGGCTCGGCGGGCGAGCTGGAGGCCGCGCTCACCGCGCATCCCGAACGCCGGGACGTCGCCCAGGAACTGACGAGCCGTGCGCTGGGCGCCCTGTTCAGGGTCAATGTGCGCGAGGCGTGCAATCCCAACCGAACTGATGCCCTCGCCCTGGATTCCTTCGTGCACGAAGGGGGCACGCTTTATGTGGTGGGTGAATCCATCGAGGACCCCAGGACGAACCCGGGCGCGATGCCGTTCCTGACAGCGCTCGTCGCAAGCGTGGTCGAGCACGGCCGGCGCATGGCCGAACGGTCATCCTCCGGTCGGCTCGACCCACCACTGACCCTCGTCCTCGACGACGTGGCGGCCGTCGCCCCCCTCCCCCAGCTCCCGGAGCTGCTGGCCGGCGGAGCGGACCTCGGCATGCACACCCTCGCCCTGCTGCGCTCCCGCGAACAGGGCCGCGCCCGCTGGCCGCACCACGAACTGCCGGTGTAGCACGCAAGGTCACCGTTCGAGGACGAACTCCAGCTCCCGCTCCCCCTCCGCCTGCGGCAGCAGCACGACGACGCCGCTCGGCACGAATCCCGCCTTGCGGTAGAAGCCCTGCGCGCGCTCGTTGTGCTCATGCACGATGAGCCGCACCCGCTGCGCGCCGCGCCCCCACGCCCACTCCACACCGGCGTCGAACAGTGCCTCGGTCAGCCCGATGCCCCGGTGCCCGGGCCGCACGTACACGCCCACCACGTGCCCCTGTCGCCGCTCGACCGCATGCCCGGCCCAGTCCGTCGTCCCGGCCTCCTCCATCAGGACGGTCACCGTCCCGGCCCACAGCCCGTCCGGCGTCTCGGCGACGAACTGCCGCACGCCGGTCGAGCCCTCGGCGGACCCGGCCGCCCGGTCCCGCCAGAACGCGTCGTCCCGGGCCGCGGCCTGCTCGTACGTCTCCAGGAAGGCCATGGGCGCGACCGGATCGCGCAGCGCCGCCAGCCGCAGCTCCTTCACGGCACGCCACTCGTCGGCGCGTATGGAGCGGATCACGTAGTCCCCGGGGGCCGTCGCACTCATACCGGTCACCGTAGTACCGGGGTACCACCGCGCTCACCTGGAATACCGCCCACGGCCCGACGCCCGGCGCCCCCGCACGGCCGAGCATCGAAGCATGATTTCAGCTCAGGGACTCACCAAACGCTACGGCGACAAGACCGTCGTCACCGACCTGTCGTTCACCGTCCGGCCCGGCACCGTCACCGGCTTCCTCGGCCCGAACGGCGCCGGCAAGTCCACGACGATGCGCATGATCCTCGGCCTGGACGCCCCCACCCGCGGCCACGCCACCGTCGGCGGCCGGGCGTACGCCGACCATCCCGCGCCCCTCACCGAGGTCGGCGCCCTGCTGGAGGCCCGCTCCGTCCACCCGGGCCGCACGGCCCGCCACCATCTGCGGGCCCTCGCCCTCACCCACGGCATCCCCCGCACCCGCGTCGAACACGTCCTCGGCCTCACCGGGCTCACGGACGTGGCCGACCGCCGGGTCAAGGGCTTCTCCCTCGGCATGGGCCAGCGGCTCGGCATCGCCGCGGCCCTGCTCGGCGACCCGGCCACCGTCGTCCTCGACGAGCCGGTCAACGGCCTCGACCCGGAGGGCGTGCTGTGGATCCGCACCCTGCTGAAGTCGCTCGCCGCCGAGGGCCGTACCGTCCTGGTCTCCTCACACCTCATGAGCGAGATGGCCCTCACGGCCGACCACCTCGTCATCATCGGCCGCGGCCGGCTGCTGGCCGACACGACCGTCACCGACTTCGTACGGCAGTCCGGCGCGGGCACCGTCAGGGTCGTCACCCCCGAGGCCGACGCCCTGGTACGGCTGCTCACCGCGTCCGGCGCCGACATCACCGCCGAGGCCCCCGGGGCGCTCCGGGTCGCCGGCACGGACGCCGAGCACATCGGGCGCACCGCCGCCGCCCACGGCATCCCCCTGTTCGAACTCACCCCGGGACGCGCCTCCCTGGAGGAGGCCTTCATGGAACTCACCCGCGACGACGTGGAGTTCGCCGCGACCCTGGAAGGAGCCGCAGCATGAGCACGACGACCCTCCCCGCGGGCCCGTACCGCGTGACCCCGGCGCGCGTGCTGCGTTCCGAATGGCACAAGCTGTGGACCCTGCGCTCCACCTGGATCAACCTCATCGCCACGACCGTCCTGACAGTCGCCATGGGCGTGGGCCTCAGCGCCGCCTACGACGGCGGCGGAGAACAGCTCGACACGGTCGTCCTGGTGCTGCTCGGCATGCAGTTCGCGCAGATCAACCTGGGCGTACTGGGCATCATGGCGACGGCCGGCGAGTACTCGACGGGCCAGATCCGGGCGACGATGACGGCCGTGCCGCGCCGCCTGCCCGTGCTGTGGTGCAAGGCGGCGGTCCTGGCCGCGGTCGCCTTCCCGCTCACCCTGTGGACCAACCTCCTCACCTTCCCGCTCGCCCAGTCCTTCCTCTCCGGCACCGACAAGGCGGCCTCCCTCGGCGACGACGGCGTCCTGCGCGCCCTCGCCGGCAACGCGGCGGGCCTCACCCTCCTCACCGTCCTCGCCCTCGGCATCGGCGCACTGGCCCGCTCCGTCCCGATCGCCTCCGGCGCCTTCATCGCCCTGGTGATGATCCTCCCCGAGGTGCTCTCGATGCTGCCGTACAAGTTCGTCGACGACGCCGCGCGCCACTTCCCCGGTCCGGCGCTGCAGACCCTCACCACCGCCGAACCGCACCCGGGCTCCCTGCCGTGGGGAGCGGCACTGCTGGCGATGGCCCTGTGGGCGGCGGCCGCCCTGGCGCTGGCCGCGGTGACCCTGAGGCGCCGGGACGTATGAGGTTCTCCCCGGGGGCCGCGCACCCCACCATGGAGCCCGTGACGCAAGAACGGGCAGCCGAGCCCCTCACCGAGCACGTCCAGCGGATCAGCCGGCGGGCGCGCGCCTTCGACCGGCGCCACCCGCTGCTGTGGGACCTGCACTTCACCGGCTTCTGGGTGACGGCCGCCCTCACCGACTACATCGGCGGCGGCTGGCACAACAACGCGCACCACCCGGATGTGCCCGGCTGGCTCGTCCTCGCCCTGAGCCTCGGCCTCTCGGTACCGCTGCTGTGGCGGCGCCGCCACCCCGCGGCCGTCCTGCTCGCGATGGCGCCGTTCGCCCTGGTCAACGCGTGGACCGGCGCCGCTCTCCAAGCGGCGCTGCTCCAGCTGTGCGTCGTCTACCACATCGCCCTGGCCCGCCCCCCGCGCGACCTGTGGTGGGCGTCGGCCCTGACACTGGCACCGGTCGCGGTGTCGACGGCCCGGTACGGGGAGGGCTCCTGGGACCAGCAGATCGGCTCCCAGCTGATGTCGACCGCGGTGGCGATCCTGATCGGCATCACGGTCCGCACCCGCCGCACCCACACCGAGGCCCTGGAGGACCGTGCCCGCCGCCTGGAGATCGAACGCGACCAGCAGGCCCAGCTCGCCACGGCCGCCGAACGCGCCCGCATCGCCCGCGAGATGCACGACATCATCGGTCACCACCTCTCCGTCATCACGGGCCTCGCCGACGGCGGCAAGTACGCGGCCACCAAGGCCCCCGAGCGCGCCGCACAGGCCCTCGACGCCATCGGCACCACGAGCCGTCAGGCCATGGGCGAACTCCGCCGCCTGCTGGACGTCCTGCGCGAGGAGGAGGACGGCTCGGCCGAACTGTCGCCACAGCCCACCCTCACGGATCTGGACCAGCTCCTGACCGGCGTACGGTCGGCGGGCCTGCCCGTCACGACCACGGTCCACGGCGACCCCGCCCTCCCCCCGGGCCGTCAGCTCACCGTGTACCGCGTCGTCCAGGAGGCCCTCACCAACACCCTCAAGCATGCCGGCCCCCACGCCACGGCCGACATCGTCTTCTCCTACGGCCCCGGCGGCGCCGTCACCGTCACGGTCACCGACAGCGGCCGCGGCGGCCGGCCCGTCACCGCCTCCGACGGCCGCGGACTGCCGGGAATGCGCGAGCGGACGGCCCTGTACGGCGGCACACTTGAGGCCGGTCCCCGCCCCGCCCCGGAGCAGGGCTGGTACGTCCGTCTTCACCTACCGGAGGAAAACCCGCAGTGACCACGGTCCTGATCGCCGACGACCAGCCCTTGCAGCGTTTCGGTTTCCGGATGCTTCTGGAGAGCCAGGACGACATGACGGTGGTGGGCGAGGCGACCAACGGCAGCGAAGCGGTCCGCATGACGGCGGAGCTGCGGCCCGACGTGGTCCTCATGGATGTCCGCATGCCCGGCCTGGACGGCATCGAGGCCACCCGCCGCATCGTCGCGGCCGGCGACCGCACCCGGGTCCTGATCCTCACGACCTTCGACCTCGACGAGTACGCCTACTCGGGCCTCAGGGCCGGAGCTTCCGGTTTCCTGGTGAAGGACGCCCAGCCCGAGGAGCTGTTGTCCGGTGTCCGCGCGGTGGCGTCGGGCGACGCGGTGGTCGCCCCCGGCCTCACGCGCCGCCTCCTGGACGCGTACGCCCATCACCTGCCGGCCGGCCCCGCGGACGCCTCCGCCGCCCCTGCCGAGGACCCGCGCCTCGCGTCCCTGACCGGACGCGAACGGGAAATTCTCACGGTCATCGGCATGGGCTGGACGAACACGGAGATCGCCACCCGCCTCCACCTGGCCGAGTCGACGGTGAAGACCCACGTGGGCCGCATCCTCGCCAAGACGGGTTCCCGGGACCGCATCCAGGCGGTGATTCTCGCGTACGACACAAAGCTGGTCCGCCCGTCCTGAAAGGGACCAGAGGGAAAACAGAAAAGGCCCACACCATAAGGTGTGGGCCTTTTCTCAATGATTGTTCGGCGGCGTCCTACTCTCCCACAGGGTCCCCCCTGCAGTACCATCGGCGCTGTAAGGCTTAGCTTCCGGGTTCGGAATGTAACCGGGCG